>CALMKX010000358.1 GCA_937867335.1 uncultured Acidobacteriota bacterium
TCCGCGCCACAGCCGAGGCGCCGGGCGATGGCGGCGTCTGTGAGGCCATCCTGCTTGGCGCGGGCCAGCAGCGCCGGCGGCAGGGAGCCCAGGTCCCAGCAGGCGAGTTCCGCTTCGAGCTCCACCAGGCCCCGGATCTCCTCCAGGAACCAGCGGTCGATGCGCGTCAGGGCCGAGACCTGCTCCACCGTCATGCCCTGGCGCAGGGCGGCGAAGATGGCGTAGAGCCGCTCCCAGTTGGGCATCGAAAGCCGCGAGGCGAGCTTCACCGGGTCCGACATGCGGCGCTCGCGGTCTTCCAGCGTGCCGTCGAGCTCGAGGGAGGCGAGGCCCTTCATCAGCGCCTCGCGGAAGGTGGCGCCGATCGCCATCACCTCGCCCACAGACTTCATCGAGGTGCCCAGCGTGGCCGGGGTGGTGGGGAATTTCTCGAACGCCCAGCGGGGGATCTTCACCACCGTGTAGTCCAGCGTGGGCTCGAAGGCGGCGAAGGTGGCGCCGGTGATCTCGTTGGCGATCTCGTCCAGGGTGTAGCCCACCGCGAGGAGGGCGGCGATCTTGGCGATCGGGAAGCCGGTGGCCTTCGAGGCCAGCGCCGAGCTGCGCGACACCCGGGGGTTCATCTCGATCACCACCCGCTCGCCGCTCGCCGGGTCCACCGCGAACTGGATGTTCGAGCCGCCGGTGGCCACCCCCACGCGACGGATCACCTTGAAGGCGTCGTCGCGCATCTGCTGGTACTCGCGGTCCGAGAGGGTCTGCTGCGGGGCCACGGTGATCGAATCCCCGGTGTGCACGCCCATGGCGTCGAAGTTCTCCACCGAGCAGACCACGATGGCGTTGTCCAGGCGGTCCCGCATCACCTCGAGCTCGAATTCCTTCCAGCCGAGCACGGATTCCTCGAGCAGCACCCGGCTGGTGGGGCTCGCGGCGAGCGCCGCGGTGACGATCTCGTCGAGCTCGTCGCGGTTGTAGGCCACGCCGCCACCTTCCCCGCCCAGGGTGAAGCTCGGCCGGATGATGATCGGGAAGGCGATCTCGCCGGCGATCTGCCGGGCCTCTTCGAGGGTCCCCGCATAACCGCTCCTGGGCACCCGGAGGCCGATCTCCTCCATGGCCTCCTTGAACAGCAGGCGGTCCTCCCCCAGCTTGAGGGCCTCCACTCCCGCTCCCAGGAGCTCCACCCCCAACCGCTCGAGGGCCCCGGAGTCAGCCAAGGCCAACGCCAGGTTGATGCCGGTCTGCCCGCCCACGGTGGGCAGCAAGGCGTCCGGCCGCTCCTTTTCGAGGATCTTCTCGAGGATTTCCGGCGTGAGGGGCTCGACGTAGGTGGAGTCCGAGAACTCCGGGTCGGTCATGATGGTGGCCGGGTTGGAGTTGACCAGGATCACCCGGTACCCCTCCCGGCGCAGCACCCGACAGGCCTGGGTTCCGGAGTAGTCGAACTCGCAGGCCTGGCCGATCACGATCGGCCCGGAGCCCACGATCAAGATGGAACGGAGGTCTTCACGCTTCGGCATGGCGGCGGGAGTGTACCAGGGCAGCGGGCGCTTCGAGGGCCCTGGCCAGCCCTGAGGCGTTCTATTCTTGGCTCACTCGCGAAAGGAGGGGCCCGTGGCCCATCCGAGTGCCCTAGACCAAGACGGAGGCCTGCCTGAGCAGCCTGGGGCCGCGGCCCAGCCCCCCCGCGGGCTGAAAGAGCTTCTCCTAGCCATGCCCGAAGCGGGTGAGGACGCGGACTTCGAGCGGCTACCGGATCTCGGGCGTTCGGGAGCTCCGCCTTCGTAGCTCAGGCCTGCTCAGAGGAGGGATAGGCCTCATACCCCTCGCACCCCCGCACCGGCAGGCCGGGGTAGCGGGGGAAGCGGGGGTCGGTGTCGGAGCGGCTGCAGCGCAGGAAGGTGCTGCGGGCGGAGGCGAGGAGGCGGGCGTGCTGGCAGGTGCGGCACTGGCCTGGGGCCTGGCCGAGGCGCTGCCAGGCTTCGGGGTCTTGCTCGAGGGGGGGAGTCGGCTCTTCGGGCATGGCGCGGGTTCGATTCAAGGAATGAACGGGCAGGCGAGCTGGCTCGTATCTCTAGAAACCAGGGCCACCACCGGTGGCCCGGCTTGCCGGGCCCGGGCCGAGCGCATTCGCGCTCGGGCTTGCGGGCCCAACCAGCTCGCCAGGCACCCTTCCCCCGCTCGCGCCCTGGCGCGGGCCCCTTCCCCCCAGGGCTCGGGGCCTCCGGGCCCCGGCTCTCTTGCCTTCCGGCTAGCTCTCGCGGAACTGGATCTTCACGCCGTCGGGGTCGTGAGTCTCGAAGAGCAGGGAGCCGTCCACATCCCGGCGCAGCCCGCCGGGGATGTTCTTCTGGCGGAACTGCAGCTCCTCGTAGGACTTCTGGGCCGACGGCACCTGCAGGGCGACCATCATTTTCTGTTCCGGGCCCTCGTAGTCGTACACCTCGTCGCGCAGGTCGCCCAACTCGTCGCGGGTACGCCCGAGCACCTCGATCACCATCGCGCCGGCGAGAAAGGTGGCACCTCGGCCCTCCTCCCGCTCCCAGCTCGACAGCCGCGGCAGGGCCAGGGTTTCCCCGTAGAACTGCGTCGTGCGGTCGAAATCCTTGGCCCGCAGAACGATTCGAGCCTGCTGAATCTCCATGGCTGACACCCTCCGAAAACCAAGCGAAGCATACAAAGAAGGCCCGTGGAGGATCTAGCAGGCCGGCCGAGCTTTGACAGGGCGGGCGAACCGTCCTAGTGTCACCAGAAGCTCGCCCTCTTCAGAGGACAACGAAATGCGAGGACCGGGCGCCCGGCGGAGGCGGTGGCGTGAGCCAGGGTAGCAAGGCGGAGGTTCTGATTCTCGGCGGCGGGGTGATCGGCCTGTCGTGCGCCGTCTCCCTGCTGCGGCGCGGGACCCGCGTGACGGTGCTCGAGAAGGCCACGGTGGGGGCCGGCAGCTCCTGGGCCAATTGCGGGCTGATCACCCCCAGCCATGCCCCGCCCCTGGCCCAGCCGGGCATGGTGGCGAAGGCACTCGGTTCCATGTTCCGCAAGGACTCGCCGTTCTACGTGCGGCCGCGGCTGGACCCGGCTCTCGCTCGCTTTGGACTCGACTTCTTCCGCCGTTGCAACCCCCGGGACGTGGCCCGCGGCCTTGCCGCCAAGGCTGCCCTGCTGAACCTCTCGCGGCAGCTCCTGGGCGAGCTCATCGAGCGCGAGGGCCTCGACTGCGAATTCGCCGCCGCCGGCCTCTTGATGGTCTACCAGACCGAGGCGGGACTCGCCGAGAGCAGGGCCTTCGACTCCGCCCTCGCCGAGCACGGTATCGAGATCCAGGCGGTGGCCGGAAGCGAGCTGCGGCGCCTCGAGCCGGCCCTGTGCGAGGGCCTCGCGGGAGGCCGCTTCTTCCCCATCGACGCCCATCTGAGGCCGGACCGCCTGGTGGTCGAGCTCGCCCGACGGGTACGCGAGCAGGGCGGCGAAATCGAAGAGGGCTGCGAGGTCCACAGCATCGCCGCGGCAGCGGACGGCCTGGAGGTTGCGACCTCGAAGGGACTCCGGCGGGGGCGCTACGGCATCCTGGCCCTCGGCTCGTGGTCTCCGCGGTTTTCTCAACAGTTGGGTCTCCGAATTCCCATCCAGCCGGGCAAGGGTTACACCATCACGGTGGCCCGGCCGGAGGCGGCTCCGCGCATCCCGCTGCTGTTCGAGGAACACAAGGTGGCCGTCACTCCCTGGGCCAGCCAGATCCGCGTGGGCAGCACCATGGAGTTCGCCGGCTACGACACCCGGCTCAACCGCGTGCGGCTGGAAGCTCTCTGGCGCGGCGCGCAGGTGTATTTACCGGGCCTGGTGCCCCAGAACGCGCGGGAGGAGTGGTACGGCTGGCGCCCGATGACACCCGACGACCTCCCCCTGCTCGGGCCCGCCCCCAAGATCCCGGGCCTCTACTTGGCCGCCGGCCACAACATGTTGGGGGTGAGCTTGAGCACCGCCACCGGGGAGATTCTCGCGGCGCAGATCCTGGGCGAGACCCCGCCCCTCGACCTCACGCCTTTCAGCCCCACTCGCTTCTGATCCACCCGGCGCGACCCTCGCCGGCTCGGCTGGCTCCAAGCTGAAGCCAGCTGGCTCCAATCTGGAGCCAGGGGAAACGCTTCCCAAGCAGCCGGCGAACGGACCGGATGCCTACCTCCCCACGCCTCGAGGCCCAATCCGCGGGGGTGGCCTATGCTTCGGAGTCCTGGCATTACCCTTGCTGTAACACCGAGCCATCGCTTCACCGACGACTGCGAAGACGACCGACGACATCCAAGGGGGGGCCATGGAGCAAGCACAGATCCTGAGTCGCGGCTGGTACCTCGCCACCGATCGCAGCACCGGAGCCCGACTCGCCTGCGAAGAGTTCTCGGTGCTCAAGAAGGCCGGAACCATCGTGGTGCAGGCCCGGCAAACCACCCTTGGCCGCCCGGAAGCGGAGCAGGCTTCCACCTTCTGGCTGGACGCCGACTGGACTCCCCGCCGCCTGATCGCCGCGGTGGGCGAAACCGCCGTGATGGCCAACTTCACCGAAGAGGAAACCGTGGTGGTGGCGGCGGACGAGTCCGGCACGGAGAAGGGCCGCTTCGCCATCCCTCGGCGGGACGTCTACTTCGCCCTCGAGGGCGGCCTCTACTTCCCGCTCCTCCTGGTACAGCGCTTCGACTTCGCCAGTCCCTTCACCCAGACCTTCCGCGGCGTCCCCGGCGGCAGCTGCCAGCTTCGCCGACTCGAAGACCAGGTGGTGCGGGGGGAGCGATTCAGGGTCTTGGAAGTGCACTTCGACCATCCGAATTCGAGCGACACCCTGGAGCTCTACGTTCGCGAGGACGGCGAGCTCGATCACTACATCGCCAGCAACCTGGACTGCGTGGTCCAGCTCAGCAGCCACTACCGCCTTTCCGACGATTTCCAAAACGACTCGCTGACGGTTCATTAGTCAGGGCGCTCGAGGTTTCACCAGCCTCCGTTTCGAGGCCGGGCCGTGCCTCCTCACGGCGCGGCCTCGGAACGGAGCTTTCTTGCCATCGCCCACCAAGGCGAAAGAGCGGTCAATCCGCTTCCGGAGCCACCTCGGCCGGAGCCTCGATGGCGAGCTCCTGGAGCTTGCGCATCAAGGTGTTGCGGGCGATGCCGAGAATCGAGGCGGCCCGCCTGCGGCTGCCGCCTGCACGCTCCAGGGCTGCGAGGATCAGCTCTCGCTCGAGCGCCCCCACCCGGCGCGGCAGGTTGAGGTCGAAGTTGGGCTCGGCGGCCGGCTCCGGCATGGCCGGGGCGGAGTCGATCTCCTCCCGCACCAGCGCGAGCTCGATCGCCTCGCCCGCGGGGCAGCGCTGCACCAGGCGCTCGAGCAGCTGCTTCAACTGCCGGACGTTTCCCGGCCAACCGTAGCGGCGCAGGCGCTCGAGCGCCGCGGCCGTGACGCCCCGGAGTCCCTTCTGGCGGGCGAGGGCCGAGAGGCGGAGGGAGTGGCTCACCAGGGCGGGCAGGTCGTCGACTCGCTCGCGCAGCGGCGGCACCCGCAGCTCGGCGCCACTCAGCCGGAAGTAGAAATCCGGCCGGAACTTGCCTTCCTGCATGGCGGCGAGGAGGTTCTGGTTGGTGGCCGCCACGATGCGCACGTTGACCTTGATCTCCTTGCCACCCAGGGGGCGGATGCGCTGGTGGTCGAGGGCGGTGAGCAGCTTGGCCTGGAACGTGAGAGGCAGCTCGCCGATCTCGTCCAGGAACAGGGTGCCGCCGTCGGCTTCCTGGAGCACACCGGAGCGGGCGTCCACGCCGGTGGCCGCGCCCTTGGCCACGCCGAAGAACTCGGCTTCCACCTGGCCCTCGGGGAGGGTGGCGCAGTTGAGCTGCACGAACGGCCCGGCGGCCCGGCGCGAGGAGAGGTGGACCGCCTTGGCGATCAGCTCCTTGCCCACTCCGGTTTCGCCCAGGATGAGGATCGCCGAATCGCCCTCGGCGAAGTGCGGCAGCTGCTCGAGCAGAAGGCGCATGGCGGCGTTCGGGCCGCGCACGAAGCCTTCCGGCAAATGCAGGCCCGGGAGCTCCCGCTCACCGGGCCCGCCTCCGGCGACGACCTCGAGCTGGCTCGCCCAGGAGAGCAGCAGGAGGCTCAAGGCGAGAATCCGGCTCGCCGAGGCGAGCTCGAAGGGCGCGAAGACCAACAGCCACAGAGGCGGCCCACCGGCTGGCCGGTAGCAGGCGAAGGCCACCTCCCCCGGCTCCTGGAGGCTGCCGGTCGAAAGCGGCCCTGCCTCGCGGGCTTCGCGCTGAGCGAGCTGGCGGGCGAGGGCAGAGTCCGGCCCGAGGTCCCGCAGCGCTCCGTGGCTCGCTCTCACCACCGGCTCCCGGCCGGGAGGCCCCTCGAGCAGTACCGCGCCCTCTGCCCAGAGGGTGCGGGCGAGCGCCTCGAGCAGCGGCTCGACGCCGTGCACCGGCCCCGCGGTGAGCCGACTCAGCCACTCTTCGAGCAAGGCCATCGGCCCGTCGTCCCCGGGGCGCTTGTGCGCTGCGGTCACCTGGCCGGGCAGTACCCGGGCCGGCTCCGCGGCGGCCGCCGGCTCCTCCGGCTCGAGCAGGTGGATCGCCAGCTGATCGTCCCCGGGGGCGAGCTCCTCGAGGGCCAGGGCCACCGGTCCGAAGGAGATCACGTCCCCCGGATGCACCGGCGCCAGCTGCACCCGCGCGCCGTTGACGAACACGTGGTTGAGGCTGTTGCAGTCCTCCACGCGCACCATCCCGCGGCCCACTCGGAGGATCGCGTGCTGGCGCGAGACTTCGGAAACCGGCAGACAGATGTCGTTGCCCTCGAGCGAGCCGAGGGTGTTCTCACCGGGTTGCAGGGGGAACGTCCGCAGGCGCGATCCCACCTGCCCCCGGAGCCGATACCGCGTCTCGGCCTGCGCGCTTGTCGGGGCCACGGTGCTCCTCCAGCTGGTGCAGTTCCGCTCTGGGCCTCGAAGATCAGGCGGTGTCCTGAGCGCGGATCTTAGCAGCGCCGAGCCGCCGGGCCGGGGCGACAGGATAGACTCCGGCTCTCTCTGCTGGAGATCCGCCCCATGCGCTTCGAGACCATCGCCGTCCACGCCGGAGCCGAGGTCGACGCCGAGACCGGCGCCGTCGCCCCGCCCATCCACCTTTCCACCACGTTCGAGCACGGCCCGGCCGGGGAGTCTCCCCACGGTTTCGTCTATGCCCGCTACGGCAATCCCACCCAGGACCGCCTGGAGACCGCCCTCGCCGCCGTGGAGGGGGGCGAGCGGGCGTTGGTCTTCGCCTCCGGCCTTGCGGCCGGCGCGGCCTACTGGCAAACCCTGCCGGCCGGCTCGCACATCCTGCTTCAGGAGAACAGCTACTGGGATTTCCGCACCATGGCTCGGGATTTCCTGCCCCGCTGGGGGATCGAAACGACCCTGGTGGACACCGGCGATCTCGCGGCGGTGGGAGCCGCGCTGCGGCCCAACACCCGCTCGATCTGGATCGAAACCCCGTCGAATCCGCTGATCAAGATCGCCGACATCGCCGCCCTGGCGGGCCTCGCGCATCACGCCGGAGCCGAGCTGGTGGTGGACTCCACCTTCGCCTCGCCGGCGCTGCAGAACCCCCTCGAGCTGGGGGCCGATGTGGCTTTCCACTCCACCACCAAGTACCTCGGCGGGCACAGCGACGTGCTGGGCGGAGCGCTGGTGTTCCGGCGCGGCGGGGAGCGGGTGGAGGAGCTCTGGCGGGTGCGCAAAGTGCTGGGCTCCACCGCTTCGCCGTTTTCGAGCTGGTTGGTGCTGCGGGGCCTGCGCTCGCTCGCCTGTCGCGTGGCCCACCACTCGGCGGCGGCGCTGCGCATCGCTCAGGCTCTCGAGGGCCACCCCCGCGTGGAAGCGGTGTACTACCCGGGCCTCGCCTCCCACCCGGGGCACGAGATCGCCCGCCGGCAGATGAAGGCCTTCGGCGGCATGCTCTCCCTGAACATTCGGGGCGGGAGGGAGGCGGCCCTGGCCGTGGCCTCGAAGGTGAAGCTGTTCGTCAACGCCACCAGCCTGGGCGGAGTGGAAAGCCTGATCGAGCACCGCCAGTCCGTGGAGGCACCCGGCTCAGGGGCCCCCGAAGGCTTGCTCCGCCTCTCGGTAGGCCTCGAGCACGCGGACGACTTGATCGAGGACCTCAGCCAGGCGCTCGGCGGCTAGCTTCGCCACGCAGGTCCACCGCCTCCGCCACCGCCACGCCGAGGGAAAGGGCCAGCGGCGCCGCGAGCAGAGCGCAGAGGGCGAAGCCAGCCAGGCTCTGGGGCGCGCGCCACAACAAGCCGAGGGCGAGAGCGAGCGCCGGCGACGCGGCC
>CALMKX010000359.1 GCA_937867335.1 uncultured Acidobacteriota bacterium
CCCCAGGCGGGCCCGGGCCTCGCGCGGGGCCTGGGCGACGTCGAAGCCGTCCACCCGGGCCCGGCCACGGTCCGCGGCGAGCAGGCCGTAGAGCATCCGCAGCGTGGTGGTCTTGCCGGCGCCGTTCGGCCCCACGAGGCCGGTGATCTCGCCGTTTCTGGCCGTGAAGCTCACGCCGTCCACCGCCACGAGCGGACCGAAGCGTTTGGAAAGGTTTTCGATCTGGATCATGGATAGGCTCCTCAGGGCCGGGGGCCGGCAGGCGACACCACGAAGGGCGGCCGGCGGTGGGTGGCGAGGCAGCTCGCGTCGAGGCCGTCGAACCCGGCGCTCTCGACGAAGTGCGCGATCAGCCGCGGCATGCAGCCGGTGAAGGACACGTTGTGGCCGGCTCCGGGGACCACGATTTGATGGTTCTTGGGGAAGTGGCGGGCCATCACTTCGCCCCAGCGGGGCGGCGTGACCGGATCGAGCTCGCCGGAGAGGATCAACGCCGGCGCCTCCGAGGGCAGCAGCTCCGCGACCCGCGGCGGCAAAGGACCCCGCGGCCAGGCGCGGCAGGCGCCTTGCCAGGCATCGACCATCGAGCGGCCGAGGAAGCTGCCTTGGCTGCTCGCATCGATGTCGGCCTCGGTGAGCCGCGGTAGGTCTTCCGAGCAGAGCACGGTGGCGGTGAGCCCCAGGGCCATGGTGTCCAGCGAACTCGCCTCCACTTCGAGGCTCATGGCGAGAAGAGGGGCGAAATCCCCGCCTGCAGCCCGGTGGATCGCCCAGGGCAGGAGGGCACTCTCTCGCGGTGAATAGAGGACGCCGCGGAGAGCCTGGGCGAAGGCCTCCTTCCCGAGCTCGAGCTCCGTCGCCTGGCCGGTGCGGGGGTGGCGGAAGGAAACCCGCTCCGGCCGCTCGGAAAGCCGCGAGAAGAGCCCTTCGAGCTCGTCTTTCAGGGTCGGGAAGGCCTGGTGGCAGGCGGCCTCCGCCTGGCAGTCGGCCAGCAGGCGGTCGAGAGCCCGTTGACTGTCTGCCGCCACCGAGAGCGGAAAGCGCTGCTCGAGGGGTACGGCCCCATCGAGCACCAGGCTGCGCACCCGGTCCGGGAACTCCCGGGAGTAGAGGAGGGCCGTTCGTGTGCCGTAGGAGCCGCCCCAGAGGTTGATCTCCCGGTAGCCCAGGGCCTCGCGCACTGCGTCGAGGTCGCGCACCTGCTCGAGGGTGGTGTAGAGCCGGGGATCGGTGGCACCGCCTCCCAGGCAATGCTCGGCGTCGAAGCCGAGTTCGGACGGCCGAGCGAGCGAGGCGAGCTCCTGGTCCTGGCCGGCGCAGACGAGCGCACCCGACTCGCCGGTGCCGCGCAAATCGATCAACAGCAGGTCGCGGCTCCGGCGAACCTCCCGGAAGAAGGGCGCCACCAGCCGGGCATAGCCGAGCGAGCCCTGGCCGGGACCGCCGGCCAGCAGCACCAGAGGGTCCGGCCGGGCCTGGCGGCGCCGGGCGGGCACCACCGCGAAATGGATGGCCACCGTGCGCCCCGGTGGGCTCTGGGCGAGCCGGTCCTCCGGCACTTCGAGCACGCCGCAGCGCACTGCCTCGTCCAGGCCATCCAAGAAACAGGGCCGGGTGGCGAGCGGGGGCGCCGCCGCGGCCCAGGAAGCGAACCAGCCGAGGCCGAGCAGGGCGAATCCGATCGGCCCTCTGCAAGCGAATCGCACCATGGTCTTCCTTCCCTCGAAAACCCGCGGCGTCGAGCTCGCGGGTGTTTGAGAGAGGTAGTCACGGTGACGGAGGAGACCTTACAGGCCGGGAATCTCGAGCCCTGTCGATGGTCCGTGGTTTGCAGCGCGCCGCCCCACGGGCGCCGCCCGTCGGAAAGCCGCAGGCGGCCCCGCCTTCAACTGCGAGGATTCTCCGGATGGCCGCTCATCGCTCGCCCTTTTTCCTTCGAGTCCTACTCGCTTCCCTACTCGTCGCCAGCGGCTTCCTGCTCGGCCTGGCGGCGGATACCAGCCTGGCCAGCCCCGAGGCCGCACCCCGGCCAGTCACCGCCCGGGGCGACCTCGCCGCCGACGAGCGCTCCACCATGGAGCTGTTCCAGAGCGCCTCGCCCTCGGCGGTCTACATCACCTCGAGAGCGATGCGCCGGGACTTCTTCTCGCTCGACCTCTACGAGACAGAAGCC
The DNA here is from genome assembly GCA_937867335.1 of uncultured Acidobacteriota bacterium. Lineage (GTDB taxonomy): Bacteria > Acidobacteriota > Thermoanaerobaculia > Multivoradales > SZUA-115 > JAXLQX01. Next base: position 2,174 of record CALMKX010000359.1, read on the forward strand.
GGCACCGGCTCGGGCTTCGTGTGGGACCAGGACGGGCATATTGTCACCAACTTCCACGTCATTCGCGACGCTTCGAGCGCCACCGTGACGCTCGCCGATCACTCCACCTGGGACGCCGAGCTGGTGGGCACCGCCCCCGAGAAGGACCTCGCGGTGCTGCGCATCAAGGCGCCCCGCACCCAGCTCAAGCCGATCCCGATCGGCACCTCTCGCAACCTGCAGGTAGGCCAGAAGGTGTTCGCCATCGGCGACCCGTTCGGCTTCGACCAGACCCTGACCACCGGCATCATCAGCGCCCTCGGCCGTCAGATCCAATCGGTGAACCGGGTGCCCATCCGCGATGTGATCCAGACCGACGCGGCGATCAACCCGGGCAACTCGGGGGGCCCCCTGCTCGACAGCGCCGGCCGCCTGGTGGGCGTCAACACCGCCATCTACAGCCCCTCGGGGGCTTACGCCGGCATCGGCTTCGCCATCCCGGTCGACACCGTGAACTGGGTGGTGCCGGAAGTGATCAACCACGGCCGCCTGGTGCGCCCCAGCCTCGGCGTGGAGCTCGCCAACGACCGCATCGCCCGCCAGCTCGACATCAAGGAAGGCGGCCTGGTGATCGACGTCGAGGCCGGTAGCGGTGCGGCCGAAGCGGGCATCCGGCCCACCAAGGTGACGCCCCGCGGCAACGTGCAGCTGGGCGACATCGTGCTCTCGGTGGAGGGCAAGCCGATCCGCACCAACGAGGACCTCTACCTGGCCCTCGAACGCAACCGGCCGGGGGACCGGGTGCGCGTGAAGCTGCAACGGGGAGGTCGTCAGCTCGACGTCACCGTGGAGCTCGAAAACGGTCAATAAGGCCCGCCGCCCACCCCCGGCGGCGCATTTCGCTGAGGTATCGTTCTCGCCATGCTGAAATCCGCCCTGCGCCGCCTCTTTCTCCTGCCGCTCCTGCTGGCCCTCGCGGCCTGCAGCTCCGTTTCCAGCCGGCCGCCCGAGGTGGCGCCGGTGGCCGCGGCCACGCCGCTCACCCAGGCGGCGCCG
>CALMKX010000360.1 GCA_937867335.1 uncultured Acidobacteriota bacterium
CACCACCGCGTGGTCCGCGAACGCCACCCGCGCCGGCAGGGCGCAGGCCCGGGCGTTGGCGAGGGGCATACCGTCTCCCTGGACGCCGCCGGCCGCGTAGGCCACCGGCGCCCGACGCCGGGAGAGAAGGCCCTCGAGCCACCCCGGCAGAGCACTCGAGACCTTCGGCCGGTGAAACTCCCAGCCGGCCGGCAGAAGAGCCCGGCAGGAGCTCGAGGAGGCGGCGCTCCGGTTGCCGGCCGCGGCCACCACCAGCACGCCCTTCTTGCGGGCGAAGCGCAGCGCCTGGAAGGCCGCCTGGACCGGGGCGGGCATCTTCTCCACCCGGCCTTCATAGCCACCGAAGGCCTCGCCGTCCCAACCGAGCGAGAGGGAGAGCACCAGTCGGTCGCCCGGCCGCCGGCCGTGGAGCCAGTCCGTCAGCTCGGCCAGGGTGGCCTCTGCGAGGTCGCCGATCCGCCCGAAGGCTCCGCCCTCGGCCACCGGGTCTCCCACGCAGACCGCCTGCGTGGTGGGATCGAAGCTACTGAGCGGCATCGCTAGGCGGGTTGCGATCTCCACACCGCAGCCGCTGCGCTGCCCGGGCTGGCAGTACATCCCCGCCAGGAGGCTCCGCGCCATGTGGGCCAGGCTGTAGCCGTGCCGCGAGGCGTAGCTGCCCGGAGCCGGCACACCGTCGCCGGTGGGCTGGGTGTCGAGAATCGCCAGCCGGGTGTGGCCGAGCCTCGCCACACCCACACCGGAACCGAGCTCCCCGCCCTCGCCCAGGAAGCGGTGCTCGAGAGTCTGCCAATTGTCCGGCTGGAGCTCAGAGGCGGCCGCGGCCGAGAGGGCCACGCGATCGAGCACCGGAGGAGCCGCGAACAGACCCTCCCGAGGGCCATCCTCGCCCGGCCTTGCCGGAAAGAGATCCTGGGGAGAGCCTGGGTCGCCCGGCCCGGGCACCCGCGCCTCGGTGGGCGCCGCTGGTGCCTGATAGACGCAGAATCGATCGAGCTCCAGACGCTCGGCCAGCTTGCGGTTCTGGGCGCTGAGGCTATTCAGCCAGTGCTCGAAGAGGGGCTCGCCGTGGAGCCCTGCCCAGGGCGGGCAGTCCTGCTGTCCAGCTTCCCTCTTGGCGATGTAGCGAGGCCCCGAACAGACACCCGGCGGCCCTCCCTGGAGCGCCTGCTGACCCTTCGCGGGGGCAGCCTGAACGGCGTCGGTAGCCAGGGCAAGTGTGATGCACGCGAGAACTGCCAACACTCCTCGAAGAATTTTCATCTCTTCCTCCCGGAGGCCGTCTGGATCGCTTCCCTGCCGCTCCATCGCGGCCTTGGGTGGATCTCAACCTTCGGTCTTAGACGACCCCGAGAAGGTTTCGCGCAAACCAACGAGAATTCGACAGAGCTTTTCAGCGGAGCTCAGGGCTCGAGCAGGCGGAAGCTCGCCCAGGCGGCTTCGGAGCCCGCTTCCGGGTGCTGTCGGCGCCAGGCGAGCTGGGCCTCCCGGAAGGCCTGGGCGGGGTCTCCGTGGCCTTGCCAGCGCCGATAGAGCTCGGCGAAGAGACCCGCCGCGGGGAGATCTCCTACCGGCCGGCTGGCGGCGATCACCGCCTGGCTGCCGGCCAGCAGGAAGGCGTTGGCCAGGCCCACACCCTCCACGGCCCCGTCCTCGGAGGAACGGGCGGTGTCGCAGGCGGAGAGGATCACCAGGCGCGGCGCCTCGGGCAAGGTGAGCACGTCGCCGAGCCTCAGCCGGCCACCTGCTGCCAGCCGGAGATCGCTCAGCCAGCCTCCCACGCCTTCGAAGCTGCCGTGGCCCGCGAAGTGGAAGAGGCCGCTGCCGTCGAGAGCCTCGAGCACGGCCGGCTCGCGGGCCTCTTCCCCCACCAAGAGCCGCACCCGGCCGGCGAAGCCGCTCTGCGCCAGCCTTTCGGCGACGGCAGCCGCCTCGCTCTTCGCCTCCGGCAGGCTCGCATCCGGATCGCCCACCACCAGCGCCTCCGACTTCTCGCCAGGTGCGGAGGGCGCAGCTCCGAGGTCCAGGCCGTAGATCACCTCGTGCTCGGCCAGCAGCAGGTCTCGGCCCCAGGGCAAGGCGTGGAAGTCGACACTCCGGAGCTCGCCGCCAGCGAGAATCAGCGCCCTGGCGCCCTGGCGCAGCGGCTCGGCGAAGGGCTCGAGCAGAAGCCGGGAGAGCTCGCCGGCGGTGAGGCTCGAGGGATCCTCCGGCAGCGAGAATCGATGGGCTCGAACCCGGCCTCGGAAAGCACCGAAGCCCACCCAACGGCCCTGCCCGAGATCCTGGTAGAGCAGCACCAGCCGGTCGCCGGCCAAGGGAGGCAGGTCCGTCGGGGCGGCCGAGTCGGCCTCGGCGAGAGCCTGGAGCTCTGCCAGGCGGGAGTCGAGCCCGGCCAGGAGGCTCTGCTCGGCGGTCTCTCGGCGAGCGCGCAGGCGCTGGAGCTCATCCAGAGCGAGCAGGCGTTCGTCCGGCCGGTCGTCGCTGCCGAGCCCGAGCTCCGCCCGCTTCGAAGCGAAACTCCGCCCGAGCTCCGCTCTCTCCTCGGGGCTCCGGGCCCGCAGTGTGGCGAGCGGCCCCAGCACCCGGCGGCGGTGCCGCCGAGCGAGCTCGAAGGCCTCGCGCTCGCGGCCGGCTTCGAGCAAGAGCTCGAGGTGGCGGCGCGTACCGGCCTCGTGCTCGGCCAGGAAGCTCTCGCGGGCGGCGTAATAGGGAATGTGCCGGGCCTGCCTCTCGAGCAGCCGCTCGGCCACCTCGAAGTGGGCCAGGGCACCCGGTCGGTCGCCCGCGGCCCACTGGACTTCGCCCTGCCCCAGCTCGGCGCGCCGGCAGGCCACCAGGTCCGGAGCCTGGGCCGGCGCACAGGCCAGGCTCGACTCGGCACGGAACGCCCGCCGGGCCTCCTCCCGCCGCCCCTGGCGCAGAGCCAACCGACCGGCGAGCTCGGACCACCAGAGCTCCTGAGGGCGGAAGAGAGCGTCCTTTGGCGCCAGTCCTCGGGCTCGCCGGAGCTCGGCCCCGGCCTCGTCGAGCCGGCCGGCCTGGAGCTGGGCGAAGGCCAGGTTGATCGGCCCGTTCATGCGCATGGCGGCGAGGTTCGGGCAGCCGCTCTCCTGCTGGAAGAGGGCATCGGATTCGCGCAGCAGAGGCAGAGGATCCCCGCTCGCCCGGCCGGCCTCGCGGGCGAGCAGCAGGTCCCAGCCCCAGTTGTTGAGGAAGAGGGCGAGGTCGCAGCGCGAGGGGCTGCGCTCGAGCTCGCCGCGGAGCTCGCCGAATTGCCGCTCGGCTAGGACGCCGTGGCCGAGCCGGCGCTCGAGGTTGGCGAGATGCTGGCGTACTTGCAGCTCGAGTCGCCGAGAGCCGGCGTGGCGGGCGAGCTCGAGGGCCTGCCGGGCGGGGCCGAGGGCCACGCGGTAGAGGCCCTGCCGGGTGGCGAGCAGGCTGCGCTGGTAGGCGAGCTGGACTTCCGCCTCGGCCGGGGAGACGGCCGGCGGCTTCAACGCCTCGAGGGCCCGGGCCGCTTCCTCGTGGTCGCCGGCCTGGATCGCGAGGAAAGCGCGGAGAGTGCCGAAGCGGACTTCGTCCTGCCAGGAGCCGGCGGCTTCGAGCTCGGCCTGGGCCTGGCGTAGGTGCTCCAGCCCGTCCGCGGGGTGGCCGAAGTAGCGGTACTCGGCCTCGCCCAGGAGGCCCAGGGCCTGGCCTCGCGCGAGAGCGTCGGCCTTCGCCAGACGCCCGCGCAGCTCTTCGAGCGCCCGGCTATCGCCCTTCTGCAGCGCGCCGGGAGCTTCGCGGAGCCAGGGCGGACGCCTCGAGGGAGCGAGAGCCAGCGTCCAGGAGGCGGTGAGCTCACCCGTCTCGCGGTGGCGGGCCCGCACCTCGAGCCGGCTGGCGCCTTTCGGCAGCTCGAGGAGCAGCCGCTGGCCCTCCCCCACTTCCTGCGCTTCGCCCGCCAGGGGCTCGCTGTCCACCCGCACTTCGAGGCGGCTGCCGGTGGGAGGGGCCGCCCACAGGGTGAGCCGGTGCTCCGGGTCGAGCACGCAGGTGGGCCCGCTGCGCAGCACGGTCTCGCAGCCGCCGAATTCCACGGCGCGAGCGAACGGCGGGGCTGCCGGCGAGTCCGCCGGGCCGCAGCCAGTGGCCAGGAGGCAGCCGAGGAGAGCGGGAACTCCGAGCCCGCGGAGCCGCCGCCGAGCGCCTCGGCAGCTCAACGCTCAGCCGCTCCCCTCGATGACCAGCCCGGCGGTCTGGATGGCCCGCCAGGAGCGAGATTCGAGCTTGCCGGAAGCCGCGGCCCGGCCGAGCACGGCGGCGTCCGGCAAGGCGGAGGGGCGGCCGAGCACCACCCACAGGCGCTCGGTGCAGGCCGGGATGTCGAGGCCGGCCGAGCCGCGGATCTCGAGGTTGCCGCCGGGAAGCCGCACCGGCTCGGGCTGCCAGGGCTCGGGCTGGATCGCTCCTCGGCAAACGAAAAAGACCCGCAGGGCCGGCTTCCGATCGGTGGCGGTAGCGGCGCGCAGGAGCAGCACGACAGGATCTCCCGGCCGGTACCGGCGCGGCTCGGCGCCCCCTTGGCCGCTCCTCTCGGCCGAGAGTCCGCCGCCGAGTTCGGCCTGGTAGATCGGCAAGGGACCAGGACCGACGAATCTCAGCAGGACGAAGACCAACGTAGCGGCGAGCGAACCCAGAGAGGCCGTCCAGGCGAGCCCGCGCCGTCGCCGCGCCGGCCTGGCTCCGAGCGCCGGTGGCGGGCTGGGGGCCACTGCGCTCGGGCTCTTGCCCTCGATCGCCGCCACCACCCGTTCGTGGAAGTCGCTGCCCAGGGGCGAGAAGGCCTGGTAGGCGTCCCGGGCTGCGGCCGAGCCCTCCGCCAGGGCCCGGAGCTCGGCCTCCTCGTCGGCCGAGAGCTCGCCGCCGGCCAGACGATCCCAGCGCTCGTCGAGCCGGGCACGCTCGGCCTCTTGCTCCTCGCGGGCGATCTTCCCTAGTTGAGAGAGCAGGCGGTCGTCGCTCATCAGGCCCATCCCTGGGGAGAGGTTCGCTTCTCACCGGGCATTTCTGAGATCTCGCCGTAGAGTCGCCCCGCCAGCCGGCGCAGGCGGCTACGCCAGGCGTAGACCGCGTCCGCCGAGAGGCCGGTTCGCCGCTGCACCTCCTCCTGCCCGAGCTCGCGCACGAAGAGCAGGTCGAAGAGCTGGCGGCCTAGCGGAGTGAGCTCCTCGGCGAGGCGCTCGAGCAGCAGTCTCAGCTCCTCCCGGCTGGCCGTGGCCGCCTCCGGGCCGCCGTCGGTCGCTGGCCGGTCGAGGTCCTCTACGAGCGTGGGCTCCTCCTTCCAGGGGTTGCGCTTGCCGGTGCGCAGGATGGATACCGTCTGCCGCTCCGTCACCAGGGCGACGAAGCCGCCGAGCGAGAGCCCCCGCTCCGGCTGCCAGCTGCGCAGGATCTTGCCATCCTCGGCGAAGAGCTGCAGGAAGATCTCCTGGGTGAGGTCCTCCACTTCCTGGCGCACGGAGCGCCCGGCTGCCCAGCCGCTGCGGCGAGCCAGCAGAGCCCGGGCCACCCGCCCTTGGATCACCGGCGTGAGGCCTCGCACCAGGCTCGCGAGGGCCGTGGAGTCCCCGCCCAGGGCCCGCTGGACTTCTGCGGCGCTCAGGGTGTCAAGCACGATCCGTCCGCCACTTGCAAGACCTTCGAACGCTCGGTAGCGCTCATTGTGAGGAGGCCTCATGGGAGTCTATACCGAGATGCTGAGATTTCGAGCTGGCTGCCCCGAGCTGTAGTAACCTGCGGGCCCCCTGACCGAGGAGGATCGGCGATGGCGTTCGGCGACGCGGAGATCGCCCGTTCGATCGACGAAGTGCTGCAGGCCCTCGACGGCATCATCGCGAGCGCCCGGCAGCAGCAGAGCCGGCTGGGCTTCTTCGCCGCGCTCTACCGCAAGGTCACGGCCCGGGTGAAGGCTGGCATCGCCCAGGGCTATTTCGCCGACGGCCCGCGCATGGAGCGGCTGGATGTGGTGTTCGCCAACCGCTACCTCGGCGCCCTCGCTCGCTGGCAGGAGGAAAAGCGGCCCACCGAGGCCTGGCAGCTCGCCTTCTCGGCCGCCGAGAAGTGGCGGCCGATCCTGCTCCAGCACCTGCTTCTGGGCATCAACGCGCACATCAACCTGGATCTCGGCATCGCTGCGGCAACCGTGGCTCCCGGCGCCGAGCTCGCTTCACTCCAGGACGACTTCGAGCGCATCAACGAGATCCTCTTCTCGCTGGTGGCCGGGGTGGAGGCAGTGGTGGGGCGCGTCTCGCCGGCGATCGCCTGGCTCGACCGCCTGGGCGGCCGCATCGGCCAGGAGCTGGTGCGCTTCAGCCTCGAGGTGGCGCGGGACGAGGCCTGGACCTTCGCCCAGGATCTGGCGCGAGTGGGCCATCAGCAGTGGAGCAGCCTGATCGAGCTGCGCGACCACGAGACCACCGTGGTGGGCCAGCGGGTGCTCTCTCCGGGCCCGATCCTCTCGCTCGGCCTGTTGTGGATCCGCCTGCGGGAGACTGCCTCCGTGGGGGAGATTCTCGACCTGCTCGAGGCCCTCCCCGAGGAGAGCTTCCAGACCCTGGAGGCCCGCCGCCGGGCCCGCGGGGAAGCGGCGAAAAGCTAGGCGGCCAGGACCAGACGCTGGCGCAGGAACTCCGGAGCGAAGTCGGCGCCGTTGTCCCAACACACGGTGTGGTGGGCCACTCTGAGGGACGAGAATCGCTCCAGGTCCAGCAGCGACTCGAAGACTGGCCCGGTCAATTCAGAGGCCAAATCAACCGTGCCCGCAGAACCGTCGTTGCACCGCAGCCAGATCCGAGGGTCGCCAACGTGCCTCGCTTCAAGGACATGAAGGAACATCCCGTCTCCTCTCGGCCTTCCTGGCTCCCAGCCCAGCACCCCTCTGAAACCTCCGCCGATTTCGCGCGTTGTGTAGTGCGTCGCGCACTTGCGGAGGAAAGGCTATGGGCTCGTTCTGGCGTGAGATCAAGCACGTTCTCTTGGGGCTGAAGCAGGATCGCACGTTCAGCCTGGTGGTTCTGCTGACCCTGGCGCTGGTGATCGGCGTCAACACCACCATCTTCAGCGTAGTCAACACTGTCCTGCTCTCCCCGCTGCCCTTCCCGGAATCGAATCGCCTGGTCGCCACCTACAACGCCTACCCCAAGGTGGGCGTTACCGTGGGCTCCAATTCGGTTCCGGACTATCTCGACCGGCGCAAGATGAAGGACACCTTCGAGGCGGTGGCGCTGCTCAACCACGAGAGCGCCAACCTGGGAGTGGAGGGCACGCCGGAGCGCATGGTCGCCCTCTACACCACGCCGGAGATCTTCACGGTGCTCAAGACGGCGCCGCTTCTAGGCCGAACCTTCAGCGAAGAAGAGAGCCAGATCGGCAAGGAGCAGGTGGTGATGCTCACCGAGTCGCTCTGGCAGCGGCTCTTCGCCCGAGACCCCGGTGTGGTGGGCAAGAGCTTGACCGTCAACGGCCGGGCCTACACCGTGATCGGGGTGGCCCCGGACAGCATCGACGTGCTGCGCAACAAGGCCAAGCTGATCCTGCCCTTCGCCTTCACCGACCAGCAGAAATCCGACGACAGCCGCCACAGCAACTTCGCCGACCTGATCGGCCGGCTGGCGCCCGGCGTGAGCGCGACCCAGGCCCAGACCCGGGTGGACGCCTTCAACCAGCGCCTGCTCGAGCAATTCCCCCAGTTCAAACAGGTGCTCGAGAACGTCGGCTTCCGCAGCGTGGTCAAGGGGCTCCAGGACCTGATGGTGGAAGACGTGCGGCCCAGCCTCTACCTGCTCCAGGCGGGCGTGCTCCTGGTGCTCTTGATCGGCTGCGTGAACATCGCCAACCTGGTGCTGGTGCGCTCCAATCGGCGCCGCTCCGAACTCGGCGTGCGCATGGCGCTGGGCGCTGGGCGCTCCAGCCTGGCTCGCCAGCTGATCACCGAGAGCCTGGTGCTCACCTTCGCCGGCGCGTTGCTCGGCCTGGGGCTCTCCCAGGTGGGTCTCCAGCTGCTCATTCAGCTGGGTTTGAGCGACCTGCCACGGGCCTCGGAGATCTCGATCGACGGCTCTTCGGTGCTCTTCGCCCTGGCCCTCGCCGGCGGCTCGGGCCTAATCTTCGGCCTGATTCCGATGCTGCGGGTGGCCTCCGGCAACCTGGTGGACGTCTTCCGCCAGGGCAGCCGGACGGGTACCGCGACCCGGCGGACGTTGATCACCCGCTCGACCTTGGTGGTCGCTCAAGTGGTTCTCGCCTTCCTGCTCGCCACCGGCGCCGGTCTCCTGCTGTCGAGCTTCCGCAAGGCGGTGGCGGTTTCCCCGGGCTTCGACCCGAAGGGCGTGCTCACCGCTCAGCTGGCCCTGCCCAAGAGCCGCTACGACACCGACGCCAAGGAGGCGGCGGCGATCGCGGCCCTGACGACGCGCCTGGGTACCCTGCCCGGCGTGGCAGCGGCGGCGGCCACCAGCAACCTGCCCTTCTCCGGCAATAACAACGCCAGCGTGGTGAGCATGGAAGGCTACGTGCTGAAGCCGGGCGAGAACCCGCCCGTGCCGCACTTCCACCTGGTCACGCCCGGCTACTTCCAGGCTCTCAACATGCCTCTGCTGGCCGGCCGTGCCTTCACGGAGAGCGACATCGAGGGCGCCCCGAAGGTGGTGATGATCGACCAGAACCTCGCCGCTCGGTTCTGGCCCGGCCAGAGCCCCGTGGGCAAGCGGCTGCGACAGGGCCTCGAGGGGGTGGACGGGGAAGACAAGGACAAGCAGGCTGAGTGGCTGACCATCGTGGGGGTGGTGCCGGCGATCAAGACCTACGATCTGACCGAGAAAGACGACGTGGGCTCGGTGTACTTCCCGATGCTGCAGTTCCCCACCACCGGACTCGCCCTCTTGCTGCGCACCACGGGCGCTCCGGAGAGCCTGACGCCGGCGGTGCGCAAGGCGGTGCTCGAGGTGGACTCCGAGCTGCCGATCTTCGACGTGATGACCCAGCAGGCGCGGATCGATCGCTCGCTGGTCGAGCGCCGGGCCCCGATGGTGCTGTTCTCGGCTTTCGCCGTCCTCGCCCTGCTCCTGGCTTCGATCGGCCTCTACGGTGTGCTCGCCTACGTGGTGCAGCAGCGGCGTAAGGAGCTCGGGGTTCGCTCGGCGCTGGGCGCCGAGCCGGGCCGCCTGCTCAGGCTGGTGCTCTCCCAGGGCTCGCTGCTGGTGGGTGTGGGCCTTCTGCTCGGGCTCGCGGGCGCCCTCGCTTCGCGCAAGCTCTTGGCCGGTTTGCTCTTCGAAGTCCGGCCAGGAGATCCCGGCGTGCTCGGCCTCACCGCTTTCTTGCTCGCCGCCGTCGGTCTCGCCGCCTGTCTCGAGCCGTCGCTGCGGGCCGCGCGCACCAATCCGGTGGTGGCCCTGAAGGAAGACTAGGAACCGCGCTCTCGAGAGGCCCGGAACGGCGTGCGGCCCGCTACACCCGCACGCCGTAGACCTCCTCGGTGGTGCTGCTGACGTAATCCAGGAAATCCCGCGCCGAGAGGGGCTTGCCCGTCGCCTCCTCGATCAACTCGGCCGGGCTCAGGCGGGCGCCGTGGCCGTGGATCTTGGTGCGCAACCAACCCAAGAGAGGGCCGAACCGCCCCTGGGCCAGGTCGTCTTCAAGCTGCCCCAGATCCCGCTCGGCCGCCTTGTAGAGCTGCGCAGCCGCCAGCGTTCCCAGCGTATAGGTGGGGAAATAGCCGAAGCTGCCCTGCGCCCAGTGGATGTCCTGGAGGGCGCCCGATGCGGCGTCCGGCGGGCGAATGCCCAGCACTTCTTCGTAGAGCGAATCCCAGCGCTCCGGGATCTCGGCCACTGGCAAATCGCCGGCGAAGATCGCCCGCTCGATCTCAAAGCGCACCAGCACATGGAGGTTGTAGGTCACTTCGTCGGCTTCGGTGCGGATCAGCGAAGGCTCCACCCGGTGCAGCGCCTGCCAAAGACGGTCGACGCGGATGCCCACGAAGGACGGGAAGGCCTGGCGCAGCCGGGGCAAGAGCCAGCGCAGGAAGGGCCGGCTGCGGCCGACGTGGTTCTCCCACAGCCGGGACTGCGACTCATGGATGCCCAGGGAAACCGCCGCGCCGAGCGGCGTGCGCTCCCACTCCGCGGGCAGGCCCTGCTCGTAGAGGCCGTGGCCGGCCTCGTGGAGCACCCCGAAGAGAGCGGGGCGGAAGTCGTCCTCCTGCCAGCGCCAGGTCAGCCGCACGTCGCCCGCGGCGATGCCGATGCAGAAGGGGTGGGTGGAGAGGTCGAGCCTGCCGGCCTCGCCGTCGAAGCCCACGGCCTCGATGAGCTCGAGGGCCAGCCGCCGCTGGGCATCATAGGGAAAGGGTCCGGCGAAGTCGCTCTCGGCCGGCGGGGAGCTCCCGGCCACAGCCTGAACCAGCGGCGTGAGCTCTCGCCGCAGCTCGGCAAGGAGCGGCTCGAGCTGAGCCACGGTGGAGCCGCGCTCGTAGAGGTCGAGCAGGGCGTCGTACGCGAGCCCGCCCTCGGAGACCGCCCTCGCTTCCTCTTTCTTCAGCTCCAGGAGCCGGGCGAGGTGCGGGGCGAAGCGCCCGAAGTCGGACTCCGCCCGCGCCTGCTGCCAGGCCGCCAGGGCCACACTGCGGCCCTCGGCCAGGGCCGCGGCCAGGGCGACGGGGATGCGCCGAGCCCGGC
>CALMKX010000361.1 GCA_937867335.1 uncultured Acidobacteriota bacterium
GTGTCTCGTGGCCGAAAGCGTCGGTGACCGTGACCAGAAGGCCCGCGGAGTCGTAGCCGAAGCTCGCGAGAATGCGCGCGGAGCCCGCGTCCTGGGTGCGCAGATGTCGGCCGCTGCGGTCGAAGACGTAGATCACCGAGCCGTCCTCGGAGGGCACCTGGAGCTCTTCGCGCTGGACGACGGGCCCGGAGAGCAGGGTTCCCGAGCCGCGGACGCGGTTGCCGTGGAACTCGGCGATCAGAAACTCCTCATCGCTCTCGTCCACCACGGCCACGCTCGAGGGAGCGTCGAGCCGGCTCGCCAGGAGGCGGGTCTCCTCCGGGCCGCTCTCGCCTTGAGAGAGCCCGGCCGGGCCGCTGCCGGCCACGGTATCGATCCGGCCATCGAGGTCGATGCGGCGCAGCCGGTGGTTGCCGAGATCCGGCAGGAGGAGCTCACCGCTCGGAGCCACGGTCACCGAAGCTCCGCGCAGATCCACCTCGGCCCCGGTCTCGGCGCAGCCGTAGGGCAGGTAGGCGGGATTGCCCCCCGCGGCCGGGCAGCCATCGCCCGAGAAGAAAGGTCCGTCTTCGTGGCAAGGCACCGAGCAGCCCACCAGGCAGCAGCCGCGGTCGTTGCCGTTCAGGTTTCCGGCCACATGCTCCCACCAGCCATCGGGAGTGATGCGGCTCACGCGGTCGCCGTCCGAGTGGTAGAAGCTGCCGTCCGGGGCAAGCGTCAAAGCGCGGCAGATCGAGAAGAAGTTGAAGTGGGCGGCTCGCACCCGGTGCTCGGCGCGGTACTGGGCCCAGCTACCCTGGCCCTCCACCTGGTCCCAGCCGGCGATGCCCACCACACCGCTATCCTCGGAGCCGGTGTCGTAGGAGCGATAGGTGCGACCAGGCCGCTGGGCGATCTTCTCGGGCTCGAGCCGGTAGATGCGCTCGTGGATGCCGTCGCCGCAGCCGTAGAGCTCGCCCTCGGGCGAGACGGCGATGGCCCCGATCGCATTGTTCAAGGTGGTGGCGAGGACGGTCACGGCGCCGGCCGGGGAGATCTTGTAGATCGTGGCGAAGGGCTGGCGCTCGGGATCCGCCAGCAGATCCCGGGTGTGATTGCTGTCCAGCAGATAGAGGTTGCCGGCGGCGTCGAATTCGAGGTCGTGGGGCAAGGAGAGGCGCAGCTCGATGGGTCTCGCGGCCTCGAGAAGGGGCCACTCGGCCGGGCGGTGGATCCACACTCCCTCACCGCAGCCGGCGCCCACCACGGTGCGGATGAGGCCGGCCGCATCGACGTACTTCACCTTGCAGTTGGCCTCGTCGATCAGGTAGTAGCCCCGGCCTCCCAGAGGATCCGCGAGGCTCGGTGCCGAAGGAGAGAGCACCACGGCGCGCGGTTCGAGAAGCCTCGCCTCGGTGGCGGGTCCGCCGTCGCCGCCATCTCCGGAGAGCCCGCCGGCCACGGTGCGCACCACGCGCACCTGGGCGAAGTCGCGCCGGGTGCCGTCGCCGTAGTAGAGCACCTTGGCCTTGGGATCGAGCCGGTGATGGAGCGAGAGGGTGAAGCCGCCCATCTTGAGTTCGCGGGCGACGTCGATGCCGCCCAGGAGGCCTGCCAGCGAACGCTCACGGGCGAGCGCCACCCGCGTGGGCACCAGCGGCGTGGTGCCGCCGGGGCGGTTCCAGCACCTGTCGCCGGCAGGGCACTCGGGGGCCCGGTAGGTGGCCTGATAGTGGTAGACCTCCCGCAGGGTGAAGGGCTGAGCGCCCTCTAGGGTGCGGCCGAAGGCGTCCTGGCCGTCCCACTCGAAGGCGAAGGTCTGGCCGGAGGCGGGCGGGAAGCTCTGCTCGAAGTGGCGGCCGGCGATCTCGAGCTCCACTTGGGCCCCGGTGAGGCCCTCGGGAGGCAGGCTCGCGCCCGTGACTTCCACCCACAGGCGGCGAGCGATCTTCCGGCCCGGTACCCGGTCGCTCCAGTAGTGGAGGGCGAAGGGCACGCCTTCGAGGGCCACGTCCTCGCCGAGGATCTGGTTCTCACACTCGAGCACCGAGCCGTCTGCGGGGCAGGGGTGGTCCTTCTTGTCGCGATCCCCACCCTGGGCGGGAGCGGTCTTGGGCAGCTCGGGTGGAGCCGGAGCGGCTCCCGGCAAATTGAAATCAAACACCGAGAAGTGAGACACCGGCACTCGCCAGAGGCTCTGTCCCACGGTGTAGAGGGTGGCGAGCTGGGCTCGCTCGGTGTCGGGGAGGCCGAGGGCGGCTAGCTCGGTGGCGGTGGCAGCGGTGCTGTTGCCGGCAAGGTCGAGGCTCGCAAGGCCCCCTGAGACGGCGAGGATCTTCACGACCTGGCCGTTGTCGGAGGGCACCCAGCGGCCGAGGGCCCGGTCGAAGGTGCCCGAAGGCACGACCGTGCCCACCGGCAGGGCGAGGAAATTCTCGAGGTAGACGGCCACGGGCTTTGAGAAAGCGACCGAGCGAGCCCCGGCGGCGAGGGCTTCGTCCGCCGAGAGCTCGACGGCGTAGGTGTAGGCGGTGTAGGCCGGAAGCGGCGCCGGCATGGCCTGGGCGCCGAGCGGTCCCACGGTGTACTCGGTGGCGCGCACGGTGGCCGTGGCAAGCGGCTGGCGGGCGTCGCCTTCGGCCGAGAGCTCGGCCGTGGTGCCGGGCGCGAAGAGGAGTGTCGCCCGGCGGGTGCCGTCCCCATCGGTGACGACGCTGCCGCGGGCTACCTGGGCGGGGCTGGCCGCGGAGAAGGAGATCGCGGTGCCGGCCGGATCGAGCGCCACCAGCACCAGATCCTCGAGGTGCGTGAAGTCCTGCCTCTTGGCTCGCACCAGCCGCTCGGCGGGCAGAAGGCCCGCCTTCTCGAAGCTCAAGCGAAGCGGCGCGCCGCCGGGCACGGCGAGGTCGAAGGCACCATCGGCGCGACTGAGGGTGAAGCCGGCGCGGGGCAGCTCCTTCGCCCGCACGGTGACGCCGGCAAGCGGCGCTCCGGAGGCGTCGAGCACGCGGCCACGGAGGACTCCCACGCTCGCG
>CALMKX010000362.1 GCA_937867335.1 uncultured Acidobacteriota bacterium
CTGGCATCTCGCATGGCTGATCCGAGCCTAGCTGCCGTTCTTGATCCGCTGATGATGGCGGATGACCTCATCGATGATGAAGCGCAGGAACTTCTCTGAAAATTCAGGATCAAGATTGGCGTCGGTCGCCAGACGGCGCAGCCGCTCTATCTGGCGTTTTTCGCGGCCCGAATCCGCCGCCGGAAGCCCGGTCTTGGCCTTATGCTCGCCCACCGCCTTGGTGATCTTGAAGCGTTCGGCGAGCATATAGATTACGGCGGCATCGATATTGTCGATGCTTTCGCGGTAGCGGTGCAGGGTTTCGTCGGTCATCTCTCTTCCAGTTTCGCCAAAAGCTGCCAGATGCAACCCTGTTTTCCTTGCCTTTGCGACGAAGCGCGGCCAGAGCGCCCCATATGACGGCTACCATTCACAGGCTACCGAATTCCGCGGCCCCCTCGCTCGACCCGATGATGGCGCTTGTGGCGTCGGGCATGAACGAGGTCAATGCCGTCATCCTTGATCGGATGAAGTCGCAAATCCCGCTGATCCCTGAACTTGCCGGGCATCTGATCGCCAGCGGCGGAAAGCGGATGCGCCCGATGCTGACGCTCGCCACCTCGGCGCTGCTCGATTATCCGGGAAATCGCCAATATCAGCTCGCCGCCTCGGTCGAGTTCATCCACACGGCCACGCTGCTGCACGATGATGTGGTCGATCATTCCGACCTGCGCCGTGGCCGCAAGACCGCCAATGTCATCTGGGGCAATTCGGCAAGCGTGCTCGTGGGCGACTTTCTGTTCAGCCGCGCATTCGAGCTGATGGTGGAGGATGGCAGCCTCAAGGTGCTGAAGATCCTCTCGAATGCGAGCGCCGTCATTTCGGAAGGCGAGGTCAACCAGTTGACCGCGCAGCGTCAGGTGGCGACGAGCGAAGACCAGTATCTCGACATTATCGGCGCCAAGACGGCGGCTTTGTTTGCTGCGGCCTGCCGCATCTCTGCCGTGATCGCCGAGCGCGACGAAACGGTGGAGATGGCGCTCGATTCCTATGGCCGCAATCTCGGCATTGCCTTCCAGCTTGTCGATGATGCCATCGACTATGCCTCGGACGCCGAGACGATGGGCAAGGGCGTGGGCGATGATTTCCGCGACGGGAAGATGACGCTGCCCGTCATCCTCGCCATGGCGCGCGGCGATGAGGTGGATCGCACCTTCTGGAAGGACGCGATGGAAGGCCGCCGCGTTTCTGACGATGATCTTGCGCACGCCAAGACGCTGCTCGATGGCACCCGCGCGATTGCAGACACCTTTGAAAAGGCCCGGCTCTACGGCCAGCGTGCGATTGACGCGCTTGGCATCTTCCCGGCCTCCAAAGCCAAGGCGGCGCTCATCGAAGCGGTCGAATTTGCGATCGCGCGCGCTTATTAAAGCGCGGTGACGCTCCCGATCCACGCCGTTCTTCCTGATCTGCTTGCGGCCTTGTCGCAAGCGCCAAACGCCGTGCTGGTGGCACCTCCGGGTGCGGGCAAGACGACGGCGGTGGCACCGGCCCTGCTGGATCAAGACTGGTGCACCGGGCAAATCCTGCTGCTCTCCCCCCGTCGCCTTGCCGCGCGCGCGGCTGCCGAGCGGATTGCTGAACTGATGGGCGAGCCGGTGGGACAGATAGTGGGCTATGCGACACGCATGGACAGCCGCCAGTCCGCCGCCACGCGTATTCTCGTGCTCACCGAAGGCATTTTCCGCAACCGCATACAAGCGGACCCGGAGCTTTCGGGCGTTTCTGCCGTGCTGTTCGATGAAGTGCATGAGCGCAGCCTCGACAGCGATTTCGGCCTGGCCCTCGCGCTCGATGCGCAAGCCGGGCTGCGGCCCGATCTGCGCCTTGTCGCCATGTCCGCCACGCTGGATGGATCACGCTTTGCAGCCCTGCTCGGCGGCCCCGTCATCGAGAGCGAAGGCAAAATCTATCCGCTCACGCTGCGCCATATCGGGCGGAGAGCTGAAGCACGGATCGAGGACGAGATGGCCGCCACCATCCGCCGCGCGCTGGGCGAAGAGCAAGGCGACATCCTCGCCTTTCTGCCCGGCGTCGGTGAGATCGAGCGGACAGCGGAGCGGCTGGAGGGCGTGACCGCCGACATCCACCGCCTCCATGGCAGCCTCGACCCCGCCGAACAGCGCGCGGCGATCCGGGAAGACGCTGCGAGCGAGCGCGCCAACCGCGTCGTCCCAGCTCGGCAGCGTATTGGAAGCGCGCGGCACGCGGCGCTGCACGGGCAGGAAGCGGTCATAGCCGAGGATGGTCGAAACGCGGCCGTTTTCATCGGCGAGCGGCAAGCGAAGCCAGGCCTGCACAAGGGCGGGCCGGCCTTCCAGCTGAAGCGGCATGAAACCGCTCGCCGGCGCGGCGCTCGTCGCCACGCCCTCGCAAACCGCCCGCCAGCCGGCGAAATCGCGAATGCCGGGAACGTCGTCGAGGCAGCGGCCGGTGAGGTCTTCGCCGAACGTTTCGCGCAATCCGGTGCCGGCGAGGCGGTAGCGGAAGCAGGCGCCGTCGCGGCCGATTTCGATCAGGCTGACGGTCGGGAGGCGGCGGACGATGGCCGCGGGACGGAAGTCCTTGCGCCGGGGGAGGGAGCGGCCGTTCTTCAAACTGGCCCAATAATCAAAGACTTCGCGCTGGTCTGACAGCATCGCGTCGGCGTCGAACGAGACGGTTACTGACCCCATTTTCAGGCTCCCCCGAACCCCATATCGCCGGTCTTCACGGCTGATTAACCATGCGGTGAATCGCCCTGCCCGGCAAGCGAGAAAATTGCGCAATCCATTGATTCCAAAAGAAAATTCATTTCGAAACCGATTCGAACGAGTCAAACCGGATTCAAAGTCAGGTTGCGGCCCGATCAGAAGCTGCGCATCGCGCGCTCGCGGGACGTGATTTGCGCATGTATCGTCGCGCAAATCCGAATCCGGAGGGGATATTCGTGAAGACCGGCATCCTGACAGGTGCGGCCCTCGCCGCGCTGATCGCCCTCGCCTCGCCCGCGCTGGCCGCGGAGGGCGGCGAGGCCGGCGCGTTGAGCTTGATCTGGGGCCTGCCCTTCGCCGGGATGCTGCTGTCGATCGCCGTGCTTCCGCTCGCCGCCCCGTCGCTCTGGCACCACCACTTCGGCAAGATCGCCGCCGCCTGGTCGCTGGCCTTTCTGCTGCCCTTCGCGGCGGTGTTCGGCGCGCACACGGCACTGGCCGGCCTGGTGCATGCGCTGGTGGCCGAATACATCCCCTTCATCCTGCTGCTGACGGCGCTGTTCACCGTCTCGGGCGGCATCTACATCCGCGGCAACCTGCACGGCACGCCGCAGCTGAACACCGCCATCCTGGCCATCGGCGCGGTGCTGGCCAGCTTCATGGGCACCACGGGCGCGTCCATGCTGCTGATCCGCCCGCTGATCCGCGCCAACGACAACCGCCCCAGCTGCGCGCACGTGGTGGTGTTCTTCATCTTCATCGTCAGCAACATCGGTGGCTCGCTCACGCCGCTGGGCGACCCGCCGCTGTTCCTGGGCTTTCTCAAGGGCGTCGGCTTCTTCTGGACGCTCGAGAACATCTACCGCGAAACCCTGTTCATGACGGTGGTGCTGCTGGCGCTGTTCTACGTCCTCGACCGCCACCTGTACCGCAAGCAGGGCGTGACGCGGCCCGATCCGACGCCCGACACGCCGACGTTCGGCTTCGACGGCGCCGTCAACTTCGTGCTGCTGGGCGTGGTGGTGGCGCTGGTGCTGATGAGCGGCATGTGGGCCAGCCCGGTGTCGTTCGACGTCATGGGCACCGCCGTCGGCCTGCCGGGACTGGTGCGCGACGTCGGCCTGATCGGGGTCACGGCGGTGTCGATCGCCATCACGCCGCGCGCGGTGCACGAGTCCAACCAGTTCGACTGGGGGCCGATGCAGGAGGTGGGCAAGCTGTTCGCCGGCATCTTCCTGACCATCATCCCCGTCATCGCCATGCTGCAGGCGGGCGAGGACGGGCCCTTCGGCGCCATCGTCAAGGCGGTCACCAACGCCGACGGCACGCCCAACCCGGCCGCCTACTTCTGGGCCACCGGCGTGCTCAGCTCCTTCCTGGACAACGCGCCGACCTACCTCGTGTTCTTCAACACCGCGGGCGGCGACGCGGCGCACCTGATGGGGCCGCTGGCCAGCACCCTGGCGGCCATCAGCGCCGGCGCCGTGTTCATGGGCGCCAACAGCTACATCGGCAACGCGCCCAACCTGATGGTCAAGGCCATCGCCGAGGATCGCGGCGTGAAGATGCCCAGCTTCTTCGGCTACATGGCCTGGAGCGGCGGCATCCTGATTCCGCTGTTCCTGCTCGTCACGTGGATCTTTTTCTGACATGCCGCCGCACGCCCCGCTGATCATCGACATCGCCGGCACCACGCTGAGCGCGGTGGACCGCCAGCGCCTGGCGCACCCGCTGGTGGGCGGGCTGATCCTGTTCGCGCGCAACTGGGACAGCCGCGCGCAGCTCACCGCCCTGTGCGCGGCCGTCAAGCGCGTGCGGGGCGATCTGCTGATCGCCGTCGACCACGAAGGCGGGCGCGTGCAGCGCTTTCGCAGCGATGGCTTCACCCACCTGCCGCCCATGCGCCGCCTGGGCGAGCTGTGGATGCGCGACGCCATGCGCGCGCAGGACGCCGCCACCGCCTGCGGCCACGTGCTGGGCGCCGAGCTGCGCGCCTGCGGGGTCGATCTCAGCTTCACGCCGGTGCTCGACCTGGATTGGGGGCCCAGTGGGGTCATCGGCGACCGCGCCCTGCACGCCGACGCGCGCGTGGTCACCCTGCTGGCCAAGAGCCTGATCCGCCAGCTCGACACTCCCCCTGGTTTCGAGTCGCGGTCGGTGCTGGCGGTAGCGGTGAACTTGCCCTGGGACACTCCGCGCGAGCGGCTGGACGCCTTCCGCCGGCAGGCGCTGGCGGCCTTCGAGAGCCTGCCCGGGGTGCGGGCGGCGGGAGTGGTGGACCGCCTGCCCCTCGAGGGTGGCAGCCAATCCGGTCCGATTGCGGTGGCGGGGCGAGAGCTGGGCCCCGAGTGGGCCGAGCGTCCGGTGGGCCGCCGAGCGGCCACTCCCGGCTACTTCCGGGCCCTCGGCGTGCCTCTTCTCGCCGGCCGCCTCTACCTGCCCACGCCGCCGGCCGGCGCGGTGCACGAGACGGTGATCAACCAGGCCCTCGCTGCCCGCCTCTTCCCCGCCGAGAGCCCGCTGGGGCGAAGGCTCAGCTTCAACCCTCACCCCGAGCCTGGCCGGGCCCCCACCTGGTTCGAGGTAGTCGGCGTGGTGGGCAACGTTCGCCAGGCGCTCGACGAGACCGAGCCGCCTCTCGAGGCCTTCATCCTCCCGGAGCACACCTACTGGCCCATGCTGAGCTTCGTTCTGGCCACGCCGGGGGATCCGGCCGCTTCGATTCCAGCGGTGCGAGCGGCGCTCGAGCGCGTCGATCCGGAGCAGGTGGTGGACGCCGTGGGGCCCCTCGAGGCTCGACTCAGGACGGCGTCCGCCGAGCCGCGCACCCGCCTGGGGCTGGTGGGCAGCTTCGCCCTGGCGGCGCTGCTGCTCGCGGCTCTCGGGCTCTACGGCGTGCTCGCCAGCCTGGTGGTGGAGCGCACCCGGGAGATCGGCGTCCGCCTGGCCCTGGGAGCGAAGCCCGCCGAGGTGCTCCGGGCCGTCGTGCGCCAGGGCACAACGGTGAGCCTCGCCGGCCTGGCTCTCGGCCTCGGCGTGGCGACCCTCGGAGGCCGTCTCCTGGGCTCCTTGCTCTTCGACGTGCGGCCGCTCGATCCACCGGTGCTGCAGGGTGCCAGCCTCCTGATGTTGGCCGTCGCCGTGCTCGCGAGCCTGCTGCCCGCCCGCCGCGCCGCCCGGGTAGACCCGGCCCTCACCCTGCGCCAGGAGTAGGGCTGGAGATCCGGGCGAGAAAAAGAACCGGGGCAGGCACAGAGGCCTGCCCCGGGTACAGCGCGGTCGAGAACCGGAGTGACCTAGCGGGTGACCTCGATCGCCACGCTGTCGTTGTACGCCTCGGCCTGCCAGACGTCCCGGCAGCGCACGTACTTCACGTAGCAGAGCCCCACCTGGCCGACCGGCGTGCGAGTGTGGAACTGCACCGTGAAGACCTGGTTGGCGCAGCTCGAGCTCACCAGGGTGCAGGCCCCGGCCACCTGACCCACGGTGCAGTGGCAGGCGTCGTCGCCGTCCGGATCGCTCAAGGTGAACTCCGCCTCGGCGTCGATGTCCACCGGCAGGGGCGCCGGCTGATCGAAGCCGATCGAGGTGTAGACCGGCGTCTGGTTGGTGCCCTGAGAACTGAGAGAGGCCGTGGCGCTGCCACCGTGGTTGTCTCGCACGGTTACGGTGGCCACGTTGGCGCCCAGGGTGGTGACCTGGCAGCTGGCCGTGGCGGCGCTGCCGGTGGCGCAGCCGGACCAGCTGAAGGTGAGCGGGTGGCCGTCCGGGTCGCTGGCGGTGCCGGTCACGTTCTTCGAGCACGGAACCTGAGGTCGTGGATGGCAGGAGCCGCCGCCCGCGACGCTTACCGTGGGCGGCCGGTTCACCGTTGGAGCGACCGTGGCCTTCACCGGCTTGTGCTCCGGGATGTCCAGCACTTCGAGTGTGAAGCTGTAGGTGCCGGCAGGCCGGCTGAGCTCGACGATCGCCGTGCTACCCACCACCAGACCCTGGGCGTCTTTCCAGGTGTAGCTGAGGCGATCCCCCTCGGGGTCGCTCGAGCCGGCCCCGTTCAACACCAGGGTACCGGTGCCGCCGGCGCCCACCTGGACGTCGGGAGCCACCGCCACCGCCACGGGGCGCTGGTTGGCGGGAGCGAAGACACCGAACACCCCGAGGGCCGGCGCGTTGCCACAGACGCGGTCGCCGGCCACGTCCACGTAGGTGACGATCGGCTGCCAGCCCTCCTCGCCCAGGCGGAAGAGACGAACGTTCTCCTCCTTGGGAGAGTCGTAGGGGCCGTAGGCGACACAGACCGAGATCGGGTCCCGGGCCCCGGCCTGGAAGCTCAGATTGGTGCCCACTCGATAGACCGCCGGTGGGCCGAGCCCCTGGTAGCCGGCAGGCTGGCCAGCGCCCGCGGGCAGGTGCTCCACGGTCACGGTGTCCACCCGCCGCCGGGTAGTGACTCCAGGGAGCACCACGGTGACCGGCTGCGAGAGCGTTCCCTGCACCAGGACCTGGGGCGAGGCGGTGACGCGGGCTGCCTCGGCCGCGGCGATGCGGCTCTGCTCGTCCGGGGTCATGCGCGAACGGATGGCCTCGAAAGCGCCGTTGATCACTCGCACCACGAACTCGCTCTGCAGCGGGTAGAAGCGTACGTGGGTACCGTTGAAGCCAAGCGGTAGTGCCTCGCTAAACGGCGCGCCGGCCGGTAGCGCACTGCTCACCGGAATGAACACCGCGCTGATCCACTGCTCGATACCGCCGCAGACGTGGCCGGTGCCCGGGATGCTGCCGCATTCCACCTTGGTGAGCGGCGTGCTGTAGCGAGAGCCACCCTCGACGTCCAGGGCGTCGGCATAGCAGATGTAGTCGCTGCCGAGCGGCACCCGGATCTTGTAGAGGGCATCGCCCACCTCGACCGGCCCCGGGAAGCCCAGGTTGGGGCCCACGGGCGGCTGGTCGCAGACCCTGCGGCCGAACGGGCCTACGTCTTGGTCGTTCAGGTAGCAGGAGTTGGGCTCGTAGTCCCCGGAGGAGAAGCCCACCAGCTCGGGCCCGTGGGCCCAGCCGTCGCCGTTCACCGTGAACACGGCCGGACCGGCGTCGCAGCGGCACAGGCCCTGCTGGTTGTGGTCCACCTTGTAGCAGGGATCGTTGGGGAAGAAGACCTCCGTGCCGTTCTCGTAGAAGGCGTCGTGGTTCTGGCTGCCGTACGGTGCCACGATCCGCAGCAGCTGTTGGGCGCCGCAGGAGTTGAGGTTGAACTTGGCGCGCGGCTTCATGGCGAAGGGAGCGTTCAAGTCGAACCACACCGCGGTGGTGAGGCAGTAGTTGGCATGGGCCCCCTCGAGGGGAGCGTCGCCGAACATCACCAGCTCCACCGGCAGCTCTTCGTTCACCAGGCCGAGTTGATGCACCCAGTCGAGATCCGCCTCGTAGCGGGCCGTCGAGAGCCGGGCGTTGACGCCGCCCAACGAGTAGGCGGCCACCACTACCTTGCCTCCTGGC
This sequence comes from uncultured Acidobacteriota bacterium, assembly GCA_937867335.1. GTDB lineage: Bacteria > Acidobacteriota > Thermoanaerobaculia > Multivoradales > SZUA-115 > JAXLQX01. Next base: position 8,229 of record CALMKX010000362.1, read on the forward strand.
CCCAGCAGCTGAGCCGCGTAGTCGATCACCTGGGCGAACTCCGCCGCCTGCTCGTGGATGTTCTGGCCGCTCGAGGTGGTGACGAAGATCAGGTCCCAGCCGTTCTCGGCCGCGAGCTCCACCACCGGATAGAAGAAGCGAGTGACCAGGATCCAGTAGTTCAGAGCCTCCGGCGTCTGCTCGCCCGGGTCGAAGGGCATCGGGATCACCACCGGCTTGTCGTAGGGCCCGTTCTGGATCAGATGCGCCACGGCGTCGCCCTGCTTCAAGCCGCGGAAATGCTTGGTGGTGAAGAGCGGCGCCAGCTGGGTGACGTTGAGCTCGAGCACCGTGGGCGGCACTTCCACCGGGTTCGACACCGAAACGATCGGCGGCTCCTGGGACAGGCCCACCGTGGCCGAGCAGTAGAGCTGCTGCACCGAGGTGGGCGGCTCCCAACGGATGCTGGCATGGCCGTTGGCGTCGGTCAGGGCGCTCACCGAGTCCACCAGGGTGGGCTCGCCCCCGGCCACCAACGTGTACCCGAAGAGCGACACCTGCACATCCGGCACCGGCAGGTTGTTTTCGGTGCGCACCGAGGCCTCGCAGCCGTAGCGGCCGCTGCCCACAGTTCCCGAGCCGGTGCAGCTCGGAGTGACCTCCACCCATTGCTGGAAGAGCTCGCCGAAGAGCACGCCCTGGTCGCTGCGCATCTGGAGGCCCAGGTAGTAGCGGCCGGGGGTGGTGGGAGCGGTGATCGGGAAGTCGTAGTCGTGGCTGCCGAGGTAGCCCACATGCTCACCGGTGCCGATGCCGGTGAGGCCGGTGAGCTGGCTGCTTCCCGGCAGCAGGGCCAGGCCGTAACCGTAGAGCCAGTCGGACCAGCCGAAGTTCCAGATCCGCACGCTGACGTTGCGGCGCTCGCCCGGCGCCAGGCAGCTGGGCACCGAGCTGGCCACCACGCGGGCGTCATCCAGAGGGCCGGGCTCGGTGGGCTGGCGCACTCGCAGGGTGAGCGGGTAGGAGAGGATGCCCGTGCCGCACACCGTGTCGGTGGCCGTCAGGATCACGGAGTAGGTGCCGGTCTGGTTGTAGGTATGGCTCACCGACAGCCCGCAGCCGTCGCAGTGCTGGGTGTCCCCGAAGTCCCAGTTCATCACCGTGCCGGCCACGGTGTTGGCGTGTGCGGTGAACGTCACCGGCACGCCCACCACCGCCACCGACTGGGTGGCCGTGAACTCCGGGCGCAGGGCGCAGCCGGCGTTGCACACCACGGTGTCGCAGCGGGGTGGCGGCGGTTCGCAATCTTCCGGGCAGAGCTCGTCGGCCTGGCCGTCGCATTGGCCGTTGCCGCAGCAGGCGCCGCCAGGCAGGCTGCAGGAGCTGGGGTTCTGGATGGTGATGAACTGGGGATCCGAGAGCTGAGTGGAGCGGCAGATCGGATCCGTGACGGTGAGGATCACCGGGAACTGGCCGGTTGAAGGATAGCTGTAGCGCATTGGCGTGCCTTCGAGGTGCGTGGCGTTGCCCATGTCCCAGAGCACCGGCATCGAGGGCAGGTAGCGCTCCGGCCGCGCGGTGAAAGTCAGGAGCTCGCCCGGCTGGGCCGCGAGATGCGAGGCGGTGAAGTCGGCCTTGGCCGCCACGTCCGCCAGGCAGCTGGCGCAGGTTTCGCCGGGGTCCACCACGCCGTTGCCGCATTCGCCGCCGGGGCAACAATCCTGGGGGCAGGTGCTGCAGTTCTCGGCGCCGGCGCAGACGCCGTTGCCGCAATAGCCACCGCCCCCACCGCCACCCCCGGTGGCGCATTGGCGGTTCTGGCAGCTCTGGCCGTCCGGGCAGGGGCAGTCCTGCGGGCAGACGCCGCAGTCCTCCACCCCGGCCAGGCACTGGCCGTCGCCGCAGGGCAGGATGCACACGGCCGCCACCGGATCGCATTGGGTGCCGGCGGGGCAGTGGGCGCAGACGTTCTGCGGCGGGCAGGGCACGGTGTCGCACATCGGCACGCAATAGCCGCCGTTTTCGTCCGGATAGCACAGAGGAGGCAAGGCTCCGGCCGGCCTCGCCGAGGCCAGGAGGCCGGCGGCGAGTGCCAGGGTGCCGAGAGCGCTGCGGGCCAGCAGGCGCGTCGCGCTGTCGAGTCGAAACATGGTTGAGCTCCCTTCTCGGATCCAGGCCGAGTTGCCTGGTCTTCCGGAGAGCTCAACGGGATGCGGGCGAAAAAGGGGACATCGGCGCGGTTCTCCCCCAGCGCCACACCACCTCGGGCATCAAGAGCAGATTGAGCAGCGTGGACGTGGCCAGGCCGCCGAGCACGGTGACCGCCAGCGGGCCCTCGATCTCGTGGCCCGGCCGTCCCAAGCCGAGCGCCAGCGGCACCAGGCCGAGGCCGGTGACGAGCGCCGTCATCAGGATCGGCACCAGCCGCTCGCTCGCCCCGCGGCGCAGGGTCTCGCGGCTCCAGACGGCGCCCTCGTGGTCCAGCAGGTGCTCGTAGTGAGCCAGCAGCAGGATCGAGTTCCGAGCCCCCACGCCGAACACCGTCACCAGCCCCACCAGGGCGCCGAGGGTGAGGCCCACGCCCGAGAAGCCGATCGCCAGCACACTACCCAGCAGGCAGAAGGGTGCCCCGGCCATTACCAGCCAGGGGAAGCGCCGCCGCCGGAAGGCGAGAGCCAGGGCGAGCAGGATCAACGCCGCGGCGAGCGCCGAATCCACCAAGAGACGTTCCCGGGTCTGCCGCTCGGCCTCGGCCTCGCCGGCGAACGAAGCCACCACTCCCGGAGGCAGATGGGCCCGGCCGGCAATGCGCTGCCGGGCCTCGGCCACGGTCGCCTGCAGGGAGCGGCCCTCGACGTTGAAGGTCACCGCCACCCGCCGCCGCCCGCCCTGGCTCCACCCGGCCGGGGGAGGGGCGGGCCGGGAGCCGGGGCGGCGTGAGGGCGGTCGCGAACGGTTGCGTGACATGCATCACGTCGACAAATTTTTCACTTGAGAAATAGTTGCGCTAGTGCAATCATTGTCCACATGCAAGCGAGCGACGTGCAGACCATCGCCGGGCAGGGAGTCGAGACCACCGCGGAGGCGCGGGAAACGGCGGCTCGAATCGCCGCCCTGCTGCGCCACCTCTTCCTCTATGACCGCGGCAACCAGCTGCGGGTGATCGAGGAGTCCGGCCTCTCGATGACCCAGTGCAAGGCGCTGCTCGAGCTCGGCGGGCTCGGACAGGGGACCGGGCGCTGGCAGGTCAGCGACCTCGCGGCTGCCTTCGGCGTCTCCGTCCCCTCGATGAGCCGTGCCGTCGACTGCCTGGTCAAGAAAGGGCTGGCGACGCGGGTCGAGGACCCCGACGACCGCCGCGTGCGGCGGGTCGAGATCACGTCCGCCGGCAACGAGTTCGTCGAGACCCTTACCGCGATCCGCCGCACCGGGATGGAGGCGTTCGCCTCGACCCTGACCCCGGCCCAGCGCCGCAAGCTCGACGCCGCCGTCGACTCGCTGATGGACCGCGAGGACATCGCCCAGACCTTCGAGCACCTGAAGGGAAGTGAAGCTTGACCCGTTACGCACACCTGATCACCGACCAGAACCGCAAGTGGTGGACCCTCGGCGCGATGTGCTTCGCGCTGTTCATGATCATGCTCGACAACACGGTCGTGAACGTCGCCCTGCCCTCGATCCAGAAGGACCTCGGCGCCTCGATCTCCGGCCTCGAGTGGACGGTGAACGGGTACACCCTCTCCTTCGCCGTGCTGCTCGCCACCGGCGGCCGGCTCGGCGACATCTTCGGCCGGCGCCGGATGTTCCTCTCCGGCGTGATCATCTTCGCCCTCTCCTCGGCGACCGCCGGGCTCGCCCCCGACGAGACCGCGCTGGTCCTCAGCCGCGTCTTCCAGGGCGTCGGCGCGGCGCTGATGATGCCGGGCACGCTCTCGATCATCACCGACGCCTTCCCGGCCCACGAGCGCGGCAAGGCGATGGGAACCTGGGCCGGCGTCTCGGCGCTGGCCCTGGCGATCGGCCCGGTGCTCGGCGGCTTCCTCACCGAGCACGTCAGCTGGCGGGCGATCTTCTACCTCAACATCCCGGTCGCGATCGGCGCCGTCGCCGCCACCCTGTTCGCGGTGCGCGAGTCGCGCGACACCTCGGTCGGCCGCGAGGTCGACTACGCCGGCGTCTCGGTGCTGACCGTCGGCCTGACGGCGCTGGTGCTGGCCCTGGTCGAGGGCAACAGCTGGGGCTGGGGCTCGCCCGAGGTCCTCGGCCTGATTGCGCTCGCGGCGCTGGCGCTGCCCGCCTTCGTCTTCGTCGAGAACCGGGTCAAGGCGCCGATGGTCCAGTTCGACCTGCTCTCCGACCGCAACTTCCTCGGCGCCGTCGTCGTCGCCCTGATCATCACCTTCGCGATGATGGGCGTCTTCTTCTTCCTCGCCCTCTACATGCAGGACATCCTCGGCTACACGCCGCTGGAGGCGGGCGTCCGCTTCCTGCCCTCGACGCTGATGATCGTCGCCGTGGCGCCGATCGCCGGCCGCCTCGCCGACCGGTTCGGGCCGCGCTGGCTGATCGTCGCCGGGCTGGCCCTGGTCGCGGCCTCGCTGTTCACCTTCAGCGGCATCGCCGTCGACTCCGGCTATCTCGACCTGCTGCCCGGGTTCGTGCTGCTCGGCGTCGGCATCGCGCTGACGATGTCGCCGATGACCAGCGCCGCGATGAACGCGGTCCCGGTGCAGAAAGCCGGCATCGCCTCCGGCATCCTCTCGATGTTCCGGATGGTCGGCGGCAGCCTCGGCATCGCGATAACCGGCGCGATCTTCCAGGGCCTGGTCAGCTCGAAGCTCGACTCGCTGCTGGCGGGGAGCGGGGTCACCGCCGGGCAGCGCGACGCCGTCGCCGAACAGCTCGGCGGCGGCTCGGTCGCCCG
>CALMKX010000363.1 GCA_937867335.1 uncultured Acidobacteriota bacterium
GATGCTGCTGTCGTTCATGAGCGAGTCGCGCCGGCTCGACAACAACACGGTGATCGGCGATCTCGTGCCGCCGCGCGAGCGCGGCCGCGCCCCAACCCATGGCCAGAGCGGTGAAAGCCCCCACCGGCAAGTAGTTCTGGCCCTTGAAGAGGGTGGTGGCGGCGGCGTAGCCCAGCGAATAGCCGAGAGGAGAGGCCAGCACCAGGAGCGTCTCGCGCCGCCGCTCGGCGGCCCGGGCGCGCAGCCCGGAAACCGCCAGGGCCGCGAGCGAAGCGAGAGCGAAGACGGCGCCCGCAAACGTGTGATGGCGGGCCAGGAAGCGCAGCTCGAGGCCCAGCACGGCGAGGTGGCTGCCGCCGGCCTCGGCGCCTTTTCTGTGGTAGATCTCCGCGAGCACCGGCAGGTAGCTCAGCAAGAGCGGCAAGAACGGGTTCAGCAGCGCGAAGGTGCCGAGCGCAGCGAGGCCGGCGAGCAGCAGCCAGCCGAAGCGCCGCCCCCTCCCCTCCCCCGGCCCCAGCGCAACCGCCACCAGAAGCAGGCACGCTGCAGCACCGGTGTACTTGGCCGCGAGCGCCAGGCCCACCACCGCGCCGGCGGCGAGGTAATGCCGGCGAGTGGGCGCTCGCGACGCCGTGAGAGCGAGGTCCGCGGCCCAGACGGTCAAGAGCACAACCAGGATGTCCGGCTTGATCTGCGCCGAGCTCATCACGTGGGCGGGCATCGCGCCCAGGAAGGCGGCCGCCAAGAGGCCCGCCCCCGGCCCGTAGAGCCGCCGGCCGAGCCGCGCCAGCAGGGCCAGGCTCGCCGCGCCGTAAAGCGCCGAAAGCAGCCGGCAGAGCAGGTAGGCCGTGGGCGTGAAAGCCTCGCCGGAGGCGTCCAGAACCGCCGCCGGAGCCCAGCCGCTCAGCCGGTAGAGCCCCTGCGAGGCTGCCAGCAGGGCGGTTTGCGGCAGGTAGGAGAGGCTGGGATAGTAGCCATTGGCCGGCTGCCAGCCGCCCGCAAGAAAAGCCCGCACATTGTGCAGCGTGAAGCGCTCGTCGAAGTTGCGGCTGGAATCGAGCCCCACCGCCCCGCACCACACCCGCAGCGCCAGCCCCGCCACCACCAGCGCCAGCAACCCCAGCCGATACCAGCGCGGAGCCGCCGCCGCGGCCGTCGAAGACGTGGACACCGCGCCGATTCTACCCAGCGGGCTGGGCCCGCCCTCAGGACGCCAGCCAGCGGCCGGCCAGCAGGCCGAGCCAGCCGGCGAGGAGGCAGCTGGCGGCGGTGCCCAGGAGGTTCCAGGTGGCGAGGTACCAGGCTCCCTGGTCGAAGAGCTGGAGGGTCTCGTAGTTGAAGGTGGAATAGGTGGTGAAGCCGCCCAGGAAGCCGGTGGTGAGGGCCAGGCGGAGCGTGGACGGCAGGCCGGGGCTGCCGAGCCCGGCCTGCAGGATGAGGCTGATCAGGAACGAGCCGAGGACGTTGACAGTCACCGTGCCCCAGGGGAATCCCGGCCCGGCCAGCCTCAGCACCCAGCCCGAAAGCAGATAACGGGCCGCCGTGCCAGCCGCGCCCGCCAGGCAGATCCACAGGAGTCTCGACATCGCGCTCGTCCGGTGGCCGATCCTAGCAAGCTGCCCCCCTGCTGGGATGTCCAGGCCTTTCGAGGGGCGGCGCGTTTCTGCTATCTCTACCGGCCGAACTCGAGGCATCTCGACCCCAAACCCGGAAAGGAGGGAGCACCGCCATGGCCAAGCCCGCCACGCCCATCGACCGCGGAGCCGAGGTGGTGTTCTTCGCCGAACAGGGCGAGTTCCACGCCTGGCTCGAGGAGAACCACGGCCAGGCCACCGAGCTCTGGGTGGGCTTCCACAAGAAAGGCACCGGCCGGCCCAGCCTCACCTGGCCCGAATCCGTGGACGCGGCCCTGTGCTTCGGCTGGATCGACGGCATCCGCAAGAGCGTGGATGAGGAGAGCTACAAAATCCGCTTCACCCCGCGCAAACGCGACAGCACCTGGAGCCTGGTGAACATCCGCCGAATGGAAGAGCTCTTGGCCCTGGGCCTGGTGGCCGCCGCGGGCCGCCGCGCCTTCGAAGCACGGGACCTCGACCGCGAGGGGATCTACTCCTACGAACGGCGCCAGACGGCGCAACTGAGCGCCGAGCAGGAAGCGCTCTTCCAGGCCCGCCCCGAAGCCTGGGCCTACTTCCAGGCGCAGCCGCCCTGGTACCGGCGCACGGCTTCCTGGTGGGTGCTGGCGGCCAAGAAAGAAGAGACCCGCCACCGCCGCCTCGCCCAGCTGATCGAGGACTCCGCCCACGGCCGGCCGATCCGCGAGCTCACCCGCCCCGCCAAGAGGACCACGGGCTAACCTCCCAGGCCCCGGCTCGGCCCGCAGTGGCGACTGGCTCGCGGCGGCAGCCGCGTCCCCGAAGGAGCCCGGAGGGGCGAGACGGGGCCTGGGGAGCTCCGGCGTGACACTTCCTGACAATCCGTGACTCACATCTGACGCCGTTGCCCGCTCTCCCCTCGGATAATTCCCGTGGACCTCTTTCGGAGAGCTCATGATCGCCACCAACCCTTCTCCAGCCCTCGAAGCCCCCGCCGACCAGCCCAAACGCCTCACCGCCGGCGACTGGCTCCGCTCCATCCCCTTCGTGGCCGTTCATCTCGCCGCCCTGCTGGTCTTCGTCGTCCCCTTCGCCTGGAAATGGGTGGGGCTCTGCCTCGGCCTCTACCTGGTGCGCATGTTCGGCGTCACCGCCGGCTACCATCGCTACTTCTCCCACAAGACCTACCGCACCAGCCGCTGGTTCCAGGCCGTGCTCGCCGTGCTCGGCCTGCTCGCCCTGCAAAAAGGCCCGCTCTGGTGGGCCGCCCACCACCGCCACCACCATCTCCACAGCGACGACCCCGAAGACCTCCACTCCCCCCGCCGCAACGGCTTCCTGTGGGCCCACCTCGGCTGGGTGGTGAGCGACGCCTACGACGAGACCCAATTCGAGCGCATCCCGGACTTCGCCCGCTTCCCCGAGCTCGTCTGGCTCAATCGTTACCACCTCGTGCCCGGCGTCACCCTGGCCGTGCTGCTCTTCCTCCTGGGCGGCCTGCCCGCTCTCGCCTGGGGCTTCTTCCTTTCCACCGTGCTCACCTGGCACGTCACCTTCATGATCAACAGCCTCACCCACATGATCGGCCGCCGCCGCTACGCCACCACCGACGACAGCCGCAACAGCCTGATCCTCGCCCTCCTCACCCTGGGCGAGGGCTGGCACAACAACCACCACTACTACCAGGCCTCCACCCGCCAGGGCTTCTTCTGGTGGGAGATCGACATCGCCTACTACCTGCTCAAAATGCTCTCCTGGGTAGGCCTCGTGTGGGACCTGCGCGAACCGCCCCGCCGCGTCTACGAAGCCGCCCGGGCGTAGCAGGCGGTCTCCGCGCCCGGGTCCGCTGGGCCCCTACGCCCCTTCCGGCTGCCGGTAGCGGTGGAGGCGCCGGAGCAGGGCGTCGGGGCTGGGGCTCGCGGCCGCACTCACCTTGGCCAGCTCGGGCCGGCCGCGGTGGAACGCACGCTGGGCCTCGAGGCGCCGGTCGCTTTCGACCTGCTTCGAGATCTTGTAGCGCACCTTGCCTTCGTGATCGATGATCAACGTCGAGCCGCCGTAGAACCAGCCCTGCCCCTCCACCCAGCGGCGCTGCACCACCTCCGCCACCAGGTCGAAGCTCAAGTCCCCGTCCGGCCCCAGCCGGCGTAGGCTGCGGATGGACTCGACGATCGGCGGCTCCACCGCGCCTCCCGGCCCGTCCGGACACGCCAGACCGAAGTACCACAGGCACTCCGAGCGAGTCACGTACTTCCCCAGAGCCTCGCCACGGCGTCGCCGCTCCGCGACACTGGCGGTCTGGCCTGGCTGCGGCTCCTGCTGCAGCTCCTGGAAGGCCAGGCCGGGAACCGGCCCCACCTTGCCCAGCTCCGGCCCCTCCCAGCGCAGCGCCTCCTCCGAGAGGTCTTGCACCAAGGGCACCGTGATCCCCAGGCGGCGGAACGACGTCACCAGCGCCTCACGGTACCCCCAGGGATCCTCGGGCACGATGTCGTAGTCCGCCGTGATCATCGCCCGCAGGTATTCCCCGAAGCAGCAATCCACCGGCGGGCAGTAGTCGATCGCCCGGATGATGATGTTCAAGAACTGCTCGGCGAGGCGGCTCGCCGCCTGGGCCAGCAGCGACACCAGCTCCTGCGACAACGGCTCACCCTCGCGCCAGCCGCCCTGCCTGGCCAGGCGACGCAGGCTCTCCGTCTTGCGCTGGTAGACCGCCGCGAAGGCATCGAACACCGCCTTCACCAACACTTCCCCCAGGGCGTGCTCCTCGCGGCGCAGCTGCGGGTCCGAGTAGGAGAGCGTGTGCAGCGGGTCGAAGATCGCCGAGCGCAGAGGCTGGTCCCGCCCCGCCAAGCCCTGCGAGAACTGCCGGGCCAGGTCGGTCAGCAGCCGGCCGTCGATGGTGCCGTTCGCGGTGATCAGCGCTCGCTCCACCACCTCGCGGTAGGAAAAACGCAGGAACAGCGCCACCAGATCGGCCAGGCCCTCGTGCAGGGCCAGCACATCCGGATGCGTGGGCAGGAAGAAGTGCGGCCTCATGCCGTCCAGCAAGGCGTGCGTGGTTTCGTGGACCACGATGTCGTGGGAGAGGGCGGCGTGGATCGTCATGCCGCCCTGAATGCGCCCCGGAGCCCCGGCTACCGCCGAAAACGAGCCGAACTCCAGGGAGCGGCTCTCGCGAGAGTAGAAGGCGTTCGCCTCCGCGAGCCCCCGGGGGCAGAGCCGGAGGCGACTGGGCCTGCCGGGCTCCGGGTCCGCGAAAGCGAAATCCGGCTCCCGCCCCAGCGCACGCTGGAAGCGCTGGTAGGTCAGCGTCGCCACGGCATACGTCATCGCCTGGGCGAAGCCCAACACCGTGGTGGAGGGCGCCGGGCCGGCGTCCAGCTGGTAGAGAGGAAGGTTGAGGTCGATCGCCGACAGCCTCTGGCCACCCGCGTCGCGACCCGCTTCGACCACGAACAGAGCACCGGAGAGCCGCTCCTGGCCCGAGGCGCCCCTGCTGTGCTTGAGAGGCTCGTAGGGCACCCGCACCGTCGCCACCGCCGCATCGAACCGGGAGGCGCTCGGGTCCTGAGTGAAGATCCGCAGCGGCCGGTAGAGGGGATCCTCCCGGCGGCGCTCGTAGGGCGCGGCCGGGTGCTCGCGCTCGAGCGCCGCCGACAGCCGGAAGGGCTGCGAGCTCATCGGCTCAGCCTCGCCCGAGACGTTCGCGCAGCCGAGCCACCTCGGCTTCCAGCCGGGCCAGCTCGGCCCTGAGCTCCGCTTCGCTCTCGGGCCCGGGC
>CALMKX010000364.1 GCA_937867335.1 uncultured Acidobacteriota bacterium
CGCCGCCGGCCTCCACACCCACGCCTTCGACGGCTCGACCGGCGGCAACCTCGAGGGCAAGGAGGTGCGCTTCGGCGTGGCCCGCTCGGCGCTCTTCGCAGCCGCCACCACCGCCACCTCGAGCGGCGCGGTGAACGCCATGCACGACTCCTTCACGCCCCTCGGCGGCCTGGTTCCCCTGCTGCTGATGCACTTCGGCGAGGTGATCCTGGGCGGCGTGGGTTCCGGGCTCTACGGCATGTTGATCTTCGTGCTGATCGCCGTGTTCGTGGCCGGCCTGATGGTGGGCCGCACTCCGGAATACCTGGGCAAGAAGATCGAAGCCTTCGAGGTGAAGATGGCAGCGCTCATCGCCTTGATCATGCCCCTCGTGGTGCTCGGTGCAAGCGCCCTCGCCGTGGTGGTGGAGCCGGGCACCCGGGCGCTCGCCAACCCGGGGGCGCACGGCTTCTCGGAGATCCTCTACGCCTACTCCTCGCAGGGCAACAACAACGGCAGCGCCTTCGCCGGGCTGGCGGCGAACTCTCCGTTCTACAACCTCAGCGGAGCCCTGACGATGCTCCTGGCCCGCTTCTGGTTGGCGATTCCCACGCTGGCGATCGCCGGCTCGCTGGCGGCGAAGAAGACCGTGCCTCAAGGCCCCGGCACGCTACCCACGCACACCGGGCTCTTCGCAGTCTTCCTGCTAGGGGTGGTGGTACTGGTGGGGGTGCTGACCTTCCTGCCCGCCCTCGCCCTGGGGCCGATCGTCGAGCAGCTGCAGATGCTCTCGGGGGGGCACTGAAATGGCTCGGGCCAAGATCTCTACCTGGGATGCCGCCATCCTGCGCCAGGCGGCCCGGGATGCCTTCCTCAAGCTCCATCCCAAGACCCAGGCCAGGAACCCGGTGATGTTCGTGGTCTACCTCGGCAGCCTGCTTGCCACCGGCCTCTGGTTGGCCTCGCTGGCCGGCCGCGGCGAGGCACCCGGCGGCTTCACGCTCGGCGTCGCCTGCTGGCTGTGGTTCACGGTGCTCTTCGCCAACTTCGCCGAAGCGCTGGCCGAGGGCCGGGGCAAGGCCCAGGCGGCGTCGCTGCGCCGCACCCGCGCCGCCACCATGGCCAAGAAGCTCGCCACGGCCGATCGCGGCTCGGCTCTCACCCAGGTGGCCTCGACCGAGCTGCGCAAGGGCGACCACGTGCTGGTGGAGGCCGGGGACCTGATTCCCGGCGACGGCGAGGTGGTGGCCGGGGTGGCTTCGGTGAACGAAGCGGCCGTCACCGGCGAAAGCGCGCCGGTGATCCGCGAAAGCGGTGGCGACAGGAGCTCGGTGACCGGCGGTACCCAGGTGCTCTCGGACTGGCTGGTGGTACGCATCAGCGCGGACCCGGGCGAGACCTTCCTCGACCGCATGATCGCCCTGGTAGAAGGCGCCCGGCGCAAGAAGACTCCCAACGAGATCGCCCTCTCCATCCTGCTCGCCGGGCTCACGCTGATCTTCCTGCTCGCCACCGTCACCCTGCTGCCGTTCTCGATCTACAGCTCGACCGCGGCCGGGCAGGGCTCGCCGGTGTCGGTTCCGGTGCTGCTCGCCCTGCTGGTCTGCCTGATTCCCACCACCATCGGCGGTCTGCTCTCCGCGATCGGCATCGCCGGCATGGACCGCATGATCCAGGCCAATGTCATCGCCACTTCCGGCCGGGCGGTGGAAGCGGCCGGAGACGTCGATGTGCTGCTGCTCGACAAGACCGGCACCATCACCCTGGGCAACCGCCAGGCCCACGCCTTCGTGCCGGCCGCGGGCGTCACCGCCGAGGAGCTGGCGAGCGCCGCCCAGCTCTCCTCGCTCGCCGACGAAACACCCGAGGGCCGCAGCATCGTGGTGCTGGCCAAGGAGCGCCACGGCCTGCGCGAGCACGATCTCGAGAGCCTGGGCGCCCGCTTCGTGCCGTTCTCCGCCCACACCCGCATGAGCGGCGTCGATCTTGGAGCTCGCACCATCCGCAAGGGCGCCGCGGACGCGGTGGAGGCCTTCGTCACCCGCGCCGGCGGCAGCTTCACCCCGGAGGTGCGCGGCCAAGTGGAGGCGATCGCCCGGAGCGGCGGCACCCCCCTGGTGGTGGCCGAGGGCCCGCGGGTGCTCGGGGTGGTGCATCTCAAGGACATCGTCAAAGGCGGCATCCGCGAGCGCTTCGCCGAGCTCCGGCAGATGGGCATCCACACCGTAATGATCACCGGCGACAACCCGCTCACCGCCGCGGCCATCGCCGCCGAGGCCGGGGTGGACGATTTCCTCGCCGAGGCCACCCCGGAAGCCAAGCTGCGGCTGATCCAGCAATACCAGCAGGAAGGTCGACTGGTGGCGATGGCCGGCGACGGCACCAACGACGCCCCGGCCCTCGCCCAGGCCGACGTGGCGGTGGCCATGGGCTCGGGCACCCAGGCGGCGCGGGAAGCCGCCAATCTGGTGGATCTCGACTCCAACCCCACCAAGCTGATCGAGACCGTGGAGATCGGCAAGCAGCTGCTGATGACCCGCGGCGCCCTCACCACCTTCTCGCTCGCCAACGACGTCGCCAAGTACTTCGCGATCCTGCCGGCTGCTTTCGCCGGCACCTACCCGCTCCTCGCCCGGCTGGACGTGATGGGGCTTTCCAGCCGGGAGAGCGCCATCCTCTCGGCGCTCATCTTCAACGCCCTGATCATCCTGCTGCTGGTGCCGCTCGCCCTCGGCGGGGTGCGCTTTCGCCGCCTCTCGGCCAGCCGCCTGCTGCGCGACAACCTGCTGGTCTACGGCGCCGGCGGCGTGGTGGCGCCGTTTCTCGGTATCAAACTGATCGACCTGACCCTGCACGCCCTGGGCCTCTTCTGAGGCTCGTGGGAGAAAACCCATGAAAACCCTGGCAACCGCCCTCCGGCTCTTCCTCTTGCTCAGCGTTCTCACCGGCCTCGCCTACCCGCTCGCCGTCACCGGCCTGGCCCAGCTGGCGTTCCCGCACCAGGCCCATGGCAGCCTGATCGAGCGCCAGGGCCGAGTGGTGGGCTCCGAGCTCATCGGCCAGGCGTTCTCGAGCCCCGGCTACTTCTGGGGCCGGCCCTCGGCCGCCGGCTACGATGCCGCGGCCTCGACCGGCTCGAACCTCGGCCCCACCAACCCGGCCCTGCTCGCCCGTGTAGCAGCCGAGCTCGCCCGCCTGCGCGCCGCCAACCCGGAGGCTCAAGGGCCGATTCCGGTGGACCTCGTGACCACCTCGGCGAGCGGCCTCGACCCCGACATCAGCGTCGACGGAGCCCTGTACCAGGTGCCGCGGGTGGCAAGGGCGCGCGGGCTCGAGGTCGAGCGGGTACGCCGGCTGGTCGAGCAGCACATCGAGAGCCCGAGCCTGGGCGTGCTCGGCGAGCCCCGCCTCAACGTGCTCGCCTTGAACCTCGCCCTGGATGCGCTATGAGCGAGGAACGCCCGGACCCCGAGACCTTCCTGGCCCTCGCCCACGAAGAGGAGGAGCAGGCCCGGCGCGGCAAGCTCAAGGTGTTCCTCGGCGCGGCCGCCGGCGTGGGCAAGACCTTCGCCATGCTCGAGGCCGCCCACGAGCTCCAGAGAGCGGGCATCGACGTGGTAGTGGGTTGGCTCGACACCCACGGCCGCAAGGAGACCGAGGCGCTGCTCGAGGGTCTCGAACGCCTGCCCGCGCGGCACCTCGAGCACCGCGGCGTGGGACTCGCCGAACTCGACCTGGACGCCGCCTTGCGCCGCCGGCCGGCGGTGATCCTGGTCGACGAGCTGGCGCACACCAACGTTCCGGGCTCCCGCCACGCCAAGCGCTGGCAGGACGTCGACGAGCTGGTGGCGGCCGGCATCGACGTCTACACCACCGTCAACGTGCAGCACCTGGAGAGCGTCCGAGACCTGGTGGGCCAGGTCACCGGCGTGGTGGTGCGTGAAACCGTGCCGGACTCGGTGCTCGACCCGGCGGCCCAGATCGAGCTGGTGGACCTGCCCCCCGAGGAGCTCCTCGAGCGGCTGCGCCAGGGCAAGGTCTACACCGGCGACCTCGCCCAGCGGGCCGTGCGCAGCTTCTTCCGCCCGGGCAACCTGATCGCCCTGCGCGAGCTCGCCCTGCGCATCACGGCCTCGCGGGTGGAGGATCAGATGGAGCGCTATCGGCGGCGCCATCGGGTGGCCGGCACCTGGCCGGTGGCCGAGCGCCTGTTGGTGGCGGTCTCCTCCGGCCCGGGAGCTCCCCGGCTGGTGCGCGCGGCTCGCCGCCTGGCCGAGCGCCTGCGCGCCGAATGGGTGGTGGCCTACGTGGAGACGCCTGCCGAGCTGCGCCGCCCGAGGGCCGAGCGAGCCCGCGCCTGGCAGACCCTGCGCCTGGCCGAGACCCTCGGTGCCCGCACCGAGACCCTCTCCGGCTCGAAGGTCGCCGAGGCGATCCTCGCCTGCGCCCGCCGCCTGAACGTGTCGAAGATCGTGGTGGGCAAGCCGAGCCACAGCCGCCTCAAGGATCTCTTGCTCGGCTCGGTGCGCGACGAGCTCGAGCGCGGCAGCGGCGAGATCGACATCTACGTGATCTCCGGCGAGGCCGAGGAGGGCTCCCCTCCCCTGGAGCTGCGCCTGGCCACCACGGCGCCAGCAGGCCGGGGCTACCTCGCCGCCCTGCTCGTCACCGCGCTCGCCACCGCCGTCTGCAGCTTCGCCCGGCCGAGCTTCGAGCCCGCCAACCTGGTGATGGTCTATCTCCTGGGGGTGGTCTGGGTGGCTTCCCGGCACGGCCGGCGGCCATCGATCCTGGCTTCGGTCCTGGCGGTGGCGAGTTTCGACTTCTTCTTCGTCGCCCCGGCCGGGACCTTCGCCGTCGCCGATACCCAGTACCTGCTCACCTTCGGCGTGATGCTGCTCACCGCCGTCCTGATCTCCACCTTGACCGCCCGGCTGCGCCAGCAAGCCGCCGCCGCCCGCGAGCGCGAGCAGCGCACCGCCGCTCTCTACGCCGCCAGCCGGGATCTGGTGGCCGCCCGCTCCACGGCGGAAATCGTGCGCACCGGTGCCGAGCACGTTTCGGCCGTCTTCGCCAGCCAGGCGGTGGTGCTGCTTCCGAGCCCAGGCGGGCGCCTCTCGACGCAGGGCGAGGAGGCACTCGGCTGGAACGAGCCCCGGGAACTGGCGGTGGCGCAGTGGGTGTACGACCACGGCCGGATGGCCGGGCGCTCCACCGACACCCTGCCGGGCGCCCAGGCCCTGTACCTGCCGCTGCGTACCTCTTCGGCCCGCCTGGGAGTCCTCGGCGTGGTGCCGGCCGAAGGCGATCGCTTCCTCGCCCCGGACCAGCTCCACCTCCTCGAGGCCTTCGCCAACCAGATCGCCCTGGCCCTCGAGTAGCCCGGCTCCTACCAGAGCTCGAGCGGGCTCTCGTAGCGCTGGCTTCCCACCTGGTAGCGCAGCCGAGCCCGGCTACCCTGGAGCGAGCTCGCCGGCACCCCCACTTCGAGCAAGTAGTCCCCGCCGGACAGCGCCACCGGCGCCGGCAGCAGGTAGACCTCGGCGGTTCGCTGAAGCTCGCCTGCCACCACTTGCAGCCGCTCGAGCTCGAGCTCGAAGCCGCTCGGCGGGAGGTCGGCCGAGCCGTTGAGATGCAGCTTGAAGCGGCCGCAGGCAGGCTCGCTCGAGTCCAGCGAGCTCGCAGCGGAGGCCCTGGCGAGATCCAGCGAGGCCAGGGTGGCGGTCTTGGGCGGCGGGTTGCCGGTCAGCGAACAGGAGACGCAGGGGTCCCCCTCCGGTTGAGGCCGTAGCGGCGCCTGGCAGCTCGGATCCGTGGCCAGGCAGGGCGTCGAAGGCGCATCGCCGCAGCTGCCGGGAAGGCAGAGCGCCGCCGAGCTCTTCTGCTCCTTGAGAGTAGCCACCGTGAACGACGGGTCACAGACTGCCAGGCCTGAAGACGCCTTGAGCTCTAACGGCGCACACGCCAGAGTGCCGAGGGACGGGCGGGCGGCCACCACGGCCGAACAGACGGTGATCTGGTGGACCATCGGCTCGACGACGCCGGCCGACCCCGAGATCCCACGCCGGAGATTCGACCGATAGTCGAGCTCTGTCCCCGAGCCATCCACCAGGGCCATCAGGCGGCCGGGCGTCCTCGAGGCCAGGTCCTCGCTCCAGGCGGCGCCGGAGGCCGTGGCCACCACCAGGGCCGCCACCGAGCTGCCGGTGAGCACAGCGGTACGGCCCGGCTCTCCCGGCGCCGCCACCACCGCGTAGTCGGGCTCGA
>CALMKX010000365.1 GCA_937867335.1 uncultured Acidobacteriota bacterium
CGCCCTCCTAGGCGGGGGCCGGCCCCGCCGGCTGCCGGCGCCCGCGCAGCCAGCGCACCAGGAGCCAGAGCCCGAGCACGGCAGCGACCACCACGACGATCGGCCCGAGCACGATCGCCGTGGCCGAAAGCAGGAAAGAGACGAGGGCCTCGCCGGTGGCTACCAGGAAGTTGGCCAGGCCCCCGGTGGCCAGAGTGGAGGCCCCGCGCAGAACGCTGGTGAGCCCATGCATGGCGCCGGCGGCCCCGCCCCCGGCGATCACCGCCAGGCTCCACTTGAGCATCGGGTCCATGCCGGTGGCGACCGAGGCGGTAGCGATCACCCCTGCCGCGATCGCTACCGGAGCGGCCAGGGTGTCGAGGAAATGGTCCAACCAGGGAATGTAATAGGCCGCGATCTCGAGACCGGTGGCCACGGCGAAGACGATCAGCGCCGGAGTGCTGCCGATCCACGCGAACGAGCCGGTGAGGGTGAGGTAGCCCGCCTTCGCGGCCAGACTCATCACCAGGAACGGCAAGAAGATCCGGAAGCCACAGGCGGCGGCGAGGCCGATGCCCAGGCAGACGCTGACCAGGGCCTTGTCCATGCCGCTTATCCTACCGCGCCGGCCGCCGACGCAATCGACCCAGCCAGCGCTCGGCCTGCGAAACCCCGGCGAGGGAGCTCAAGGCGAAGTAGCCGAGAGCGTAACTGCCCACCACTCCGGCGAGCACCAGAAAACCGGGGAGTCGGGCGAGCGCCCACCAGGCCAACCCGGCCGGCAGAGCGGCGAGCAGAGCCACCCAGGCCATGCGCCGGATCTGGGAGGCCGGAAAAGCGAACCCCGGCAGCCTCCGGCCGAGCGAAAGCCGCAGCCAGCTGAGCTCCACCCAGGCACCCAGAGCCGAAGCCAGCGACAAGCCTAGAGCCCCGAGCCGGTGCTCCCGGCTCGCCAGGCCCGGCACCAGGGCGGCGACCGGCAGGCGGTCGAGCCAGAGCATCAGCCCTGCGGCGGCGAGCGCAGCCACCCCCACCCGCACCATGGCGATCCGCGCCGGCTTCCGCGTCTCGCCCAACGCGTAGAAGGTGTTCTGGAGCAGCCGTGAGCTGGTCGAGGCGGGCAGGCCGAGGCTGTAGCCGGCGAGCACCAGGTAGACCAGCCAGGTGTCCTCGGCGCCGAAGCGGCCGGTGCGATAGAGCGCCGCCACGATCAACCAGCCGAAGCCCAGGTAGCCCACCATCGTCGGCAGCACCAGGAAGGCCACCTGCATCAGGCCGTCCCGCACCCGGGCGAGGAAGCCGGGCGAGAGCTCCTGGCTCGCCTGGCTGGCGAGCTCCGGCAGCTCCGCAGCGGCCACCGACATGCCGAAAAGACTGATCGGCAGCAGATAGAGGTACTGCGCCGGCCCGAGAGCCGCCACGGCACCGGCAGCCAGGAACGAGGCCAGGAAGAGATCCAGATAGCCACCGAGCTGCACCACGCCGCGACCCAGAAGCAGGGGCAGAAAGGCGTTCTTCGCCTCGCGAACACCCGGCACCTCGAGCGACAGCGCCGGGCGGAACCCCTTGAGCAGCGAGAGCACGAACGGCAGCTGAACGAGGAACTGCAGGATGCCACCCGCCAGCGCGCCCCAGCAGGCGGCGAACAAGAGCTGGTCGAGGCTCGCCGGGCCCGCCGCCGCTCGGCCGGCCAGGAAGAGCGCGGCGAGAATGGCGAGGTTCCACACCGCCGGCGCGGCGTAGGAGAGGAAGAACCGCCGGTGCGAGTTGAGAATCGCCAGGGACCACACTGACAGCACCAGGAAGCCGGTCATCGGGAAGATGATGCGCACGGCTCGTACCGAAAGCTCGTAGCGGTCCACGGTGGCCGCACCGGCCGCCACCTGCGCGGCGTCGGCAAGGAAACCGCCGGCCAGGAGGCCCACCAGAGGTCGGGCGAGGAGAACGCCCAGGAGCACCGCCCCGGCCGTCACCGCCGCCAGCAGGCCGAGGATCGCGCCGGCGAAGCGCCCCGCCTCTCGCTCGCGCCCTTCGGCGAGCAGGCGAGCGTAGATGGGGATGATCGAAGCCGAGAGGGTGCCCTCGCCGAGCAGCACCTGGAGGGCATTGGGAGCCCGCATGGCGGCGTTCAGCACGTCGGCATGCGGGCCGAGGCCGAGGTAGGAGCCGATCGCCCGCACCCGCACGAAGCCGAGCAGGCGGGACAGCAGAATGCCGGCCCCCACGGCCACCGCGCCGCCGCTTCGGCTCGTGGAAGTCGGCTCGGGCGGCGGCGAGGGCGTGCTCAAGCGGCGAGGTTCTCGGCAGGGGAGCGGAGCGGGGGAAGGCTCGGCCCTCCCGCCGCTCGCGCTCGCGGAGCTTACTGCATCGAGGACCCGGAATCCCCACCCGAGGCGGCCGGCGGCCAGGGCGGAATCGGCGGCGGAGCCGGCGGTGGGGGCGCCGCGCTCTTCTTGGCGAACATCGAGGCACCGATCAAGCCGCCGATCATGGCGAAGATGCCGAAGATCACCAGCTTCATGGCGAGGCCCAGGAACACCCCGGCGATGGTTCCGCCCGGGCTCATCAGCATCGCCATGAACCTCTTGGCGCCTTCCGGCACGTCCGGGTTGGAGAGCACCTTGTTGAGGGCCTCGGCATTCTTGGCGCCGAAGCCCAGCGCGTTGGCCAGCAGCTTGACGGGCAGCTCGATGACGGTATCCGTCACCGCTCCCACCAGGCCGGCGAGCGCACCGAGCACCGCGCCGTCGCCGTAGGGCACCTGGGCGCTCGCCGGCTGGTCCTTGAAGTAGAGGTACGCTGCGAGCACGCCGCCGCCGATCACCAGCGCGCAACAGGCGCAGTTCAGGCAGGAGACGGGCGGAATCGCCGAGGCGGCGCCCAGAGCCAGACCACCGATCAGGGCGGCCCGGAACATCCCGCGTTCAACGAAGCTCATAGTTCTCCTTTCGCCCAGCGCGGTAGCGCTGGTAGAGCTGCTCGGCCGCCACCCAGGCCAGCAGGGCGATGGGGAAGCTTGCCAGAAGGCCGGTTCCAAAGCGATCCCAGGTCCGATTCCAGGAGCCCAGGGCCACATCGACCAACATCGGAAGGGCTGGAGCCACCACCCAGCGCGGATGCTCGAGCAAGAAGGCGCGCCAGCGGCCGAGGCTCGGGAAGGCCAGCAGCCCGAAGAGAAAGCCGGAGTAGAGGCCGAAGCAGCGGTGGCACACCGCGAAGGGCTCGCCCAAGAGGGAGAAGGAACGCTCGGGCATCTGGTGGCAGACCGGGTGGAAAGCGAGGTAGGTCCACTCCCCCCAGCCCCAGCCGTGGGCCCTGGCGAAGGGAGCGGCCACTACCGCTGCCACCCAGCACGCGGTGCCGCCCACCAGCAGCCAATAGGGCAGATTGCGCCGGAAGTTCATCGATCTGGGGCTATCCTATCAACCCGCGAGGGTCTTGGCAGCGGCGCCGGAACGGGACTCCGAGAGCTCGGCGATCCGCCCCCTTGAGCGCCGGATCTTCCGCCTCCGGACACTCGCCCGGGCCATGGTTCTCCGTCGCGCAGCACTACGAGTTGTCTCCCGCCCGCGGTTTCATGCACTCTTCTTGGGGAGAGTCGGCGGGCCTGGGCCTGCCCTTCCTCCGCACCGAACCCCAAGGAGACCGGATCTCATGAGCGAGCTACCGTACAAGCTGTCCAAGGGCGAGCACCGGGTGATCATCAGCGCCGTGCGCGACAACCCCCTGGCCGAGCTGAAGGCGGCGATCGATCGCAACTTCGTCCACGTCAAGTTCACCGAGACCCGCGGCGGCACCGAGCTCGGCTTCCGCCTCGACCCTCAGCACTCGGACCTCTCCAAGGCCGACTTCTCCCAGGGTAGCGGCGAGATCCGCCTGGCCGGCAACCTCAAGCTGGACGGAGTGCCGGTTCGCTGCGTGGCCGAAGTGGACCTCGCCAAGATGGAAGGCTGGGGCCACCTCGAGATCCTCGAAGAGGCTGTCCCGGCTTCCGCCTAGCCGAAGCTCGACCGCTGCCTCGGCTTGCTAGGGCTTCGCGGCGGCGGCTTTCGGCCCGGCGCCCTCGCGCAGGGCGTAGAGCTTGCGCGCGGTGGTCACGTAGAGCACTCCCTGGGCGGCTGTGGGCGTGGTGTAGATCGCGTCGCCCAGGTTCACCTCGGCGAGCTTCTCGAGGCTCCGCCCGGCCTTCAAGATGGCGAGATCGCCGTCTTCGTCGCCCAGGTAAACCTTGCCGTCCGCCACCAGGGGCGAGCCCCACACGGCGGCGAAGGCGTCGTACTTCCACAGCTCCTGGCCCGTGGCCGCGTCGAGGGCGTGGAGAAAGCCGGCGAGATCCGCCGCGTACACCACGCCGCCCGCCACCACCGGGCTCGAAAGGGAGAAGCTGAAATCACGCCCGCCGCGGCTCCAGAGCACGGTGGGTTCGCCGCCAGAGAGCTTGGACGGGTCGAGAGCCCAGAGCCGGCCGTCCGCCGAGCCGAGGTCCGGGTTGCGGCCCAGCGCGGCGAACAGCCGCCCTTCGGCGAAAACCGGAGTCGCCACCAGCGCCCCCCGCTCGGCTGCGGGGCCACCCGGCACCGGCCGGTTGGCATCGAAAATCCACAGCCGCTTGCCGGTGGCCGGGTCGAAGGAGTAGAGCTTGCCGTCGCCGCCGGGGAAGACCACCTGGGCTCCCGCAGCGAGATCGAGATAGACCGGGCTCCCCCACTGGCCCTCGAAGATCGCCTCGCCCGGCGAGGCGTCCGCCCACAGGAGCTTGCCCTGGGCCCGGTCTACGGCGATGAAGCTCGGCGCCTTGGGCGCCGCCACCTTGCCGTGGTCGTCGATGCTGTTGCCCGTGACGGCGAAGATCCTCTCTCCCACCAGGAGGGGTGAGGAGGCCGTCATGAAATGGGCCACCACACCGAGTTGGCCCCGCAGGTCCAGTCCCCAGAGCCGGTCGCTGCGACTGGGACCGCCGCCGCTTCCCGACCTGGGTGGATCGCTCGCCAACGCCACCAGCTCGCCGCGGTTCGACAAGTAGTAGAGGGCCGGGCCGGAAACCGCCGGCGTGGAGCACACGCCCTGCTGCGGCCAGTCCTGGTTACGGCCCACTTCCAGCTTCTCGTGCACACTCTGCCAGAGAAGGGCTCCATCGCCGGCGGCGAAAGCCATCACCACGCCGCGGTCCCCCTGCACCTTGGGGTCGCGAGGACGGCCGTTGTTGGTGCCCACGAAGACCTTGCCGCCCGCCACCACCGGGCCGGCGTAGGCCTCGGTGCCGAGCTCGGCGGTCCACAGCACATTGCGACCGCTCGCCGGGTCGAGGCTCGAAGGCAAGGAGCGCTCCGGGCTCGCGTTGTTGCGCGCCGGCCCACCGCCGAGCATGGCGGCCTGTTCCGCGCCGGTCGCACCGCCGGCCCAGAGGGCGAGGAGAAGGCCGGTGGCAGCGCGCCTCATGGCTGGCGAACGGCAGCCGCCGGTGCCACGGGAGCCGGCGCGGCGGGCCGGTAGAAGGTCACCAGGAAGCCACCGAGAGCGGCGAGCAGGATGCCGGCGAAGAAGGGCCAGCGGATCGCGCCGAAGCCGCCCGCCGGCGGATGGAGCCAGAGAGCGAGGATCGAATTCACCACCGGTGCGCCGGCGAAGACGATCGCCATCACCACCGCCGGATTGCCCCGGGCTCCGAAGGCGAGGAGCACGCCGAAAGCGCCGATTGCACCGACGATGCCCGCCACCAGGGACCACAGCATCCCACGCCCGGGGAACGTCCAATCCGACCCGCGGGCGAGCAGCATCACGAGCGGTGCCACGATGGCGGTCAAGAAGTAGGCCACGCCCACGAAGAGAAACGCCTTGTAGCGGCCGTTCGCCGGGTCGCCCATCGCCGACTGGCCGCTGTGCAAGAAGAGGCCGTAGGTTCCCCAGGCAAAGACGGTGAGCAGCGAGAACAGAAGCCAGGCACCGCCTGGCGACGAAGGGTTGGCAGAAGCCATCGCGAAGCTCCCTTTCGGCAGTCCGCGTCAAGCTAGCACAGAACCGAGTCCGGACCGGTCAGCCCGGAGCCCGGCCGAGGGCGCAGACGACCGGCCCGCCCGTCATCGTCGCCACCTCCACCCGAACCTGCTCGAAGCCCGCTTGCTGGAGCTGCTCGGCCAGGCGCTTCGCGGCCATCCGTGCCCCTTCTTCGGTGGCGTTCGCCAGCCGTGGCTGCTCGGTGAGGGCGATCCGCCCTCCTGCTCTCATCCGGCCTCGTAGCTCGGCGAGCCGAAGAACCGGCTCCTGCCAAAAGCCGGCCGAGTTCACAGCGAACACGGCCTGGAAATCGCGAAGGTCAGCGGGGAGATTCTCGACTCCTCTGCAAACCAGGCGCAGGCGACCGTCGGCCAGCGCCGCGCGGTTGCGTTTCGCCGCCTGGGCGAGCACCGTCGCCGAATGATCCACGCCCACCGCCAGACCGTTGCCCACCTTTTCGATCGCCGCCGCGAGAGCCAGGCCAGGGCCGCAACCCAGTTCGAGAACGGAGTCTCCGGCGTGGAGCTCGAGCAGCTCCACGGTCCAGCGGTTGCGTTCTCGGTTGGACCTGCGATGGGCCATCACCCAGCCGGCCAGGCGGCCGAACCAGCCCCTGGGATTGCCGAACTGAGATACCAGAAATCGCGCAAACCTTCCCTTGGCTCCATGCATCATGGGCGGGTCGGCGGTAGCGGCCGCGCGCGAGGAGGCGGGTTGGCCGGGATCTGCCATATTCCTTCCGTCCTTCAGAAAAACAAGACAAGTAGAGGGTGTCGGAAAACAGAGTTGCCAATGAGTCGAGATTGTAGCGCGAGCCGTGTCGCCTGGGGGCGCACAGAGAGTGAAAATGGCCGAACGACTGGCCGCCAACCTGGCTCGCCTGGACGGCGGAGGGTCAGAGCAGGCGCATCAGCGGGGCTTCGGGCTCGCCGAAGGCTTCTTCCATCAGCTCGTTCAGCTTCTCGACGCTCAAGATCATCCGCAGCCGTCGCAGTACGTGCCGAGCCTGCTCGAGCTCCTCGGTGGAGAACTGCTCGGCCACCAGCAGGAGCAGCCGGCTCTCGCGGCGCTTCATGTCCTCCACCAGCTCCTTGCCGGCTTCGGTCAGGCGCACCAGCTTGGAGCGGCGGTGGCGGGTGTTGTCGCCCAGCTCCACCAGCCCGTCTTCGAGCAGGCTGTTGACCAGGAGCTGGATGTGCTGCCGGCTCACCGGCCGGGAGCGGGCGATCTGTGGGACGGTTCGACTGCCGTGGCGCTCGAGGTCGAGCAAGACTCCACGCAGGCTCGCCGAGAGGTCGCCTTTGCCGTGCACGACCTCGGCAACCCACCGTAACCGATGAAAGACCAGCCGTGTCTCGTCGATGACGTTTTCCAGGGTTGCCACGGACCTCCCCCTCCCGCCGGGGCTTGCCTCAGATTTAGTTAGTTTTCTAGCCAATGGTCGATTAACTCATCCCGCTGCTCGGGCCTCAGGATGCGAGAGACCCCAAGCGCGATGCTGAGACCTTCGTCCACAGCTTGAGTGCTGAGCTCACGCGCCGAAACTTTCAGTCGCTCCAGCTGAGCGGGATCCGCATCCGGGTCCCGCAAGGCTTGCGCGAGCTGCTGGAAGAGCTGGTCTCGTTGCCCCTCCAGTTGGGTGAGAACCCCTTCCTTCTCCGCCAGGGCGGTCGACAAACGCACCCGTTGGTCCTCACTCAAGTCGAGCTCGCGGAGCCAATAGGCGTTCGTGTCGAGCGCCTGACGCAGATCGGCGATGGAATGCTCTCGGTGATGACTTCGCCGCCAGCCGTGCCGTCCCCATCCCGACCGCCCGGCCTGGCTGGCCTCGCCGGGAAAAACAGCCACCACTGCCAGCGCAACCCCACCGATCAAGATCCCCCACGTCAGCCAGCGACGGAAGGACCGCTTCTTGACGCCGTCTCGCTCCAGCTCTGTGCTCATGCCGAGTTCTCCTTTGGGAAGCTACTGAGTCGTCGCCTTGACAACTCTGTTGTCATAACGACCTCAGTCGAGATTTCTTTCAGCTTTCCCGGAGATCTGTCTCCTTCTGGTAACTTCGCGGCAAGCCCGACGTCAACTCTGAACCATTCTACCCAAAATGCCGAACGGCGTGCCGAAGACCTTGATCACCAAAAAAGGCAACCACTGATCTACCAAGGATGAAGAGCTGATGACGTGCAGGATCGACGGGCTCGAGGGCCCGAGGGTAAGGAACGAAGCGGGGAGGCCTGGGCCGGCCACCCCGCTCGAAATTGCACCGGCAGAAGCGCGCCGTCGCCCTAGCCGCCCTCGGAAAGGGCGCTGGCGATGACCCGCAGCTGCATGTTGGTGGTGCCCTCGTAAATCGAGCCGATCTTGGCATCGCGGTAGAGCTTCTCCACCGGGTTGTCGCGGATGTAGCCAGCACCGCCGAAGATCTCGATCGCCTGCGAGGCGACCTTCTCGGCGATGCGAGCGGCATAGAGCTTGGCCATGGAGGAAGGCCGCGCCAGTCGGAAGTAGGGAGCCCCGGCGTCCTTCATGCGGGCGACGTTGTAGGTCAGCAGGCGCGCCGCCTCGATCTCGGTGGCCATCTCGGCGAGAGTGAATTGCACGGCCTGGAAGCTGCCGATCGGCTGGCCGAACTGCTTGCGCTGCTGCGAATAGCGAAGCGCGGCCTCGAAAGCGCCCTGGGCGAGGCCCACCATCTGAGCGGCGATGCCGATCCGGCCCTTGTTGAGAGCGTCGGTGCCCACCTCGTTGCCGCCCGTCGGCGAGCCGAGAACACCGTCCTTAGGGACCTTCACGCCATCGAGGTGGATCTCGCAAGTGGAACTCGCGCGCAGGCCCATCTTGTCCTCCACCTTGCCGATCGCCAGGCCCGGGCTATCCGCTTCGATCAGGAAGGCGCCCAGCCCTCGCCCGCCCAACTCCGGCTTGACGCTGGCGAAGAGCAGGAACAGCCCGGCTTCCCGGCCGCTGGTGGTCCACTTCTTCTGGCCCCGGATGAGCCAGTGGTCGCCGTGGTCCTCGGCGCGGGTGGTGAGCGCGAAAGCATCGCTGCCGGCCTGGACCTCGGAAAGGGAGTAAGCGCCCACCGTATCGAAAGCCAGCTTGGGCAGATATCGGCTCTTCTGCTCGGGCGTGCCCCAGCGCATCAGCGGATTCACCACCAGCACGTTGTGCACATGGGCCAGCACCGCCACGGCCGGGTCGATCCTCGAAAGCTCCTCGATGGCCAACATCAGCTTGAAGAAGCTGCCGCCGCTGCCGCCTTGCTCCGCCGGTACCTCGATGCCCATCAGGCCGGCGGCAAAGAGCTGGTCGATCAGGTCCCGCCCCATCTCGGCCAGGGCGTCCATCTCGTTGATCCGCGGCTTCACCACCCTCTCGGCGAACTCGCGAACGGATTTCTGGAACTCCTTCTCGTCGTCCTGCAGTTGAGTCAGGGCGTTGGGGGCCCGGGTCATCGTGGCGGTCATGCCGTCTCTCCAGGTTCCGGGCCGGCAACGGCACCGGTGGGTCACAGGGTAAGGAACGATCAAACGGCGGCCGGCGCCCCCAGCAGGGCCGCGGCCGCCTCGTGCAACTCCTTGAGCAGAAGGCGGAGCACTTGCTTCTCTGCCGTGTGCAGAAAGAAATGCCCGCCGGGCAAGAGATAGAAGTTGGAACCCCGGGCGGTGAGCTCGGCCCAGCGCTCCATCTCCCGCGGACGAGCGATCGCGTCCTCCTTGCCGCAGAGGATTCCGATCGGCACCTCGACCGCTTCGGAGCGATCGAGGTGGTAGGTCTCCGAGACCTGGAGATCCGCGCGGATCACCGGCAGCATCGCGGCCATGATTTCGCTGTTGTCGAGCACCGCCTGGGGAGTGCCCGCGTAGTGGCGCAACCGGTCCACGAAGGCCTCTTCGCTCAGCTCGTGGCTGGGAATGCCCTCGAAGCTGAGGTGAGGCGGGCAGGCGGCCGCCAGCAACAGCCGCTCGGGCAGCGGCCCGCCGCGGCGAGCCAGGCGGCGGGCGAGCTCGAAGCTCACGTGGGCGCCCATGCTGTGGCCGAAGAAGGCGAAGGGCAGATCCAGGGCCGGCCCAAGGGCTTCCAGCACGCCCTCGGCGAGGGCTCCGATCTCGCTGTGGAGCCCCTCTCGGAAGCGAGCGCCTCGCCCGGGCAGCTCGACCGGCACCACCTCCACCAGCGGTGCCAGGTGCAGGTGCCAGCCCCGGAAGATCGAGGCCCGCCCGCCGGCGTAGGGAAAGCAGAACAGCCGCAGCCGGGCGAGCGGATTGGGCTGCAGGCAGGCGAACCAGGGGTTGCCGGCTAGGGCAGCGGAGCTCACGAGACCTCCCCCGCCAGAGCCAGCTCGGCCTCCTCTGGAGCGGGCTCGAGAAAGCCGATGCGCACGAAGAACTCGAGGTAGCGGCCGAGCAGCTCGTGGTCGAGGGGCGGGCAAGAGATGTCGCTCCCCGCAAGCCCTGCCAGGACATGGCGGCAGTCGAAGCGGCGCAGCCCGATCTCGGCCGGCAGCTCGTGGGCGAAAAAGGAAAGCAGCGGTGCCAAGGCCGCGGCCCCGCCTTCGCGCACGGCGTCGCGCAGCTTGCCGAGCCAGTCGTCGTAGTCCATCACCTGCAGCCGATAGCCGTGGTCCTGAACCATTTGCACCAGCCGATTCCAGTGCACCGGCTCCGGGGTCACCATGTGGAAGATCTTGCCGAGGGAGTCGCTCGCCAGGGAGAGCTCCACCATCGCCCGGCTGACGTAGTCCACCGGAGTCATGTCGCAGAGCATCTCCAGCCGCGGGGCGATGCCGATCTCGATACAGCCCTTGAGCATCCGGCAGACGATGTCGGTAGTGTTCGAGATGCCGTGCACGCTGTCGCCGGTCACCATGCCGCCACGGTAGATCGCCGCCGGCAGCCCGCGCTCGGCGGCCGTTCTCACCAACTTCTCGGCCACCCATTTGCTCTGCGAATAGCCGGTATGGAGGCCGTCGCTGGTGTCCAGCACCTCGTCTTCCAGGATCAGCCCTTGGCGGGCTCCCTTCGAGGAGCCGAAGATGCGCAGCGACGAGGTGTAATGGAAAGGTTTCACCCGGCCGGTGAAGGCCAGGCGCAGCGCTTCCTGGGTGCCACCGACATTGGCGTTCTTGAGCTTCGAGTAGGGAAAGACGAAGTTCACCCAGGCGCCGTTGTGGTAGATCACGTCGACGTCGTCCGCCAGGCGCGCGAAATCCCCTTCTGTGAGGCCGAGCAGAGGCTTGGCGAGATCCCCCACCAGCGGCTGTACCGCCGCCATGGTCTTCGCGCTCTCCCGCTGGTAGTACTTCAAATTGGCTTCGAGCCGGCTTTCCGCCTCACGCACCGTCGAGGATCGCACCAGGCAGAGCACCCGCTCGTAGCGCTCGGCGAGGTCTTGAAGCAGGAAGGCCCCGAGAAAACCCGTGCCGCCGGTCAAGAAGGCGGTCTTCTTCGACTTCTTCGCGCCTGTGTTCACAAAAAGCTCCCATTGCTGCGCTCCGTGAAGGAGCTCGTACTCCGAAAAACCGCGCTGCCGGGCCGCAGCTCCGGCCCGACAGCGCAGAAGGGCGGGCTCAGCCGATGCTCGGGTCGAGCACGGCCTCGTTGGCGAGTGCGTCGTGGCTCATGAAGTCCGAGCCCGAAGAGCCGCCGGGATCCTTCGCCGTCTGCTCCACGGCCGCCGCGAGCTCCTCCACCGTGGGCGACTCGAAGACCGTGCGCAACGGCAGCTCCACGCCCAGGGTGTCGTAGATGCGCAGCACGACCTGGTTGACCAGGAGCGAGGTGCCGCCCAGGTTGAAGAAGTTGTCGTACGCCCCCACCCGCTCCAGGCTGAGCAGCTTGGCGAAGATGCGCGACACCTCCTCCTCGGTGGCCGTGCGCGGCGCCACGTAGGCCCGCTTCTGCTGCTCGCGAGCCACGCGCTCCGGGTCGGCCAGCGCCTTGCGGTCCACCTTGCCGTTGACGTTGAGCGGGAGCTTGTCGACGTCGAGATAGGCCACCGGCACCATGTAGTCCGGCAGGGACTCGGCGGCCAGCGCCGCGAGATCCTCGGCCCTCACCCCCTCGGGCTCGCTCGGGATGATGTAGGCCACCAGCCGGCGATCCTCGCTCGAGGTGCCGCTCGCCACCACCACGGCGGTCTGCACGCCGGGGTGCTGCAGCAGCACGGCTTCGATCTCCCCCAGCTCGACGCGGAAGCCGCGCACCTTCACCTGCAGGTCGTCGCGGCCGAGGAACTCGATGTTGCCGTTCGGCAGCATGCGGCCGAGATCGCCGGTCCGGTAGAGGCGCTCGCCGGTGGTCGGGTGGGTGACGAAGGACTTCCGGGTCTTCTCCTCGTCTCGCCAATAGCCCTTGGCGAGGCCGATGCCGCCGATGAAGAGCTCACCAGTGACGTACACCGGCTTCTCGTCGAAGATGTCGTTCAGCACGTAGAAGCGCTGGTTGGCGAGCGGACGGCCGTAGGGGATGCTCTTCCAGGTCTTGTCGACCTCGCCGATGGGATAGAAGATCGACCAGATCGAGGCCTCGGTGGCGCCGCCCAGGCTGATCACCTCCACCTCGGGCGCCAGCGCCCGCAGGCGATCCGGCAGGGTGACCGGAATCCAGTCGCCGGAAAGCAGGGCCAGGCGTAGGTTCTTGCCCAGGTTTTGCGAGTGCAGCTCGGCGTGCTCCACCACCAGCTCTAGGAGAGCCGGCACGGAGTTCCACACCGTCACGCCCTGGTCGCGCACCAGGTCCAGCCAGTACTGGGGATCCGGCGTGGTGCGGACAGCGGGCACCACCACCGTACCGCCGGCGGCGAGCATGCCGAAGACGTCGTAGACCGAGAGGTCGAAGGACAGCGCCGAAAGCGCCAGCACTCGATCCTTGGCCCCCACGCCGAAGCGACGGTTGATGTCCAGGATGGTGTTGACCGCGCCGCGATGGTCGATCACTACGCCCTTGGGCTTGCCGGTCGAGCCGGAGGTGTAGATCACGTAGGCGATGTCGTCCGGGCCCTGGGCCGCGGCCAGGGGCTGATCCGAAGCGGCGGCGATGACGCTGCCGTCCACGGTCGCCGCGGCGATGCCCGGCGGCCACTCGAGGCGAGAAGCGAGAGCCTCGGTGGTGAGCGCCACCTTCACCTCGGCGTTCTCGAGCAAGTAGAACAGCCGCTCCTGCGGCGCGTCCGGGTCGATCGGCAGATAGGCCGCCCCGGCCTTGAGCACGCCGAGCACGCCGGCGAGCTGCTGCCAGCCCTTGTCCATCACCACCGCCACCAGCTGGTTGGGCTTGGCGCCCTGGCTGCGCACCCAGGCGGCCACGCGGTTCGACAGCCGGTCGAGCTCCTGGTAGGAGAGGCTGCGGTCCGGAGCGATCACCGCCGTCTGGCCGGGGTTCTCCTGGGCCCGCTTGGCGAACAGGCCCTGGAGCAGCTCGTTCGACACCGGGGCGTCGGTGGCGTTGTAAGACGCCATCACCTGCCGGTAGCTCTCGGGCAGCAGATAGCTGCGATCGGTCTCGGTCCAGGCCTCGTCGGAAAGGGCCAGCCGGCGCAAAAGCCCGGCGTAGGCGTCGAGCATCTCCTGGGGCATGCCGTCGGGGAAGAGCTCCTCCACCGAATCCCACTCGAGATTCAAGGCGCCCTCTTCCTCGGCCACCTGGTGGTCCAGCCAGACCTGCGGCGTCTGCAGGTAGAGGCCCAGCATGTACTTGCGCCAGAAGCTCTCCTCGCGGCGACCGAGAAGCGACGGCTTGTCCTCGTCGCCGCCGCTGTAGTTCAGGGTCGAGGCCATCACCACCGGCATGGTGGCGCCGGTGCGGCCGCCGGCCCGCCGGTTGATCTCGCGCAGCACGGAAACGCCGCTGAAGTACCAGTGGTCGAGGTCCCGCATCAGCTGCTGGTGCATGCGCCGGGCGCGATCCACGAACGGCTCGCCGTGATGGTTCTCCACCTGGAGCAGGATGGTCGAGCCGAAGTTGCCGCAGATCTGGTAGACCTGGTCGTGCAGTGGCAGCCGCTTGAACGAGAGGATGTTGAGGGTGAACTGCGAGTTCTTGTTGAAGCGGCCGATCACCTCGGCGAAGGCCGCAGTGACGGTGACGTCCGGGGTGAGCCCGTGGGCGCGGGCGCGGGCCTTGAACTGCGACCACACCGGCTCTTCGATCACATGGCCGCGGTGCTGGAAGTAGGGATGCTCGATTTCGTTGCCCGAGCGGACGATCGCCATCTCGGGGGCCGGCGGCAGGCTGGGCACGCGATCCAACCAGTACTTGCCGGACTTGGTGTAGAGATCGCCCTTGCGCAGCTCGGCGACCGCCACGTTGTAGTCGCGATAGGACAGCTCGGGCGGTGGTCCGAGGTCCGCCTCCGGGTCGTCGTAGAGCTCGTTCAACTGGCGCCCCACCAGCTGCAGGCTGCCGACGTCGGTGATCAGAAGGTCGATCGACAGGTGGACGCGGGTGGTCTTCTCGTCGATCAGGGTGGCCACGCACTCGAAGAGCGGCCACTTGTCGCCACGGAAAATGTCCCGCCGCATCTTGTCGCGGATCGCCTCGAGGTGCTGCTCCACCTCGGCGCGCGGGCGGTCGCGCATATCGATCACGCGGACCTTGTAATACGGCGCCTCCTTGAGGATCTGGTACTGCCCGTCCTGACGCACGATGCCGCGAAACATCTCATGATGCTGGAGGATCCGGTTGAAAGCCTTTTCAAAGCGCTCGAGGTCAACTTCGGAATCGAACAGCTCGGCATAGCCGTGCGCCGACTGGCCGCCCAGCTCGTAAGCCTCGCTGCGGCCGGTCCACTGCGCCTCGGTCATCTCGGTCATCGGGAACGGATCGTAGCGGTGCTCCTGATCCGGAACGATGCGCTTGATTGTCTTGCCCTCCAAGTCGCCGCGCAGACGCTTCTCCAGCAGGGCAATCTTGGCGGGGGAAAGCTGGCTGAGCCGCTCGCCCTTCTCTTTTTCGAGTAACATCCTTCCATCTCCCTTGGTAAGCCTAGGATCGACTTCTCGATCTCGTTGTCGAAACTCTTTCTCTCTTGTTGTCGAGCACCTTCTCGAGCGGCGTCACGCACTCCCTCCGAGCGGCAGCGGACTGTTCCATTGCCGCTGCCAGTGGCCTGGACCCACGCTGAGCGCGGTGAGCAGCATTTCGAAGTCGGCGGCCAGGTTGCGCGCCGACGAGAGGCCCAGCCAATCCACCACCACGTCCCAGCTGAGCATCAGTTGGCCGTCGTCGAGCAGCGCCTGGAGCTCCAGCCCCTTGCCCGGCCCCTGGTGGAGCACGGTGTGGCGCTCGCCCAGCCAGCCGCTCGGCGGCACGTCTCCGGCCTCGTCGAAGTGAGCGAGGGCGCTGGTGAAGACCACCGGCGGCCAGGCCGTGCCTCCGGCCCAGCCGGCGCCGCCGAGCTCGCGGTTGACCGTCGGCACGTGAGCGTGCGCGTGCTCGAGGTCTTTCCAGAGCTGGGCTTGATGCCGCTTGGCCCGCTCGAGGAAGCTACCCCCGCCCCGGTTGTCCACCTCGGAGAGCACCAGCGTAGCCAGGGGGCCGAGCAGGGTGTTGATCTCCGGGGCGAGCGGCAGGCGGGCGAAGAGCGTGGAGCCGAAGCTCATGCGCTCCTGCCCAGTCTGGGCCGCGATCACCTCGGCGAGGCAGGAAAGCAGCAGGCTCGAGGGTGTGAGCCCCGCTGCCACGGCCTGCTCGCGCAGGCCGAGCCAGACCTGCCGCGGCAGGACCGAACTCAGGCGGACGGATCTTGCGGCCGAGAGCCGGAGCGGGTCGACGCCAGGAGCCAGCGCAGGTGGATCCGCGAGGGCGGGAAGCCGCTCTCGCCAGTACTCCTGGCTACGCCGGGCGAGGCTATGAGTCTCGAAGGCCATCGCCGCCAGCTGGTAGTCACGGAACGTGGCCGCCAGCCACAGCGGTTCCTGTCCCGGATGCTCATACAGCCACCTCCACTGTTGGACCAGAAATTCGAGGCTGGGCAGGTCGAAGCCCAGCAGGCTGAAACCCAGGAACAAACGGGTGCGCTCGCCATCGAGGCGAACGGCCCGGATCTCGAGCAAGGAGCCACCGACCCCCGCCGAGGCAGGAGCCGAGGAGAAGTGCCGGCGTAGCTCGGTAAGCCTCTCCTCCTGCTCCAGGGCGGGCAGGCCCTCGAGGTCGAGCACGGCGATCTCGCCGCCTCGAGGCTCGGGCAGGCAGCGCTGGGACTCCGCGCAGCTCACCTCCAGACGCAGCACGTCGTGCCGGGCGAGGAGCTCTCGGAACGACCGTTCGAAGACCTCGAGGTCGAGCCCCTTCTTCTCGGTTTCGAAGAAGAGGTAGGGCGCGAGGCCTTCGAGGCCTCGGCCCTCCTCGAGGGCCAGCCGCATCTGCCGCTGGAGGGCAGTGGTCGGGAACGGCTCGAACCGCCGCTCGGGATCGGCAACGAGCCGAGGCAGCCGCTCGGGGGCGGCTTGCGCCCCCTCCTGGCCGCCCGACTCACCGCGCAGCCGTTTCTCGAGAAGCGCAAGCTTGGCAGGCGAAAGGCCGGCCTTGCGCTGTTCGGATACGTCCACGGCCGCTCCTTTCCTACTCCGCGTTGAGGAGACGCACGGTCTCCTCCTCGGTCATCCGCTCCATCTGCTCGAGGATCTGCTCCTCGATCGCGACGGCGAGCTTGGCGACCGTGGTCATCTCGAAGAGCCGGGACAGCGGCAGCTCCACCTGGAAGGCGTCGTGGATGCGGAACAGCAGCTGGTTGGCCAGCAGCGAGTTGCCGCCCAGCTCGAAGAAGTCGTCGTTGACACCCACCTGCTCGACGTCGAGCACGTGCTGCCACATCTCCGCGAGCTTCTCTTCGGTGGGGTTGCGCGGTGCCACGTACACCCGAGCCGCCTCGCGGTCCACCTGGTCCGGAGCCGGCAAGGCCTTGCGGTCCACCTTGCCGTTGGCCGAGATCGGCAGCGCCGGGATGTTGAGGTAGCTCTGGGGCACCATGTAATCCGGCAGGAAGAGCTTGAGGTGAGCGGAGAGGTGCTCGGAGACCACCTCGGCCCCTTCCTCCGGCACCACGTAGGCCACCAGCCGGCGGTTCTCGCTGGTATCGCCCCAGGCGGCCACCACCGAATTGCGCACCGACGGGTGCTGGTTGAGCACTTCCTCGATCTCGCCCAGCTCGATGCGGTAGCCACGGATCTTCACCTGCTGGTCTTCGCGGCCGAGGAACTCGATCACTCCGTCCGGCAGGTAGCGGCCGAGGTCGCCCGTGCGGTAGAGCCGCTCGCCGGTCTTGGGATGGGTGATGAAGGAGGCGTCGGTCTTCTCCTCATCGCCCCAATAGCCGCGGGCGAGGCCCACGCCAGCGATGTAGAGGTGGCCCGGCACCCACAGGGGCCGCGTCTCGAGCTGCTCGTTCAGCACATAGAAGCGCTGATTGGTGAGCGGCCGGCCGTAGGGGATGCTCTTCCAGCTGGGATCCACCGCGCCGACCGGGAAGAAGATCGACCAGATCGAAGCCTCGGTGGCGCCGCCCAGGCTCACTACCTGCGCCGTGGGCGCGAGCTCGCGGAGGCGATCCGGCAGGGTCACCGGAATCCAGTCGCCCGAGAGCAGGAAGAGGCGCATCGCCTTGCCGAAGTTCTCGGCCCGGGCCTCGGCCTGCTCCACCACCATGCCGGCCAGCGCCGGCACCGAGTTCCAGATCGACACCGCGTGCTTCTGGGCCAGGCTCAGCCAGTAGTGGGGATCCGGCGTGCCGGTGTCTCGCGGCATCACCAGAGCGGCGCCGGCGGCCAGAGTGCCGAAGACGTCGTACACGGAAAGATCGAACGACAGGGCCGAGACCGCCAACACGCGGTCAGTCGGCGAAACGGCGAAGCGAGCGTTGATGTCGAGCAAGGTGTTCACCGCGCCGCGGTGGTTGATCACCACGCCCTTGGGCTTGCCCGTGGAACCCGAGGTGTAGATCACGTAGGCGATGTCGTCCGGGCCCTGCACCAGGGGACCCGCCACGTCCTTCTGGCGGGCGATCTCCGCGCCCTCGACGGCCACGGCCTTGACGCTCTTCGGCCATTCCAGGCGCTGGAGGTGGGCCTCCGAGGTGAGCGCCAGCTTCACGTCGGCGTTCTCGTAGAGGTAGAAGAGGCGATCCTGGGGCGATTCCGGATCGAGCGGCAGGTAGGCCGCGCCGCTCTTCAGCACGCCGAGCACCGCCACGATCTGCTGCCAGCCCTTGCCCATCACCACCGCCACCAGCTGGTTGGGCTCGGCGCCGTTGCCCTGGAGCCAGCTCGCCACCTGGTTGGAGAGGCGATCGAGCTCGGCGTAGCTGAGGGTGCGGTCGTCCGCGATCACTGCCGTGGCCGTGGGCCGCTCGGCGGCCTGGCGCACGAAGAGGGTGTGCAGCAGCTCGTTCGAGGTCTTGCCCTCGGTGGCGTTGAGCGAAGCCGCCAGGCGCTGGTGCGCTTCGGGCACCAGATGCTGGCGCAGAGTGCGCTGCCAGCCCTCCTCACCGCTCGACAGCTCGGTCAGGAACTGCTCGTAGGCGTGGAAGAGCTCGTCGAAGAGGTCCGGCGGGAAGAGATCCGAGCGCACGTCGCAGTTGATCACCAGGGCGCCGTGGTCTTCCCAGATGTGGTTTTCCATCCACACCTGCGGGGTCTGCGACACCTCGTAGACCTGCTCGCCCGGGAACAGCGTGGGGGTGTAGCCGCCGCTCTCGTGGTGGGCCAGAGTGCTGGTGAAGACCAGCGGCATCAGCGCGCCGCCGGAGCTGGTGCCGCGCGCTCGGGCGAGCTCGCGCATCAGGCGGACGCCGGTCACCGAGCGATGCTCGAGATGCTGCCAGAGCTGCATCTGCAAGCCCTTGGCGCGCTCCTCGAAGGACTGCGGCCGGGTGAAGTCCACACCCAGGAGCACGAACGAGTTGAACTCGCCGATCATGATGTCGTTGACCTGCGAGTGCACCGGCATGCGGTTGAACACCGTCACGTTCATGGCGAAGCGCGGGGACTTCGACCACAGCGCGATCACTTCGGCCCAGGCCGACATGCACAGCCCCGAGGGCGTGAGGCCGGCCTTCGAGGCCCGCGCCTGCAGGCTTTCCCACACCTTCGGCGCGATCTTCATCTCCCAGTGATGGGAGGGAATCGACTCGCCCGCCACCGGCGCCTTCACCATCGGGATGTCCGGAGGCAACGGCAGGGTCTTCAAATATTCACGCCAGTACTCGATGTCGCGCTTGAACAGCTCGGTCTCTTCGAGCGATTCGAGGGCCAGCACGTAGTCCCGGAACGAGAGCTCCGGATGGGGCCGCCGGTAGCTTTCGTCGTTGTACATCTTGGTCCACTCGTCGAGCATCACGCGGATGCTCCAGGCGTCGGCCGTGATCAGGTCGAAGCTGATATGCACCCGCACCTTGTCGCCGTCCATCAGCGTGGCGCGGACATCGAAGATCGGCCACTGCTCGAGGCCGAGAGTCTGGTGCGAGAGCTCGTCGCGAGTGGCCGCCAGCTTGGCCTCGACGTCCTTCTTGCTCTTGCCTCGCAGGTCGAGCACCTGCATCTCGTAGGGTGGGACCTTCTCGAGGAAGCGCTGGGTCAGGTCCTTGGCGAAGACCACGCGCAGCATGTCGTTCTCGTCCACCAGCCGGCGCCAGGCCGCGGCCAGTCGGGGGATGTCGAGGCCCACGCTGTCGAATTCGGCGTAGACGTGCGCAGCGCTGCCCAGCGCGAACAGGGCCGTGCGGCCGAACCACTGGGCCTGCTGGATGTCGGTCAGCGGGAAGGGATCGTAGCGGTGCGCGGGATCCGGCTCGATGGTCGGAATCACCAGCTCCGCCTCCTTGGCAGCGCCCTTCTTCTCCTCGAGCGCCATCAGCTTCTCGAGCAGGGCTTTCCTCTCGTCTGACAATCCTTCAACCTTTACATCGGTCGTACTCATTGCCTCTCTCCTGTTGCAAGGTCTCGAAACTCTCGTAAGCGACCCGTGCTCGTATTAAGTGGTTTCCGCCAGCAGGCTCTTCACTTCCTCGTCGGACAGCTGTTCGATGCGGGCCAACAGATCGGACATGCGCGCTTGCTTCTCCTTCTCCTGGAGCTCGGCCACCACCACGGCCAACCCCGCGATGGTGGGGGATTGCAGGAAGCTCGCGACCGATAGATCCACCTTGAACACGCCCTTGAGCGTGTTGGTGAGCTGGGTGGCGAGAAGCGAGGTGCCGCCGAGCTCGAAGAAGTTGTCTTGCACGCCGATCTGGTCGAAGCCGAAGAAGCTGCGCCAGACTTCCGCGATGCGCCCTTCGGTGTCGTTTCTCGGCGCCACGAAGGCATTCATCAGATTGGGACGCGGCTGCGTGCCGGCCGCCACACCGCCGGCCGCCGCCTCTTCCTTGCCGCGCTCCTCCATCCAGCCGGAGAGCTGGCTGGAAAGATCGCTCGCGGTGGCCACCTTGGCGTCGATCCAGTAACGCTTGCGCTCGAACGGGTAGGTGGGCAGCACCACCTTCTTGCGGCCCCGGCCGGCGCTCAGGGCGGGCCAATCGATCGGCACCCCGCTCACCCAGAGCTTGCCCACGGCCTCCATCAGGAAGGCGTAGTCCGAAACCTGCTCCTGGGGGTGGCGGGTGGAGGCGAGCACCAGGTGGTCCGGGGTGCGCGAGCGGTTCTGGCGCGCGCCGCCCGAGAGGGTCTGGCCGGGGCCCACCTCGAGAAGCACTCGCCGCGGGTTCTTGAGCAGCTCGGTGATCCCCGCCTCGAAGCGCACCGTATGGCGCAGATGCCGGCCCCAGTAGAGCGGGTCCACAGCTTCTTCGTCGCGGATCCAGGTGCCGGTGACGTTGGACAAGAACGGCAGCGTGGGCTTGTTGAGCTTCAGGCCGCGGAACAGCCCGTGGAACTCCTCGAGGATCTGCTCGGCCATCACCGAGTGGGCGCCCACCGCGATGTGCAGGCGGCGGCATTCCTGGCCCTTGGCCACCATCTCCTTCTCGAGCTTGTCGATCTCCGCCACCGTGCCCGAGAGCACTGCCGCTCCGGGGCTGTTGATGGCGGCCAGCGAGAGGCCGCGGCGCAGATAGGGCGCCACTTCTTCCTCGCCCATCGGCACCATCAGCATCGAGCCGCGGGGCAGCTTGCGCATCAGGGCCGCCCGCTCGGCCACCAGCCGCAGGCCGTCCTCGAGCGAGAACACGCCGGCCAGGGTGGCGGCGATGTACTCGCCGTTGCTGTGGCCGATCATGGCGTCCGGCTCGACACCCCAGCGCATCCACAGCCGGGCCAGGGCATACTCGTTGACGAACAGGGCCGGCAGGGCGAGGCGGGTCTCGCGCAGCAGCTCGGTGGCCTCCGCCGCTTTGTCGTCGGTGGGGAACAGCACCTCGAGCAGATCGACGCCGACCACTGGCTTCAGCACCTCGCAGCAGTGGTCCACCAGCTCGCGGAAGTAGGGCTCCACCTCGTAGATCTCTCGCCCCATTCGCACGTACTGGGCGCCGCCGCCGGGGAACATGAAGGCCACCTTGCGGTCCGTCCGCTCCTCGGTGCGGGAGAACAGGCGCTCGCCGTTGCGCTCGCGCAGATCGCGCACCGCCTGCTCGCGATCGGCGGCGATCAGCACCCGCCGGTGGCGCATCGAGGCCCGGCCCACCTGCAGGGTGTAGGCGGCGTCGGCCAGATCGAGCTTGCCCCGCTCGAGGGCGTCGGCCAGCTGGTCGGTGCGGGCGTCCAGGGCCCCTTGGCTCTTGGCCGACAGCGGCAGCACCTGCCAGGGCCGCAGATCCGGCTCGTGGTCGCGAGCCGGCGCCTGCTCCACGATCGCGTGGGCGTTGGTGCCACCGATGCCGAACGAGCTCACCGCCGCCCGCCGCGGCCCCTTGCTCTTCCAGGTGGCGAGCTTGGGGTTGACGTAGAACGGGCTCTCGGCGAAGGGAATACGCGGGTTGGGGTTGCGGAAGTGGAGGCTCGGCACCAGCTCGCCGTGCTCGAGCATCAGCACCGTCTTGATCAGGCCGGCCACGCCGGCCGCCGTCTCGAGGTGGCCGACGTTCGACTTCACCGCGCCCAGGGCGCAGTACTGACGCTTGTCGGTGTAGGAGTGGTAGACCTGAGTGAGCGCCTCGACCTCGATCGGGTCGCCGAGCGGCGTGCCCGTGCCGTGGGCCTCGACGTAGGAGATGGTCTCGGGCGAGACGCCGGCCAGGGCCAGAGCCTGCGAGATCACCTGCGCCTGGCCCTCCTGGGACGGCGCGGTGTAGCCGATCTTCAAGTTGCCGTCGTTGTTCACCGCCGAGGCGCGGATGACGGCGCGGATCGGATCGCCGTCCCGCACGGCGTCGGCCAGGCGGCGCAGCACCACCACGCCGGAGCCGCTGCCGAAGATGGTGCCCGTGGCCTCGGCGTCGAAGGCGCGGCAATGGCCGTCGGCCGAGAACGGCATGCCTTCCTTGTGGAAGTAGCCCAGATGGTGCGGCACCCGCACCGTCACACCGCCGGCGAGGGCCAGGTCGCACTCGCCGTTCAACAGGCTCTGGGTGGCCAGATGCACCGCCACCAGGGACGTCGAGCAGGCGGTCTGCACCGTCATGCTCGGCCCATGCAAGTTCAGCTTGTAGGCCACGCGGGTGGCCAGATAATCCTTTTCATTGCCGATCAGCGCTTGGAAGCCTTCCGGCGTGGTCAGCAGCCACGGCCGCACAGCCAGGTTGAACACGAAATAGGAATTGAGGCCGGCACCCGCGAAGACGCCCACCTCGCCTGGAAAGCGCGCGGGGTCGCAGCCGGCGCTCTCCAGGGCCTCCCAGCAGGTCTCGAGGAAGATCCTCTGCTGCGGGTCCATAAGCAGCGCTTCTTGGGCCGCGACGTCGAAGAA
This sequence comes from uncultured Acidobacteriota bacterium, assembly GCA_937867335.1. GTDB lineage: Bacteria > Acidobacteriota > Thermoanaerobaculia > Multivoradales > SZUA-115 > JAXLQX01. Next base: position 22,809 of record CALMKX010000365.1, read on the forward strand.
CGGCGCGTCGAAGTACTCGATGTCCTCGAGCACCGAGCCGGCCTTGACGAAGTTGGGGGCCGAGAGCGTGGCCTCGTCGACGCCGGAGGCGCGGAGCTCCTCGTCCGAGATCGGCGTGATCGACTCCCTCCCTTGCCGTAGGTTCTGCCAGAAGGCCTCGGCTCCCCGGGCGCCCGGAAAATGGCAACCGATGCCCACTACCGCCACCAACTCCAGGTCCTCGGGCTCTTGCTTCAGATTCGCCAGCAAAGCCTTGCTCACGGTCGTACCTCCTTCTCACTGCTTGCTGCCATCACCCTCGGTTGCATACTGTCCTTCCCTTCAAGAGCCCGAGGCCACGGCCCCGGTTCCACCCTTGGATGTCGACTCGAAAAGCGATCAATTCGGCTTCTCACGATTCTTCTTGCGCTGCCGCAGCCGCTCGCGACGGTACTCGCCGCGCGACGAGCCCACTTCAAGATCGGCCGTGGGCTCCTGCGTGTCGCTGGTCAAGACTTCGGCCAGCTGGGCGATGCTCGGCTTTCTGAACATGGTCATCAGAGGAAAATCCACCGCCAGCTCGGCGCAGATCTCGTGGTAGTACTTCACCACCACCAGGGAGTTCGCTCCGAGCTCCATGAAATTGGTTTCCACGCCGACCCGCTCGCTGCCGGTGACCTTGCGCCAGATCGCCGCCAAAATGGTTTCCATCTCGCTGCGGGGCGCGACCAGCGGGCCGGAGGCCTCCTGCTCCTCGGGCTCCACCTGGGCGAGGGCTTTGCGGTCCACCTTGCCGTTCGGGGTGAGCGGCAAGGAATCGACGATGCGGATCGCCGCCGGCACCATGTGGGCGGGCAGCTGGGCCTTTAGGTGGCGGCGCAGTTCCTCCTCCGGCTCGAGGCGGGGGGCCTCGGCTTCGGCCTGGGAGCCCACCGGCCCGGCGAGCTCGGCACCGCCCAGAAGGCCGTGGATGTAGATCTCGTCGGCCGCCAGGCCCAGGGCTCCCGAGATCGGGCTCCAGTCCAGCCAGCCGAGCTGGCAGAGGCCGAGGCCTTTCTCGGCCGCCGAGCCGCGCAGCAGCTGGGCGATCATGCCCGCCTCGATCAAGCAGAAATCCCGGGCGAGGTTGCCGTAGAGAGGCTCAATCGCCCCGAGCTTGCCGACGAAGAAGATCGAGAAGGCCGAGCCTTCCGCCATCGGCCGGTTGCCGGCGTAGTGCCAGGAGGTTTCGAGCTCGAAGCCGGGAGCGATCGGCTCCAGGCGGTGGCCCCGCGGGTCGTAGTAGTAGAGCCCGCCCAGCAGCCCCGAGATCCGCCCGGCCTTGGCGTGCAGGTAGATCTGCACCGGGTAGAGGCCACCCGCCGAGCCGTAGCGGTACTTGGGCAGGCCGTCCACCGTGGGCGAGGAAAGCACCTCGAGAAAGCCGCTGAAGCTCGCCAGCTCGATCGGCGCTGGGTCGAAGCGACGGTGGCTGTGGAGCGCGCCGGCCTGGCCCTCACGGTCGAGAGGGCAGAGGGTGGGCGGCAGGGTGAGCCACTGGGCCTCCGCGGGGCTCTTGCGCAGATTGTGGCGGGCAAGCTTGAACTGCAGGCGGTCGAGCGGGTCTTTCACCGCCACGTCCGGGCCGTAGCTGGCGAGCGAGGTCTCGGCCGGGGCCGGGGTGGCGCTCGCCGGCACCACGAAGGCCGCGAGGCTCTTCACCCCGCCGTGGTCGCGCACCACCACCACCGCGTTCTGCACGCTCGGCAGCTCGGCCAGGGTGGCCTCGATCTCGCCCAGCTCGATGCGCTGGCCGCTGATTTTCACCTGGGCGTCCTCGCGGCCGAGGAATTCGATCTTGCCGTCCGGCAGGAAGCGGCCCCAATCGCCGCTCTTGTACAGCCGCTCGCCGGTGTCCGGGTGCTCGAGGAACTTCTCGGCGGTGCGCTCGGCGTCGCGCCAGTAGCCGCGGGCGAGGCCGGCGCCGCCGATGTAGAGCTCCCCCGCCACCCACAGGGGGCGCGGCTCGAGCTGGCTGTTCAGCACGTGGTAGCGGGCGTTGGCGAGGGGCTTGCCGTAGGGGATGCTGCGCCAACCGCGGTCCACTTCCCCCACCTCGTTCCAGATGTCCCAGATGGTGGTTTCGGTGGGGCCGCCGGAGGCGATGAAGCGCACCCCGGGTAGCAGGCGGTGGAGACGCTCCGGCAGGGAGACCGGGATCCAATCTCCGGCCAGGATCACCTTGCCGAGGCTTTCGGGCAGCGGGTCGCCGGCCGCGTGGCCCCGCTCGAGCTGCTCCACCAGCATCTCGAGGAAGGCCGGCACGGAGTTCCAGAAGGTCACCCCGTCCTCGAGCATCCGCTCCAGCCAATGGCGCGGATCCTTGCGCTGCTCCGCCGAGGGCAGCACTGCGGCGCCACCGGCGATCAGCATGCCGAAGAGGTCGTAGACCGAAAGATCGTGGTGGAGCGCGGTGATGGCGAAGGCGCGGTCTCCCGGGCCGACGCCGAAGCGCTGGTTCACGTCCAGCATGCGGTTGACCACGCTCTTGTGCTCGATCATCACGCCCTTGGGGCGGCCGGTCGAGCCGCTGGTGTAGATCACGTGCGAGAGCGAGCGAGGCGAAAGCGCCGGGTCGAGGGGCCCATCGAGCTCGGCGTCGGCGGCGAGGTCGTCGCGGTCCACTTCGATGCGCGCCAGCCCTGCCGGCCACTCGAGTTCGGCGGCAAGGGCGCTCTGGGTGAGCGCCACCCGGGCACCGGTATCGGCCAGCAGGAAGCGAATGCGCTCGGCCGGCAGCTCCGGGTCCACCGGCACGTAGGCCGCTCCGGCGGCGTGGCTGCCGAGCGCCGCCACCAGCTGCTCCCAACCCTTGGCCATCACCACCGCCACCAGCTCCTCACCGGCCACGCCGAGCGAGCGCAGGCGATGGCCCAGCCGGCGGGAGCGCCGCTCGAGCTCGCCGTAGGAAAGCTGGCGGCCGGGGGCGAGGATCGCGGGAAGCTCCGGAGTCTGCGCCGCCTGGCGGCGGAAGAGGGAGAGCAGGGTCTCTTCGGGAATCGGCGCCTCGGTGCGGTTCACCTCGGCGAGCAGGCTTTTCTGCTCCGCCGGCACGAGGTCGAAGCGACCGCGGCTCCAGTCGCGGGAATCCCCGGCCAGCCGCTCGAGCAGGCCGAGGTAGGCGGCGAACATGTCGTCCAACATGCCCGCGGGGAAGAGGTCCTCGATGGCGTCCCAGCTCACCCAGATGCCGTCCGAGACCTCCCGCACCTGGTTGTCCAGGAACACCTGGGGCGTCTGGGTGACGGTGTAGAGCACCTCACCGAAGGCGTCGAGGGCATCGAGGTCGAAGCCCTGGTTCTTCAGGTCGAGCAAGCTGGTGAACACCACCGGCATCTGCGCGCCGGACCCCGAGCCGCGCACCTTGGCGAGCTCGCCGAGCACCCGGATGCCGCTCACCCAGCGGTGCTCGAGGGCGGTCCAGAGCTCGCTCTGCAGCAGCCGTCCGCGCTCGGCGAAGCCCTGGCCGAGGGTCGGGCAGTAGGGCAGGAGCACCATCGAGGTGAAGTCGCCGATGATCTGGTTCACCTCGGCATGCACCGGCAGGCGGTTGAACAGGGTGACGTTCACCGTGATGTCGGAGTTCTTGCTCCAGGCCCGCAGCACTTCGGCGTAGGCAGTGAGGAACACGGCCGAGGGAGTGAGGCCGGCCGAGGCGGCGCGGGCTTTGAGGGCCTCGGCCAGGGGGCGGTCGATGCGCCGGGCCAGGCGGCGGAAGCGCGAGCCCTTGAGGCTTGCGATGTCGCGGGCGAGCGGCAGCTCGGGGGCAGGCGGCAAGTCCTTGAGCCTGCCGCGCCAATGCTCGAGGCTTCTCTGGTACTGGGGCGTCTCGGTGGCCGCCCGCTCGGCGAGCACGTAGTCGCGGTAGTGGAGGGCGAGTTCGGCGGCAGCGGAGCCGGGGTCGCGGTAGAAGCGATCGAGATCCCGGAAGAGGATCAAGAGGCTGGCACCGTCCAGGTGCAGCAGGTCGATGCTGACTTGTAATAATGATTTCTCTTCATCAAGAAGAGATACGACGAGAGTGAAGCCGGGCCATTGATCCGCCGGCCTCACTTCGTGGGAGAGCTGCTCGCGGGCGAGCGCCAGCATGCTCTCGGCGGCCGGCTCGCCGGCGAGATCGCGCACCTCGATTTCGTAGCGCGGCACCTCGGCGAGCACCCGCTGGGTGCCGTCCGCGCGCACCACGGCGCGCAGCATGTCGTGGCGGGCGATGCAGCGGTTCCAGGCTTGCTCCAGCCGGGCCACGTCCAGGCGGTGGCACAGCACCTCGGCGTAGTAGTGGATGGAAACGTCGCCCAGGGTGAAGGCCTGCTGCCTTCCCACCCAATAGGCCTGTTGGATATCGGTCAGCGGAAAAGGCTCGAAGCGGCTCGCCGGATCCGGCTCGATCTCGAGGTGCAGGGATCCCGTGGGCTCTCGCTGAGCTTGGGCGAGAAGCGCCAAGAGCTCCTCGCGATGCTCGGAGAGGCGATCCTTGAGCTCCTCGCTCACCGATCCGGAGCGGGCCCGCACCCGCAGCCGGTCCTCCTCCACCCAGACCTCGATGCCGCGTTCGGAAAGCTCCGCCAGCAATTGACTCGCACTCATAGTGTGAACTCCTCCCAGTCGGCAGGGCCGGCCGAGGCTTGCAGCACAGTTGGGGAATTCGTCTCGAGCCGCTGGTCGATCGGCCGGGCGAGTTCGGCGAGCGAGCCCGCCGAGGCCAGGAGCGCCATCGGCAGCTCGAGGCCCAGCAGATCTTCCAGGCGCTTGCGCAGCTCGACCGCCATCAGCGAGTCGAGCCCGAGGGCCACCAGGGGTCGGTCCACCTCCACCCTCTCCTCCGCCAGACCGAGCACCGTGCCCACTTGCGCCCGCAGGTACATCTCGACCACCGATTGCCGCTCGGCGCCGCTGGTGGTCTCCCACAGGCGCCGGAACTCCAGCTTCTCCTCCTCGGCCAGGGCCGGCCGCCCGGCGCGCGCGGCAGCCTCCGCCTCGGGGCGGCTCTCGATCGGCTTCGGCCGGGCCACCTGGCGCAGGCAGGGCTCGCGCTGCCAGGGGTAGGCCGGCACGGTGACCGCCTGGCGCCCGGGGCCGAACAGGCGGGCGAAGCGCGGCGGGAAGCCGAGCCCGTAAAGGGTGCCCAGGGCCTCGAGCAGGCATTCGGCCGGGCAAGCGTCCGCCGGCAGGAGGGCGAGGCGAGTCACCCCGCCGCCGGCGAGCGTGCGCAGGCAGCCGAGGGCCGCGGAGGCCTCCGGGTCCGGCGCCAGCTCGAGGTAGGTGTTGAAGGTCTCGGCCGAGAGGGCGCCGAGCGCCATGGCCCAGCCCTCCGCATCGGCCGGGCGAGGCTGCCAACGCCCCGCGGCCAGCTCAGCCGCCGACACCATGGTGCCCTGGCTGGCCGAAAAGAACGTCACGCCGCTCGTCGCGGCCGGCAGCATGCCGTAGAGCTTCGAGACGTTGAAATCGGTGTCGCCGATCATCGGGTAGTTCGGCGCGAAGCCCTGCGTTTCCTTGATGTCCTTC
>CALMKX010000366.1 GCA_937867335.1 uncultured Acidobacteriota bacterium
CGGAGGTCAGCCTGTCGGCCGTGATCCGCAACCCGGAGCTGCTGGCGGCAGCCTCGGTCCGCGATGGCGAGCTCTGGCTGGAAGGTGAGCGGCTGCGCATCGGCCGCCTGAAGCTCGAGATCGCCCGCGCTCTCGCGGCGTTCGAGCTCGAGCAGCCGGAAGGCAATATCGTTGCGCCCGGCGAGGAAGGTGCCGTGCCCCACAGCAGCGGCAGCCTGGAACGGGTGCTGCGCCCCGGCGAGTCCCTGGTGGTGGACCTCTTTCCCCAGGGCTGGATCTATGCCGACGTCACCCGCACCTTCTGCGTGGGCTCGCCGCCGCCGGCCCTGGCCAAAGCGCACGGCGAGGTGCTCCAGGTGCTCGAGCGGGTTTCGAGCCGCCTCACGCCCGACTGGCTCGCCGGCCGGCCGCGTGCCTTCTCGCTCCAGGAGACCGCCTGCAGCCTCTTCGGCCGTCAGGGCTATGAGACTCCGATCTCTCATCCCGGCACCACCACCGGCTACGTCCACGGCCTGGGCCACGGCGTGGGCTTCGACCTCCACGAGTACCCGAGCTTCCGGCGCGAGGCAGGCGAAGAGGGAGTTCTCGAGGTAGGGGATCTGATCACCCTGGAACCTGGCCTCTACCATCCGGAAGCCGGCTGGGCGGTGCGGCTCGAGGACCTTCTCTTTCTCGGCGAAGCCGGAGTGGAGAACCTCACCCCTTTGCCGTACGATCTCGACCCCAGAGCCTGGCAAACTTGAACAACCCCCCATCTCCGTCGGCAGGCGCAACCCCCACCCGGGGCGCCCGCATCTGGCTCGCCCGCGTGGCAGCGCTGGGGATCTCGCTCGGCGTCTCGCTCGCCCTGGTGGAGCTGGCTCTGGCCTGGTTCCATCCCATCCACTATCGAGAGCCGACCCGGGCCGGTGGCAAGAACCCCTGGCGCTCGCTGCTTCACCAGCGTTCGCAGCTGCCCGGCCTGGCCTACGAGCTGGTGCCCGGAGCCAAAGGCACCCGGGCCGGCGAGAAGATCGAAATCAACAGCCTCGGCATGCGCGACGACGAGCCGATCCCCGACGGGCCGGACCGCGTGCGCCTGGCGGTGGTGGGAGACTCCTCGACCTTCGGCTTCGGCATCGTGGACGGTCACGACACCTACGCCAACCTGCTCGAGGCCCGGCTCAACGCTCGAGGCGATGGCCATCGCTACGAGGTGGACAACCTGGGCGTGGGTGGCTACTCCAGCCACGACGAGGCGATCCTGCTCGCGGATCGCGCTCCCAGGCTGAAGCCGCATTTGGTTATCCTGGGCTACTCGCTCAACGACCCGGAAATCGAGCCGATCCAGCCGCTCCACGCTTACTATCAGCCCACCGCCTTCTGGCAGCGCTTCCATCTGCTCCGGCTCTTGGCCCAGGTGCGCAACGAGGAGCAGATCCGCGAGATCGGCGGCGGCAGCTACTACCACTACCTGCACCGCGAACCGGCCCACTGGGGCAGCGTGGTGGCGGCTTTCCAGTCGATCGCCGCCACCGCCCGCCAGGGCCAGTTCCGGGTGCTCCTGGCGATCCTGCCGGTGATTCCCGAGCCCGACACCAAGGCGGGCCAGGATTGGCGCAGCCGCTACCGCTTCACCGACCTCCACCGGCAGGTGGCCGAGGAGGGCGCGAAGAACGGCTTCGAGGCGATCGATCTCTATCCCGCTTTGAGCCAGCGCGAGCCGAAGGAGATTCGCGTGGGGGAGGATGACTTCCATCCCAACGCCCTGGGCCACCAGCTGATCGCCCAGGCTCTCTACGAGCGGATCGCCGCCGAGTATGACAGCCTACTTCCGGGAGCCAGCTCGCCTTGACCTCGATTCTCGGAATCTCGGCCTTCTACCACGACTCGGCCGCGGCTCTGCTAGTGGACGGAAAAGTCGTAGCCGCCGCTCAGGAGGAGCGCTTCAGCCGGGAAAAGCACGATTCCGGCTTCCCGGCGCGAGCGATCGACTACTGCCTGCGCGAAGCGGGGCTCACCGCGGCCGAGCTCAGCTACGTGGGCTTCTACGACAAGCCCCTGGCCAAGTTCGATCGCCTGCTCGAGACCTACCTCGCTTACGCCCCCCGCGGCTTCTCCTCTTTCGCCACGGCCATGCCCTCGTGGCTGCACCAGAAATTGCACCTGCCGCGCGAGATTCGTCGCGGCCTGGGCGGGGCGTACCGGAAGCGCATCTTCTTTGCCGACCACCACCAATCCCACGCTGCGAGCGCCTTCTTCCCCTCGCCTTTCGATGAAGCGGCGATCCTCACCCTGGATGGTGTGGGCGAGTGGGCTACCGCCAGCTGGGGCTGGGGCAAGGGCAACCGGCTCCAGCTCGAGGGTGCGCTGCACTTCCCGCACTCGCTCGGCCTGCTGTACTCGGCCTTCACCTACTTCACCGGCTTCGCCGTCAATTCGGACGAATACAAGCTGATGGGCCTCGCGCCCTACGGCGAGCCGAGCTACCTCGATCTTCTGCTCGAGAAGGTGGTGGATCTCAAGGACGACGGCTCCCTCCGCCTCGACCAGAAGTACTTCCAGTACTGTCACGGCCTGACCATGACCTCGCCGGCCATGGACCGCTTGCTGGGCGGCCCGCCCCGGCGCTCGCATCAGCCCATCGGCCAGCGCGAGATGGATCTGGCGGCTTCGGTGCAGCGGCTCACCGAGGAGGCGATCCTCCGCGCCGCTCGCTTCGTCCACGGCGAGACGGGCCTGTCTCGCCTCTGCCTGGCCGGCGGCGTGGCCCTCAACTGCGTGGCCAACGGCCGCATCCTCCGCGAGGGGCCTTTCGAGGAGATCTGGATCCAGCCGGCTGCGGACGACGCCGGCGGCGCCCTCGGCGTGGCGCAGCTCCTCTGGCACCAGCTGCTCGACGAGCCGCGCAAGCTGGAAAATGAGGCGCAGCAACCGAGCACCCTGCTCGGCCCAACCTACAGCGACGAAGCCGTGCACCGCGAGCTCGAGGCCTCGGGGCTCGCCTTCCAGAGCTTCGAGGACGAAGGCGAGTTCCTCGACCGCTGCGCCGGCCTGCTCGCCCAGGGCAAGGTGCTCGGCTGGTTCCAGGGGCGGATGGAGTTCGGCCCGCGGGCGCTCGGCTCGCGCAGCATCCTGGGCGATCCGCGCGATCCGGACATGCAGAGCCGGATCAACCGCAAGGTGAAGTTCCGCGAGGGCTTCCGGCCGTTCGCACCGGTAGTGCTGGAGGAGCGAGCCAGCGAATACTTCGACCTCGACCCCGGCGTGCCCAGCCCTTACATGCTGCTGGTGGCCCCGGTGGCGGCCAGCCAACTGCGGCCTCTCGACGAAGCGGATCGCGAGCGCCGTGGCCTGGACAAGCTGCGAGTGGTGCGCTCGAGCGTACCGGCGGTGACCCACGTGGACGGCTCGGCGCGCATCCAGACCGTGCCCGTCTCCTCGCCCGAGCGCTATCGCAAGCTGCTCGAGCGCTTCGCCGCCCGGACCGCTTGCCCGGTCCTGGTCAATACCAGCTTCAACCTCGGCTGGGAGCCGATCGTCGAAAGCCCCCGCCAGGCCCTCGCCACCTTCGGGAGTTGCGAGCTGGACGCACTGGCGATCGGCCGCTGCCTGGTGGAAAAGGAGCGCCAGCCGGTGTCGATCTCCGGGCCGGAGGGGCGGCCGGTGGGGGAGGGGATCGCGGATCTCCTCTTGAGCCCTTGCTGCCAGGCGGAGCTCGCGAGCCTGCCCGAGGGTGTGCTCGCCTGCCATCGCTGCGCCCAGCGCTTCCCGGTGACGGCGGGCATCCCCCAGCTCTACTGGCCTCACGAGGCGGTGGGCTCGGCCGAGGACGTCACCGAGGCGGTGAAGGCGTTCTACGAAGAGACGCCGTTCCCGAACTACGACGAGCACGACACCCTGCGCTCGCTGATCGACAAATCGCGCCGGGGCGTCTACGGCCGCAAGCTCGGCGAGGCCATTCCCGCCGGCTCGACGGTGCTCGAGGTGGGCTGCGGCACCGGCCAGCTCACCAACTTCCTGGCGATCGGCACCCGCCGGGTGGTGGGGGCGGACCTCTGCCTCAACTCCCTCAAGCTGGGCGAGGAATTCCGTAGCCGCCACGGCCTCAGCCGCGCCCGCTTCCTACAGATGAACCTCTTTCGCCCCAGCTTCAAGCCGGGCAGCTTCGACGTGGTGCTCGCCAACGGCGTGCTCCACCACACCGCCGACCCGTTCAGCGGCTTCGCCGGGCTGGTGCCGTTGGTGAAGCCGGGAGGCTACTTCGTGGTGGGCCTCTACAACCGCTGGGGCCGGCTGGGCACGGACTTGCGCCGCCTGGCCTTCCGCGCCACCGGCGGCCGCTTCTTGAGCCTCGATCCCTACCTGCGGGGCTCCCGCCTGAGCGACGCCAAGCGCCGCGCCTGGTTCGCCGACCAGTACCGCCACCCCCACGAGTCCAAGCATTCCATGGGAGAGGTGCTCGGCTGGTTCGAGCGGACCGGCCTCGAATTCGTTCGCGGTGTGCCGGCCCTGGCTTTCGCCGAGGACGAGCTCTCCGAGGTGGAACTCTTCCAGCCGGTGCCGCCCGGAGGCCCCCTCGCCCGCGCCGTCGCCCAGCTGCGGATGATCCGCACCGGCAACCGCGAAGGTGGCTTCTACGTCCTGATCGGCCGTCGGCCGCACCAGCCAGCCTAGCTACCGCCAGGCCCCGAGCGCCTCCGCCTCGCTTTGTCGGAGGACTCCCCCACCGCTGCGAAGCCTCTCGAAGGCCCATCAATCTCCTGCGATGATGGGGCTGGTCAGGAGTAGTGGCTCTGTTTGACGAGTGATTTTGCAGAAATTACGCTGAAATCGGCTCCAAATGGCATTTGCTAGCCTATACTCTGTGCCAAGAGGTAGACCATGCTGGTGAGCTACCGTTTTGCCAACTTCCGCTGCTTTCGGGAGGAGCAGGAGCTCTCGCTGCTTGCCGGTTCGCCGCGAGACCGCCCGGAGCTGGTGGATCTTCCCGGCCAGGGAATCCACTTGCTCCGAGTGGCGGGAGTCTATGGAGGCAATGCTTCGGGCAAGTCCACCACGTTGGCGGCTCTTGAGTTCATGCGAGACGCGGTCGGCTCGTCCCACCAGGACTGGAAGCCCGGAGAAGGAGTTCGTCTGGAGCCCCACGCAGCTGGCCGGCAGGAAGCGTCGCGGTTCGAAGCGACCTTCCTGGCAGAAGGCGTGCTCTACACCTACAGCTTCAAGTTGGATCGCGAACAGGTGCTGGAGGAGAAGCTCGAGGCGTCTCCCCACGGCCGCAGGCAGCTGTGGTTCGACCGCAGTGCCGGGCGAGCGGAGCCTTTCGTTTTCGGCAAGCAACTCCGCGGCGAGAACCGGACCATCGCGCGGCTGACTCGGCCGAACAGCCTCTTCCTTTCAGCCGCGGCCGCGAACAACCATCCGCAGCTGAGCCCGGTGTACACCTGGTTCACGGAGCGACTCGGCTTCGTGGGCAAGGATGACCGCCTGGCGAGCCTGATCTTCGGCTTCGAGGATGGGCCGGACTCACCGTCGAAAGAGCAGGTTCTGGCGTTGGTCGAGAAAGGTGACCTGGGAATTCACGACTACGAGCTGAGGGAGATCGAGCTCGGAGCTGGTGCTGCCTCGGCACTGAGGGTGGCGGCGAGTCACCCGCGGCCCCGTGAGCTGCGTTTTGCCCATCGCAGTGAAAGAGGCGAGTTCTGGTTGCCGTTTCACCGCGAGTCGCAAGGGACACTCGCCTGGTTCGGCTTGCTGAGGCCCGTTCTCCGCAGCCTCAAGACCGGAGGAGTCCTCTGTGTCGACGAGCTCGACGCTAGCCTCCACCCTCATCTGGTGCGGGAAGTCGTGCGGCTCTTCCAGGATCCGTCGCGCAATCCAGGAAGGGCCCAGCTGATCTTCAACACCCACGACAGCAGCCTGCTCGGCAACGTGCCAGACGCGGCCCCCCTGCACCGAGACGAAGTCTGGCTGACCGAGAAGAACGCGGCCGGAGAAGCCCGCCTGTTCCCGCTCTCGGACTTCAAGCCACGGCAAGAAGAGAACTTGGAGCGCGGCTACTTGTTCGGGAGGTATGGCGGGTTGCCTCGTCTTCGATTCGACTCGGAGGGCTGAGCATGGCCGCTCTACGGCGCCGCCGCCCGTTCTTGGAGCCGAGGCCGGTCTGGCTGGTCCTGTGCGAGGGTCGGGTGACCGAGCGCCAGTACCTGAGAGCCTGGCGATCGCGGAGCAAGGCCGTGCTCGCGGTGGAGTCCTGTTCGGGCGGAGCGCTCACCATGGTTCGCCAGGGCATCCGGCGCAAGAGGGAAGCCCGGGACAGCTTCGACCGCGTCTGGTGCGTGACCGACGCCGACCATCTGCCGGCCGAGCAGCTCCGAGAGGCCAGCCTCCTGGCGAGTCGAGGCCGAGTGGAGCTGCTGATCTCCAACCCCTGCTTCGAGCTCTGGGCGCTGCTTCACTTCGAAGTCTGCCAGGCGCATCTGACCGTCGACGAGGCCTGCCGCCGCCTGCGGACGCATCTTCCCGGCTACGACAAGAAGCTGCCTTTCGATCTCCTTGCTAGCGGGTACTCCGTGGCAGCCGAGCGAGCCCGCAAGTTGGATCCCTCCGGCGAAGGCCTCAATCCATCGACGACGGTCTACCGGCTCACCGAAGCCCTGCGGGAGTCGGGTCCGCTCTAGCGACGGGCGAGTGGGTTGACAGCCACTACCAACTGTGTATACTCAGTATATGGAGATGCACGGTGGGCTGGTAGTTTCGCCGGTGGATGGCCGGCCGATGTACCAGCAGATCCAGGAGCAGATTCGGGAGCGGGTGGCGCTGGGGGATTGGCCTCCCGGCTATGAGCTGCCGTCGATTCGCCAGCTGGCGATCGATCTGCGGGTGAGCGTGATCACCGTCAAGCGCGCCTACCTCGAGCTCGAGCGTGAAGGGGTGATCGTCACCCAGCAGGGCAAGGGCTCGCAAGTGGCGGCCCAGGCGGGTCTGGGGGCGCGGCTGCTCGCCGGGGATCTCGAACGTGCGCTCGATCAGGTGGCCCATCTGGGGGCCCAGCTCGGGCTCTCCCCGGCCGAGCTGCAGAACCGGCTGGAGGAGGCCTGCTCGCGCCGACAGACCGCACAACGAAAGGAGCAAGAATGAATTCGCTGGCCATCGAACTCCGAGGGGTGGCGAAGCGCTATCGCCATTTCGCCCTCGAGGGCCTCGACCTCGAGCTCGAGGAGGGGCAGATTCTGGGCCTGATCGGCCCGAACGGAGCGGGCAAGTCCACCACGCTCCGCATGCTGATGGGCCTGGTGCACGCGGATCGCGGCAGCGTCCGGGTGCTCGGCCACTCGCTCCCGGCCGAGCAGGTGGCGGCCAAGCGCGAGGTGGGCTTCGTCTCCGAGGATCTGCGGCTCTACGGCGCGGCCACCGTGGCCTGGCATATGGGCTTCGTGGCCTCGATCTACCCGGGCTGGGATGAGGCCTACGCCCAGGCGCTGCTGCGGCGCTTCGATCTCAAGGCCGAGCAGCGGGTCAAGGGGCTCTCGCACGGGCAACGAGTCAAGGCGGCTCTGCTTTTGGCGCTCGCGCGACGGCCGCGGCTGCTGTTGCTCGACGAGCCCACCACGGGGCTCGATCCAGTGGCCCGCCAGGAAGTGCTGGGGGAACTGATGGCGGTGCTGGCGGACGAGCGCCGCACGATTCTGTTTTCCTCCCACAACACCCTCGACGTCGAGCAGATCTCGGACCAGATCACCTTCCTGGATGGCGGCCGGGTGCTCGACTCGGCCGACAAGGAGAGCTTCCTCGAACGCTGGCGCCGGTTGCGGCTGGAACTCCCCGCGGGAGGCTCCCTGCCGGCCTTGCCGGGCACCCGCCTGGACGCGAGCAGCGGCCGGTTGGCAGTGGTGACCACCCGCTGTTTCGAGCCGGAGATGGCCGAGGCCTACCGTGAGGCCGGGGCCCGAGTGCAGGCCGTGGAGCCGATGAGCCTGGAGGAGATCTTCCTCGCCGAAGTCGCCTGGAGAAGGCAAGGAGCCGCCGCATGAACACCGCCATGGTGCAGCGCCTGGTGTACAAGGATTGGTACTTCAACCGCTGGCCGATCGTGCTCTATGTGGCGCTCGGCCTGCTTTCCCTGGGCCTGGTTTCCCAGGGCGGGGAGCTGGCGTTCTTCGCCGGCAGCGTGGCCCTGATCACCGTGCTGATCTCGATCGGCATCCACCTCACCATGGTGACGGTGATCCACGAGCGACGAGACCACACCCTGGCTTTCGTGATGAGCCTGCCGATCTCCGCGCGGGAGTACACCCTCGCCAAGCTGCTGGCGAATCTGCTGATCTTCGGCCTGGCCTGGGGCACCCTGGCCGTGGGCGCGGTGGCGGTGATCGCCGGCCGGGCCTCGCTGCCGGACGGCCTGATCCCGTTCACGCTGACCGTCCTGGGCGAGCTCTTCGCCGGTTACTGCCTGGTGCTCTCGGTGGCCGTGGTGAGCGAGTCCCTGGGCTTCACGATCGCCGCAATCGTGGTGGGCAACCTCCTGGTGCAGGCCCTGATGTACTGGGAGTCCCATCTGCCCACCGTGGCGGCCGACCTCCAGGGCGACGCTCTCCACTGGCGGCCGCAGCTGTTGGCGGTGCTCGGGGCCGAGGCGGCGGCGGTGGTTCTGCTGCTGGGGCTGACCTTCTACTTCCAGTCTCGAAAGACCGACTACCTCTAGACATCGAAGCGCCGGGCGCGCTCTCTCCAGAAGGGCCCCCCGCGGTCGGAGGGTCCTGAAGAGGGTGCGTTCGCCCGGCGAGGAGACCCTCCCATGAATCCAGCCTTTCGTTCTCGGCCCTGGAGATGGCTGCGCCGAACCCTGCTCGTGTTTGCCGGGCTCGGCAGCCTGGCCTTCTTCTCGAGCCTGCTCGCCGTGCTCTGGGGTGATCCGGAGTTCGGTCCTTTCCCCGCGGCCTCGGCCGACGAGCTCGCCGCCCTGGCCCGGCGTTTCGAGCAGCCCTACGGGGCCGCTCACCGGGATTTCCACCTCCGCGACGGAACCCGCCTGTCGGCACAACAGCTCGAGTGCCCGGAGGCGAAGCGCACCCTGCTGCTGGTGCACGGCCTTCTGGGCTCGAGCCTGCTGCTCAACCGTCCGGCCGGACTGCTGCGAGAAGCGGCCCATGCCGAGGTCGTGGCGCTCGACCTGCGAGGCCACGGCGGTTCGAGTGGGGCGCCCGGAGACGTGGACTCTATCGGCCAGTACGAGGCGGATCTGGCCGAGGTGATCGCCCAGCTGCGGGCGGCCCAGCCCGAGCGCCAGCTCATCCTCGCCGGCCACTCGATGGGAGGGGGCATTGCGCTGCGCTATGCCCAGCTGCGCGGAGCTCCCGCTGTGGAGGGCTATCTGCTCTTCGCTCCGTACCTGGGCTGGGACGCCCCTAGCACGCGGCATGAGCCACCTCCAGGGGCCGACCCGGCCGGGGCGGACTTCTTGCGCCTCAACCTGCCGCGGATCCTCGGCTTGAAGCTCTTGAACGCTGTGGGCATCACCGCCTTCAACGGCCTGCGCACGGAGTTCTTCAACCTGCCGCCGGAGCTGCCGCTGCGTTCCTACTCCTTCCGGGCAAGCGAGAGCATGGCGCCCAAGAACGCGCGAGCCGCGCTGGCGGCGGTAGACGCACCGCTGCTGGTAGTGGTGGGCGGCCAGGACGAGGCCTTCCTGCCCGAGGCTTACCCTGCGCTCCTGCAAGGGCTGCCTCGAGCCGAGGCTGTGGTCATACCCGGGGCCAGCCATGACGGCGTGCTGGAGGATCCGCAGGCCCTTCGGGCCGTTGCCAGTTGGGCGCTGCTCACCGAGGGTCCGGCGCTTCGGCGTGAGCCCTGAGAGTTATCGACTCCTCCTCACGACAAGGCGAATTTGTTTCAGGCTGTAATGGCATTTTCTGGTTGGTCTGTGGTAGGAATGGACTCCGAAAACGCCGGAGTCGAGAAAGTGCGCCTGCCCGTGAAGGCCCGCAGAGCTTTTCAGCGCCTTGCACCGATGAGGAGGAACTCTCGATGACTTTCGTCAAGCCGTTGCCTCGCCTTCGGATCCTCATGAACTGCAGTGCTCTGAGCCGCAGGCGTTGCAGAGTCGGGTTGATGCTGATCCTCGCGGCTCGAGCGGCAGCCTTCGCCGAGGGCCCCGGCCTGGCTTCGAGGCTCGCCCTTCTCTCCCCGCTTCCCGAGGACGGCCCGAGGGCTGTGGATGCCAACCCCATGGGCTTCATCAGCTTGGGCTCTCGTACCTTGTTCGTAGCCCAGGGCAGCGGACCCGGCGGCGAGCTCTGGTCGAGCGACGGCACCCGTGCGGGCACCGAGGTTCTGCTCAAGTTCCCGCAGTTTTCCGGCAGCCTGCTGGGGAGGGTCCCCGGTGGCTATCTCTTCACTTCCGCCAACGAGACCGCGAGCGGCCTCGCCCTGTGGGTCACCGACGGCACCGTGCGAGGCACTCGGCAGATCGGCCCGAACGATGTCGCGCCGGTGTTCGGTTACGGCTTCGCCGCCACCTTCGGCAACCGTGTGGTCTTCGCAGCGCGCCGAGGGGAGAACCCACCCGAGCTCTGGGCGAGCGACGGTACTGCCGCTGGAACCCAGCCGCTTGGCACGCCGTTGCTACCCGAAATCGCCGCCAACGGCGGCGAGATCGCGGCGGTGGGGGATCGTCTCTTCATTCGCACGCTGCTGACCTTCCCTCGCCAGCCCTTGCAAGTGAGCGACGGCACCCGGGCCGGTACGCGGACCATCGCCGAGCTGGATCGCGTCCTCTCTCCGCTCACCCCGGCGGCGGGCAAGATCTTCTTTCTGGCACGCTCGGGCCACCGCATCCAGGTTTGGGTGAGCGACGGCACCCCCCAGGGCACGCGGCCCGTCACGCATTTCACCGATGCCTACGCGTTCGACCGCTTCGGCGGCTTCCGGGCCACGGACCGAGGGGTCTACTTCGTGGCCCGCGAGGGCCGGCAGGGTTTCGATCTCTGGTTCTCGGACGGCACGGTCCGGGGCACTCGCGCGCTTACCAGCTTCACCAACCCGAACCCCTTCAGCCCGATCTTCCGGCTCGAGCAGATCACCGAGCTGGGCGACGCCGTGCTCTTCGCCGCCGACGGCGACGGCGCGGGCGCGGAGCTCTGGCGCTACGACCGCCGGCGGCGGAACCTGCGCCGGCTGGCGGACCTCTGTCCCGGGCCCTGTTTCGGCATCGACCACTCGGAGCCGCTGGTCAACTTTGGAGAGTCGGTCTATTTCCTCGGCAGCAGCCCCGAGACCGGCCGAGAGCTCTTCCGCACCGACGGCGAGCAGGTGGAGCTGGTGGGCGAGACCTGCCCGGGGAGCTGTGGCGAGAGCCGCCGGCTGACTCGGCTGGGCGATGCTCTGTTCCTGCTCGGCAGAAGGCCTGGGCTGGGCGAGGAGCTTTACGAGGTGGGGGCAGAAGCGCCGGGCTTGCGCCGAGTCACCGACCTGCCTTCTGCCGCGCCCTTCGACCCGACGCCTTTCTTCGACTCGGCAGGCCCTGGCTGGCTGGGTCGAGCCGGGGGCTCTCTGCTCTTCGCCGCGAACCTCAACCGTGCGCCCTTCTATTTCGACCGCGAGCTCTGGGCGAGCGCGGGGACGCCGGAGAGCACCCAACTCTTGGCTGTGCTGCGCCCGGTGTTGACCGGCCTCGCCCCTCCCGCGCTCTTCGGCTCTGCGGGGGAGCGGCTGATCTTCCAGGCGGTCGCGAGCGGCTCTTTCCGGATCTTCAGCTCTGTGAGCGGAGGGGAGCCGGTGCTGGAAGAGACCGGTTTTCGCCTGTGCAGCCTGGGCTACTCCTGCCAGAGTCCGGGCGCGGCAGAGTACTTCCTGCGCGACTCGGGGTCGGGAGCGCTCAACCTCTTCCGGCTCGGCTCGCAGCCGGGAGGAGCCGTCCAGCTCACGGACCTGCCCGTCGGGGCATTGCCCTACAGCAGTCCAGTGCTCTTGGCGGGAGAGCTGTTCTTCCCGATCGCCTTCAACCTCGCCTCTCCTGCGCGCATCGAGCTCTGGGCCACCGACGGCACGCCGACGGGCACCGGCGCGCGCGTGGTGTTGCCGCCCGAGGCCCACAGCGCGGCCTTCTTCACGGCGTGGCGGGGTCGCCTCTACTTCACCTCAGGCCAGGTAGGCACCAGCTCCCAACTGCTCTGGAGCACCGATGGCACCCAACAGGGCACCCTCCGGCTGGCTCCCGACTCGGGCTTTCTGGCCGCGCAGGTGGACCCCCGCTTCACGCCGCTCGGCGACCGGCTTTACTTCGAGATCTTCCGGCCCGACGGCCGAGAAGAGCTCTGGTCCACCGACGGCAGCCCGGGCGGAACCCAGTTCTTCCATGCCATCGACCCCGGCTACCGGCTCCGCCGCCCGTCGGGGCTCACCCGCTTCGGCGACCGGCTGGCTTTCTTCACTGCCGAGAGCGATTCCGAACTGGCTCTTTGGACCAGCGACGGCACCAGCGAGGGAACGCGACTCGTGCGTCGCTTTCGCAACCCGCAGCTGACTGCCAGCGACTTCAACAGCAACCCACTGCTCGCGGTGGTGGGCGATCGGCTCTTCCTGGTGGGCGACGACGCCGAGCACGGCTCGGAGCTCTGGGCGAGCGACGGCAGTCCGGAGGGCACCGTGCTCGTGAAAGACCTCGTGCCCGGGCCGGAGTCGGCGGGGATCCGCCAGCTCACGGCAGTGGGAGACCGCGTGTTCTTCGCCGCCGCCCACCCGCGCCTGGGCGACGAGCTCTGGACCAGCGACGGCAGCGCCGAAGGCACCCGGCTGGTGCAGGACATCGCTCCAGGCTCGGCCTCCTCGCAGCCCCTGGATCTTCTGGCGATGGGGGACCGGCTCTACTTCGTGGCCGACGACAGGATGACCGGACGAGAGGTCTGGAGCCTGCCCCTCTCGGCGCCAAGCGGTTGCCAGCCATCTCCCTTCGACCTCTGCCTGGGCGAGGGTCGGTTCCGGGCCGAGCTGCTGCTCGGAAGCCTGCGCCGGCGGCCCGGGGAGCCGCCGCAGCCGCTCGACCGGGGCCTGGGCCGAGCCTTGAGCCCGAATAGCGGCACCTTCTGGCTCGGCGCCCCCGACAACCCTGAGCTCCTTCTCAAGCTGCTCGACGGCCGGGCGATCAACGGCCACTTCTGGCTCTTCGCCAACGCGCTGTCGGATCGCGAATACAACCTGGTCCTCACCGACACGGAGACTCGCACCTCGATCCGCTACAGCCAGGTCAGCGGGCTGCTGCGGGGTGTTGCCGACACGGCGGCCTTTCCGCTGGGAGATGGGCCGAGCGCCCTCGAGGCGGAGAGCTCAGCGGAGGTTCTCGCCCACCGCAGCAAGGCCCCGCCCGGCTACCGGGGTTCCGGAGCCTGCCAGCCCAGTTCCACCCGCCTCTGCCTCCAGGGCGGTCGGTTCGCAGCGGAGATCGAGGTCCGCGGCGGGCCGGCTCCGGGCCCGGCCACCTTCGCCCCGGACGGCGATCTCGCTGGCTACAGCCGGTTCTACGCCGCGGAGAACCTGGAAGGCGCTTTGAAGATCCTCGACGGCCGGCCCCTCAATGGGCATTATTGGCTCTTCTACGCCGGCCTCACCACGCTCGCCCACCGTCTCACGGTGAGCGATCTGGCAACCGGCGAGCGGACGATCTTCGAGTTCCCGGGTGGCTGGTTGCCGGCTGTGGCCGAGACTTCGGCCCTGGGCGGCGACTGAGAAAGCAGCGGCGGACGGGGCGTCTCGAGGCTCCCGTCCGCCGCTCCCGCCCGATCAGGCGTTCGGCTTCTTGCGGAGCTGTGGTAAATAGGGCGCCGGAGAGAAGAGGAATCGCCATGACTCGAAAATTCACGCTAGCTCTGGCTGTCTCCGGCTTACTGCTCGGTTCTTGGGGTTGTGCCACGGTGAAGGCGGGCGACTCCGTTGTCGCCACGGTAGCTCCGGCCCCGCCGGTGGTGCCGGCCCAGCCGATCGCCAGCGCCACGACGAGCCCCCCGGAGGTCTCGAAAGCAGCACCGGCGCCCTCGTCTCCCACGGGTTCCGCGGGCTTCGAGAGTCTGCACAGCCTGCTCTGGATCCAAACCTCGGTCGAGTATCGCGGCATCGCTCTCGAAGCCTACCGGCTGGCTCGGCAGGCCCTGGACGCCGGCCTCGACGACAACACCTGGACCGCGGCGCTCGAGCAGATCGAGCCCTACCAGCAGTTGCCGCCCGCGGTGATCGTCGATGCCGACGAAACGGTGCTCGACAACACGCCCTACCTGGCCGGTCTCGTGGAGCGCCAGGAACGCTTCGGCGCCGAGAGCTGGCAGCGCTGGTGCACGGCGGCCGAAGCCCGGGCCGTGCCGGGGGCCCTCGAGTTCTTGCAGTACGCGGCGAGCCGAGGCGTCACCGTTTTCTACGTCACCAACCGGGCCAAGGAGCTTACCGCGGCCACCGAGACCAATCTGCGCCGCCTGGGCTTTCCCCTCGTCGAGGGCCAGGAAACGGTGCTCACCCGCGGCCTCCACCCCGGCTGGGAGAGCTCGGACAAAGGCCCCCGGCGCGCCGAGGTGGCGCACCGCTACCGGGTGATCCTGCTGGTGGGGGACGATCTCGGGGATTTCTTCTCGGGCAATCGCGTGGCGCCCGCCGAGCGCAGCAAGGGGGTCGAACCCTTCCTCGACCACTGGGGGACTCGCTGGGTAGTGATTCCCAATCCGATCTACGGCTCCTGGGCGGATTCGCTGACCGGCTTCGCCCGGGACCTGACGCCGGCTGAGGAGCAGGCGAAGAAGCTCGGCTGGCTCGAGAGCTTCGCACCCTGAGGCTTCCCGAGCCGGGTGTGCGCGCCCGGGCGCAGTTCTCGCATAGGCTCCGCCGGAACCAGCTTGGCCGGAGCCAGCCTGCGGCCGACAATTGCTCTCCAATTCCAGGGATGGAGGATCCGGATGGCCAGATCGCGTCTACTTCTCGCTGCCGCCTTGTTGGCCCTCGTGGCGGGCCGGGCAGCCGAAGGCGCCAGCATCAGCAGCTTGCAGTTCTTGGGGGAAGCCCGCTTGCCCAACGGGCTGATGTTCAAAGACACCGAAGTGGGCGGCCTTTCCGCTCTGGCCTGGGACGGAGCGGGCGCCACCTACCTGGCCCTCTCCGACGACGGCAGCGAGCGGGCGCCGGCTCGCCTCTACCGTCTGACGATCGATTTCAAGGACGGCAAGCTCGAGGACGGAGATGTCAAAGTGACCGGTCTGGTCACGCTGCGCAACACCGACAACCAGCCTTTCGCCAAGCTCACCGTGGACCCCGAAGGGTTGGCTCAAGCGGAAGGTGGCTTCCTCTTTCTCTCGTCCGAGGGTCGCGCTCAAGACGGAATTCCCCCTTTCATCCGCGAATACGCCCCGAACGGCCTGGTGCGGCGAGAGCTGCTGCTGCCGGGCTACTACTTGCCGACTCCGGACGGCAAGCGCGGAGTGCGCAACAACCTCGGCTTCGAAGCCCTGACGCTCACCTCGGACGGCGGCTTCCTTTTCGCCGGCCTCGAGAATTCCCTGGCCCAGGACGAGCCCCAAGCCGATTTCAAGGTAGCGAGCCCCTCCCGGCTGCTGCGCTTCGACGCCAGCTCCGGGCGGATCACTGGCGAGTTCCTCTACTGGGTGGACCCGGTTTTCGCCCAGCCCAAGCCACCCACCGGCAGGAAGCTCAACGGCCTGGTGGAGCTGCTCGGGCTCGACCCGCAGGCCCCCCTGCTCTAGATGTGACGAGCGGGGACGTTGTCCCTGGCGGGTGGGTTTGGGGTGATCCACCAGTGAGGTGAGCCCTCCGGGTGAGGCTGTGGGTCTTCCACAACTCACTCCTCGACACCGGAGGGCTCGTGTCACACGCTAGAACCCAGCACCCCAACGCTGTGCTGACCCCGGCTGGTCGTCGCCGCATGGTCGATCGTGTCCTCGTCGATCGCTGGACGATCGAGATGACAGCTGAACGGTTCCAGGTTGACCCCAAGACGGTCCGCAAGTGGCGTGACCGGTTCCTGGCCGAGGGCCCGGCCGGGCTGCAGGACCGCTCCAGCCGCCCGCATCACTCACCCAATCAGACCCCGCCACTGGTAGCGAAACGCGTCCTGGACCTTCGCCGTCGGCGCCGGTGGGGAGCCGACCACATCGCGCATGAGACCGGCCTGGCCGCCTCCACCGTGCAAGCCATCTGCCGCAGGGCTGGCCTGGGACGCCTTGACCGGGGAGACCGGGCCCATCCCGGCCCGGTTGTGCGCTACCAACGCGAACGCCCTGGTGAGCTGATCCACGTCGACGTCAAGAAGATCGCCGGGATCCCCAACGGGGGCGGCTGGCGGATCCATGGCCGGGGCCCAGGACCTACTGGTGGACATGCCGGAGTCGGCTACCGGTACATCCACACCGCCCTCGATGACCGGACCCGGCTGGTGTACTCCGAGATCCACACCGACGAGACCGCCGACACCGCCGTCGGGTTCTGGCACCGGGCCGTGGCCTGGTTCGCCCAGCACGGCATCACCTGCGAACGGGTCCTAACCGACAACGGTGCCTGCTACAAGCGCAAGTGGGCCCAGGCCTGTGCCCAGACCGGGACCACCGTGAAGAAGACCCGACCCCGACGGCCACAGACCAACGGCAAGATCGAACGCTTCCACCGCATCCTGATCGAGGAATGGGCCTACATCCGAGCCTGGACCTCAGACGCCGAACGCACCCGCACCTACACCCGGTTCACCCACTTCTACAATCACCACCGATCACACGGCGCACTCGACTGGGCCACCCCCATGGACACCCTCCACCGTCTACGCCAGGACAACCTCCCCACCGGCCACATCTAGCCCGCTCCGATCCACCGACCCTGACTTCGGAGGGGCGCCGGTAGGTCCACCGGCCGCCCGCTATCCTTGCGCGTCGGCGCGCCGAGGGCACGGTCCGCCCGCGGCGCCGTCACCAGGAGGATCACAGTGGACGAGGCCGGGATCGCCGCCTACCTGACCGCGACCTTCGACGACGTCCAGTCGCAGGGCATCGAGGGCTGGACGTTCTTCTTTCACGGCGCCGACCGCATGATGCCGTTCGCCACGCTCGGGACGCAGGACGACGCCTACGACACCGCCTCGAATCTCAACCGTCCGTCCGTGTTCCGCCTGAACATCGGCGTCAGCAGGGCAACGTACCGCACGTTGTTCGGCCACGAAGCGCCCATCGCCGGCCCGAACGGCTTCGTCGAAACGGGGCATGATTTCACGACGCTGGACCAGCTGATGCCGCACCCGGTGTACGCGCCGCAGTCGTGGGTCTGCGTGCTGAACCCGAGCGCGGCGACGTTCGAGGCGGTGAAGCCGCTCTTGTCGGAAGCGTACGAGCGCGCCGTGCGGCGGCAGACGAAGGCGGACGAGGCGGCGGACTGAGCGGCGGGGCCGTCGACGGGCGGCGAACGGGGTCCGGGCCGCCGATCAGGGCTGGG
>CALMKX010000367.1 GCA_937867335.1 uncultured Acidobacteriota bacterium
TCCAGTTCGGGTCAACCCCTGGGAGAAGCCGTTGCCCTCGGACTTCTCAATCGAGCGGCGAATTCTCTTCCTTCGGTTGCCGCTGCACCGGACGGTCGGTTCGTGGTGGCCTGGTCTCGCTACTCGGAAGAGGATGGGCTCCTGGACGTCTACGCTCGACGGTTCGGCTCGGACGGAGCTCCCTTCGGTCCCGAGTTCCGAGTGAACCAGATCACCCTCTCCGACCAGGGATTTCCGGCGGTTGCCATGGACGCCCAGGGCAACTTCGTGGTCGCCTGGTCGAGCTACGACCCGACCTACGAGACCGATGCTCGTTGGGACGCCAAGGCGCGTCTCTATCGGGCAGATGGCACTCCGGTGGGTAACGAGATCTACCTCAACCAGGAGAAGTTCAACGACCAGATTGGCCCCCAGGTGGCCTTCGCTTCGAACGGCACTTTCTTCGCCGCCTGGGCGAGCGCCAACCAGGCCGGGCACGACAGCAACTACGACATTTACGCCCGGCGCTTCTCGGCTTCGCCGGGGCTGGAGGTTTGTTGGTTCGCCGGGGGGGATTTCGCCTGCGACCTCGGTGGTAGCGGTGGGGCTCCCGAGGTGGGCCAGAGGGCAGGCTGGGCTCTGGGCGGGGTGCCGCTGTTCGCGGACTTCGACGGCGATGGCCGAGCGGATCTCTGTTCGTACCGAGCCGGCGAGCTCGCCTGCGATCTCGACCACGATGGCCGGCCTCTCGAGGGCCGGGAGAGCTTCGGCGGGGCGGGCGATTTGCCTCTCTTGGGAGACGTCGATGGCGATGGGCGAGCGGACCTCTGC
Organism: uncultured Acidobacteriota bacterium; assembly: GCA_937867335.1. GTDB lineage: Bacteria > Acidobacteriota > Thermoanaerobaculia > Multivoradales > SZUA-115 > JAXLQX01. The sequence goes on from CALMKX010000367.1 coordinate 811, forward strand.
CTCTACCGCGGCCGGCACCTGGGCTGCGACACCGGCCACGACGGCGGCGTGGCCGAGCTCGAGATGCGCTTCGGCGAGGGAGGAGCGCAGCCTCTGCTGGGAGACGTAGACGGCGACGGCCGGGCAGACCTCTGCCTGTTCTCGGCCGGCCGCTGGAGCTGCCGCAGCTGGTCGGGGGCGACCCTCGAGCGCCGCTTCGGCTCGAGCGACAGCCAGCCGGCCCTGGCGGACTTCGACGGCGACGGCAAAGCCGAGCTCTGCGTGCTCACCGGCCGCTACCTCAGCTGCCTGCCCCAGGGCCCCGGCCCGGCAGCGGGCCTCGGCCGCGAGCTCGCCCTGCCGCCGGGGGCTACGCTCCTGATCGGCAACCTCGATGGGCTGTAGAAAGGCGGCCGGATCTGCCTGTAGCGAGCCGGCCGCCGGGTGCTCTACCGCGGCGGCGGGCACTCGCGGGGGTCCCTGCAGTCGGCGCGGAAGGAGAAGTCCGTGAGCCGGGCCAGGGTCTTCTGTGCCGGGATGCCGGTGGTGCTGAGAATGCTGCCGTCCAGGGCGGCACCGTTGCGGCGCACCGCCTGGAAGAAGAAGGCCTCGGAGTCCGAGTCGCGGTCCTTGGTCCATAGCGAGCTCGCGGCCAGACCTCGCCGGCTGAAGCTGCCCTGGAGGTCGAGGGTCCGGTAGAAGGGGAGGTAGTTCACGCCGTCGAGCGACACGAAGGCCTGGAAGCGAGTCCAGCCGGGCCTGGCAGGCGTGTCGCTGATCGCCAGGCGCAGGAAGGCGACATTCTCCTCGTCGAAGCCGGCCAAGCCGCCGAGGTCTTCGTGGGCGGTGCCGCAGGGTCCGGCGCAACCGAGAGAGCGGTACTGCAGGAAGAGGCCGTGGTCGTCCGCGGCGCGGCCGATGGCGAAGTAGGGGGACTCGGGATCCAGGCTCTCGCGGGCCATCAGCAGCCCCTTGCCCCAGGCGTGCACGGAGCCGTTGCTGGTGGTGGCGACCATGGAGTCCCAGACGTCCAGCGCCGGCAGGGGCGAGGTGGCGAAAGCGAACGCGAACGAGTCCGAGGTGCCGTCGAGGTCCCCCGAGTAGGTGTCGAGCTCGAAGAGACCGCCGGTCTCCTGCTTGAGGGCCACGGAGGCGTCGGTGAAGGCGGCGGAACCCACGAGGCCGGCCCGGCCGAAGGGGTAGAGGCGGGAGTTGGCGGTTCTCACCCAGGAGTCGAGGTAGGGGCTCACCTTCTCCGTGAGAATCGAATTCATCCCCACTGCCTGAGCCTTCTCGAAGCCGGCCTGGTCGTCTTGCTCGTTGCTGCGCAGGATCAGTCCGGGGAAGAGGTTCTTGAGCTCCCTGGCGCGACTGGGCGAGTCGACTTCGCCGTAGAACAGCACGTTCGGATTGGCGACCACATCGGCGTTGTTCTGCCAGCCCGTCTCGCGCATCACGAAGCCTGCGCGCACCAGGGGCGAAGGGCTCATGTAGTGCGCGATCTCGGCTTCGCGGTGGATCACGAAGAGGAATTTCCCGCGCAGGGAGTCCACGCTGGGCCAGGTGCCGGAGGGCGGCGCACCTGCCACCGTGGGGTTGCCCACGGCTTTGAAGAGCGTGGTGGCTCCAGGCGTCGTGGCCAGGAGGTCCGCGGGCGTGAACACGTTGGCCCGGCCCAGGGTGTCGACGATCAGCTGGTCCAGGGCGTCCGGCGAGTAGCAGTTGAAGGTGGCGCGGGAAAGCCCCCAGCCCTTGAGCTCGAGGTGGACGGTCATCACTTCGTGGGCGGGCACGGCGTCGTGGAAGGCCTTGAGCAGGGAGAGGGCGTCGCGCAACGAGCAGAGGTTGCGGCCCACCTGTCCCATGGTGTGGTAGATGAACCAATCCGGCACGCTCGGGCAGCTGGCGTTCGGGCCGCAGTACGTGTCTCCCACCGGGTGGATATCGAACTCGAAATCGCGGATGCGGTACTTGATCAGCTCGTCGAGCAGCTGCTCTTGCTTGTCGTAGAGGTTGTGGACGCAGGCGTGCTGGACGTCCTGGTAGCTGAGCTGGGCGCCGGCGGCATGGCCACCTCCGGCTAGCGCCAGGAGCGCAGCCAGGAGGGCGAAAGCCAAAGAGATGCGGGGCATGGGTGCCTCCTCGAGGGAACGGAAGCGAGGAAGGTCTCGCCTCCGCCACCTACTGCCGCGACCTCGAAGGAGATCTCACCTGCCGCTGCTTGGCCTCTGGGACGGCGGTTTTCCGTATTGGGAGGGTGGTCCGAGCTCATACCTTGACTTGCATGAGTTGGATTATCGGACTGCGTTCCTAGCTATGCGCAGAAAAAATTGAAGCACTTCAGATCAATCTTGAGATAAACTCTGTCTCAGTCCGAGCACAGTGCTCCGACAACGGCGACTGGTGTTTCCTGCTTGGCGTTTTCGACCCCTGACTCTCTGACGACTATCCTGAAACAGCGGGCGGAGCAGGCTTGCGCTTCCCGGCTGGCCTTCCTCCGCGACGGCGAGGAAGAGGCCGAGGCTTCGAGCTTCGGCGCTCTCGACCGCCGCGCCCGGGCGATCGCCGCCCGCCTTCAGGCCGCAGCCGGCTTCGGCGAGCGGGCCCTGCTGCTCTATCCGCCGGGGCTCGAGTTCATTCGCGCCTTCTTCGGCTGCCTCTACTCCGGGGTGGTGGCGGTGCCGGCCTACCCGCCCCGCGTGGGGCGGCCCCAGCCGCGGCTGCGCTCCATCCTGGGCAGCGCCAGGCCTCGTTTCGTGCTCACCCACCGGGCCCTCGCCGAGAGCCGAGAGGCGCTGGCCCGCGAGGTTCCCGGCATCGAGACGCTGGAGTGGCTTGCCACCGAGGAGCTCGCCGAGGGCGACGCCGAGCTCTGGCGCGAGCATCGGCCGGCCCCCGAGGACCTCGCCTTCCTGCAGTTCACCTCCGGCTCCACCGCCGAGCCCAAGGGGGCGATGGTCACCCACGGCAACCTCCTGCACAACGAGGAGATGATCCGCCGGGCCTTCGCCATGTCGGAGCGCTCGGTGGTGGTGGGCTGGCTGCCGCTCTACCACGACATGGGGCTGATCGGGAACGTGCTCCAGCCCCTCTACGTGGGCGCTTCCTGCGTGCTGATGTCGCCGCTCGCCTTCCTGCAGCGGCCGCGCCGTTGGCTGGAGGCGATCAGCCGCTACCGCGGCACCACCAGCGGCGGCCCCAACTTCGCCTACGAGCTCACCCTGGCCAAAGTGCCCCCGGCCGAGCGCGAGGGGCTCGATCTTTCGAGCTGGACCCTCGCCTTCAACGGTGCCGAGCCGGTGCGCGCCGCCACCCTCGAGCGCTTCGCCCAGGGCTTCGCCCCTTGCGGCTTCGAGGCGAAGGCTTTCTACCCCTGCTACGGCCTAGCCGAGGCCACGCTCTTCGTGACCGGCGGCACGGCCGGCCGGGCCCCGGCCACCCTCGCGGTGGACGCCTCGAGCCTCGAGCGGGACCACGCCGTGCCGGCCGAGCCTTCCGCCGCCGCCCGGGAGCTGGTCTCCTGCGGCACTGGCTCCGGAGGCCAGGAGGTGCGGGTGGTCGACCCCCAGACGCTCGCGCCCTGTCCGCAGGGCCGGGTGGGGGAGATCTGGGTTTCCGGCGGCAGCGTGGTGGCCGGCTACTGGGGCCATGCGCAGGCGAGCGAGGAGAGCTTCGGCGCCCGCCTGGAGGGCGCCGAGCGGCGCTACTTGCGCACCGGGGATCTCGGCTTCTTCGACGCCGCCGGTGAGCTCTACGTCACCGGCCGGCTCAAGGATCTGCTGATCCTGCGTGGCCGCAACCACTACCCCCACGACCTCGAGCTCACCGCCGAGCGGGCCTGCCCGGGCCTGCGCGCCGGCGGCGGTGCCGCCTTCTCCGTGGAGTTGGACGAAGAAGAGCGGTTGGTGGTGGTGCAGGAGGTGGAGGCGCGGGCCCAGGCCCAGCTCGACGGCGAAGCGACGGTGGCCGCCATTCGCGGCGCCCTTTCCGAGGAGCACGATGTGCAGGCCCTGGACGTCGTGCTGGTGCGTGCCGGCACGGTGCCCAAAACCTCCAGCGGCAAGGTGCAGCGCCGCCTCTGCCGGAGTCTTTACCTCGAGGGCCGGCTGGAGCGGTTGGGGCCGCCCGCGGAGCCCACGACCCGGCAGGCCGCGCCCGCGGCGCCGTCATGAACGCCTCGCGTGCTTTCAACGCCTCGGCGACCGTAAAAGGCCGCTCCTCGATGCCGATCCCGCGTTCCTTGGCAAGCCGCATCACCGCCCGGCGGGTCACGCCTGGAAGGATGTGCTGGCCGAGCGGCTGGGTGCGGAGAACGCCGGCCGCATCGAGGATGAAAGCGGTCGACGACGTGCCCTCGGTGACGAAGCCGTCTTCCACCATCCACGCCTCGTAGGCGCCTTTGCGCTTCGCTTGTTGCTTGCCCATCGCCTGGCCGAGCAGGCTCGTGCTCTTGATGTCGCGCCGCTTCCAGCGAATGTCCGGGACGGTGATAACCTTCACCCCCGATGCGGCATAGGGATTGTCGCGGAGCGGGCGGCTCTGGGTGAACAGCACCACTGTCGGCTTCGCGTTGTGGGGATAAAGAAAGTCGCGGTCGGCGACGCCGC
>CALMKX010000368.1 GCA_937867335.1 uncultured Acidobacteriota bacterium
CCCGCGGCCGGACGGAGGTGCAGCGGCACAAGGAGGAGGCCGCCGACTACCGCTACTTCCCGGACCCGGACCTGGTGCCGGTGGTGGTGACGCCGGCCGAGATCGAGGTGGTACGGGCCGCGACCGGCGAGTTGCCGCAGGCGACGCAGCGACCAAAGGCCGCCGGCGGACGGCGGACGGGCACCCGACGATGGCGGGGAAGGCGATTGCGGGTCCATGGCGGTCGACTGGTTGGATGCCGGGGTCGTCAGGAGATGCCCACCGACTGGGCCGCCATGGGGTCCATCACTTGATCACCGGAATGCGGATCTTCTTACCGACGTAGAGTTTCTTCGGGTCCTTGAGGGCCTTCAGGCGGGCCTCGATGTGCTTCATCCATTCGCGCTGGTCGGCAGCGCTCAGTGACGCGTCGAACTTCGCCTCCAGCGCGCGCTGCGCGGCGGCGTCGCCTGGCGCGAATCCGTACAACGCGGCAGATGGCGCTTCGGTCGCAGCGGCGGCCGTCATTGCGAACGCCAGCACCGGCACTGCCAGTCGGCGTGTCTTCATGAAGTCAGGCATTCAGGGTGTCTCCGTGAAAAGGAAGTCGTGTTCGCCATCGCGGATGCTCAGGCTGCGCTTGGCGCTGCGCGGGTTCGTCAGGAATTCGAAGCCCTCGAGCGTGGGCGCCGTAGTGATGAAAGATACCGTACCGTCGGGGTTGCTGCGCGACGCCATGGGACTGCTCCAGCTGCCAAAGTCGAAGATCGTCGCGCCGGAACCGCGTTGCACAATGAGGTCGCCGAGCTGCGCGTTGTGATAACGGGGCGCGAGCGCCGCGGCAGCCCGCCACCTGGACCAGGCGCTCGAGCTGGTGGAGGACCTGCGCAGCCGCGTCGCCACCAGTGCCGAGCTGCGGGTTTCCTTCTTCGCCACCCAGCAGAGCCTCTACGATTTCGCCATCGAGCTCGCAGAAGAAGCGCACCGCCCACAGGAGGCCCTCGGTCTCGCCGAGCGGGCCAAGGCGCGCGCCCTGCTCGAGCTTCTGGCCAGCCGGAGGGGAAGCTCAGGAACTGCGCCAGCTGCCGATACCTCGGCGGCCGAGAGCCTCGGGCGTCGAGTCACGGCCCTCGAGCTCGAGCTGGTGCAGCTCGCGGGCGACGAGGCTTCCCGGTCGCGAGCCGCCACCCTGGAGCAGCAGCAGGCCGAGCTGCTCCGCCAGCTCGGAAGGCTGGGCCCCGCGGTAGCGAGTCCGGCCCGAACTCTCTCGGCCCGCGAGATCCAGCGCCGGCTGCTCGACGCCGACACGCTGCTCCTCGAGTACCGGCTCGGGGAGCGAGAGAGTCACCTCTGGGCCTTGAGTCGGAGCGGCCTCGCCTCCTACACGCTGCCCCCGCGCTCCCGCCTCGAGGCGGCGGCTCTCGAAGCTCATCAAGCGGCAGTGGCGAACCGTCGCCAGGCCCGTGAACGCACCCGCGACCAGCTTGCCGCCCTCGGGAGCGCCCTGCTCGGCCCCGCCGCCCGGGCGATCGGCGCTCACTCGCGGCTGGTGATCGTGCCGGACGGCGCCCTCTACCGACTGCCCTTCACCGCCTTGCCGGATCCCCTCGCCCCAGATCAACCGCTCGCTTTCCACCACGAGCTCGTCACCCTCCCCTCGGCTTCCATCCTGGGCCAACTGCGCCGGGAAGCCGAGCTGCGCCCTGCCGCACCCGGGCTGCTCGCCGTAGTGGCGGATCCCGTCTTCGAGGCCGGGGACCCTCGCCTGGCGAGCCTTCGGGGGAAAGGCGCCCCGGCCACGGCCGGCCCCTACCGCCGGCTGCCCTGGGCGGGCGAGGAGGCGGCAGCCATCCTCGAGCTGGTGCCCGGCGCGCGGCGTTTCGCGGCCCTCGGCTTCGACGCCCACCGGCAGCAGCTCGAATCCCCGCGCCTGGCGGGTTACAGCATCCTCCACATCGCCACCCACGGCGAGCTCGACGAGGAGCATCCGGAGCTGTCGAGGCTGGCGTTCTCGTTGTTCGACCCGGAGGGACGGCCGCGGAGCGACGGCCTGCTCCACGCCTTCGAGATCTACGAACTGCGGCTACCGGTCCAGCTGCTGGTGCTCTCGGCCTGCAACACGGCACTCGGCAAGAGCGTTCGTGGCGAGGGTCTGCTGGGGCTCGCGCACAGCTTTTTCTACGCCGGCGCGCTGCGGATCCTGGTTTCCCTGTGGGACGTGGATGACCGCTCCACCGCCGAGTTGATGCGCCGTTTCTACCGCGGCCTGCTGGTGGAAGGTCGCTCGCCACCGTCGGCCCTGAGAGAGGCCCAGCTCGCCCTGGCTCGAGACCCTCGTTGGTCCCAGCCGCACTACTGGGCCGGTTTCGAGCTCCTGGGGGAGTGGCGGGATTTCGAACGAGGACTTCCCGCCCTCGCCGCTAAACCTTCTCGGGCCGAACAGCTCTATCTAGGGCAGAAACCCTGACTCTCTGAGCCGAGAGGCTCGAAAAGGAGATCCCCGATGGTCTACTCCGGAACTCTCTCCGACCCTCCGACCCTACCCACCTCGCACCCTGCCCCTGCCTCCCGCCGGCGTGCCAAGAAGCGCAGCCTCCGGGCCCGGCCGGACCTCGCCTCCCCGGTTTCCGAGAAGGCTCACGACGACGACCAGCCCCTGAACCCGGAGCTCCCGCCCGGCCCGAGTGGAGCCTAGAGCCATGGCTGCGGACAGCCGCGCTCTCCCCCTGGTGTGGTCGAACGCCCTCGACGGTGAGACAGGCAGCTACCTTCTGCAGCCGATGAGCCGGGAAGAGTTCGCTCACCGGATCGAGGAGCTCAGCTGTCCGCTCGACAGCCGCCCGGAGTCCGCGAGCGAGCTCGAGGCGCTGCTCACCGAGAACCCGGACCCCTCCTCGCCCTTCGACCCCGAGAACCTGGCCCATGCTGGCTGGGGCCTGCTTTCCAAGCTGAACTTGGGCGCCTCGATCCGCCAAGGAGTGGGCCGGCTTTTCGGAGCTCGGCCCTTTCTCCCGGAAGACCTCTCGCAGGCCGGCTGGGGGGTGGTTTTCCCCGTCGGCACCCCGCCTGAAGTCCGCCGCGCCCTGGCCGAGCTGCTCTCGCACCGGAAAAGGCAGGTGTCGCAGGGCCTGCGCTATCGCGAGCTCGAGTACCGCCCGGGCGAGTCCGCCTCGGATTTCGCCAAACGCCACGCCGCCTCGGTGCTCTGCTGCGATCCCGATCGCCTGCCCTATTACTTGCTGCTGGTGGCCTCGCCGGAGGTGATCCCCTTCGACTTCCAGAGCACGCTGGATATCCACCATGCCGTGGGCAGGCTCGACCTCGGGGCGCCCGAGGACTACGCCGCCTATGCCCGCGCGGTGGTGGCGCGGGAGACCGGCGCACCCGCGGGCAGCCCGAGGGGCGCCTTCTTCGCTCCCGCCAACCCCGGCGATGCCAGCAGCAATCAGGCCAGGAGCTGGCTGATCGAGCCTCTGGCCGAAGAGCTCGCACCGGAAGCCCGAGCCCTCGGCTGGCGCTTCGACTCCCACCTGGCGGAGAACGCCACCAAGGAGAAGCTGGCCGGCTGCTTCGACTCCGACCGCCCGCTCCTGCTGCTCAGCTCCTGCCACGGAATGCTCTATCCCGAGGGTCACCCCGTGCAGCGCCGGCGCCAGGGCGCCATGGTTTGCCAGGACTGGCCCGGCCCGGAAGCCTGGAACGGCGGCCCGGTGCCACGACAGTTCTTCTTCAGCGGCGAAGACGTGCCCCGTGAAGCCCGGCTGGACGGCATGGTGGTCTTCCACGTGGGCTGTTTCGGCGCCGGCACACCTCGCCTGAGCAGCTTCCCCCAGGGCCCGCAGAGGCCGCTCGCCGAGCGGGATTTCGTGGGCTATCTGCCGCAGCGCCTGCTCGCCCAGGGAGCCCTCGCGGTGGTGAGCCACATCGACTTGAGCTGGGCCTACTCCTACCTGAGCCTCGACGGCCGGAGCCGGCTCGGTACCTTCCGGGATGCGCTCCGCGCCCTACTGCGCGGAGCGCCGGTGGGCCTGGCTCTCGATGCCTTCAACCGCCGCTACGGCCGCCTGTTCGGGCTGCTCCAGGCCGAGCGCCGGTGCCTCCAGCGCGCGCCGCTTCGCGACCGGGCACGCCTGGCGATCCTGTCGACGGCCTGCTACGACGCCCGCGGCTACGTGGTTCTGGGCGATCCCGCGGTGCGCCTGCCGGTGGCGGGCGCCCCGCCGGCCTCACACGGCTAGGGCCCGAGGGTCCAGCGCACGGTGTCGCCGGTTTCGAAGCCGTCCGAGAAGATGCCGCCCCAGCCGGCCCAGAAGCAGCCCTGGCCGTTGTGGATGCAGTCGATCCTGCTGGCACCGCCGAGCACGATGTAGAGCTCACCCAGGTGGTCCTCGGCAAAGCCGTAGGTGCCCGAGAAGCCGCTCGCCCAGCAGGAGGCGGTGATCGTCGAGGGAGCGGTCGGGTCGAGGCCGGTGGTCTTCCAGATCTGGCCGCAGGCGGCGTCGCTGTAGAGGTACTCGCCGTCGATCGACGGCACACGGGTTCCCCGGTAGCGGTAGCCACCCATGATCGAGGACCAGCCGCCGTTGTGATGGCAGAGGATGGGGTCCCAGTAGCCGCCGGTGGTACGCGGGAACTGGCAGCTGGTGCCGGTGTCCACCGGGCAGCCGGTGGTCGAGCAGAAGGACTCGTCGTTGCCGGCCGTCTCGCAACCCTCGCGACACACCCAACCGAAGTTCACCGGCGCCGGCGTGGCGGCGCGCTTGAGGTCGATCTCCTCCCACTTGTTCTGGCCGACATCGCCCAGATAGAGATCGCCGGTCGCGCGGTCGAAGGTGAAGCGGAAGGGATTGCGCAGGCCGAGGGCCCAGACCTCGTCGCAGGCCGGCTCCTGGCCGAAGAAGGGGTTGGTGGAAGGCACCATGTAGTTGCCGGTGCCGACGCCGCAGTCGTCCGGCGGGCCGGCCGATGGGTCGATGCCGCGCACATCGAGGCGCAGGATCTTGCCCAGCAGGGTGGTGTTGATCTGGCCATCGCCGGCCGCCCCGGCGTTGTCGTCGCAGCCGCCCCCGCCGTCGCCCACCGAGATGTAGAGAAAGCCGTCCGGCCCGAAGGCCAGCTGGCCGCCGTTGTGATTGTCCGCCGGGTGGTCGATCACCAGGATGGTGGTGGCCGAGGCCGGATCGCCGACATCGGGGTTCGCCGCCGAGCGATGGTAGCGGGCGACCACGATGTCGCCCAGGGTGCCGGCGCCGGAGTTGCGGCGAGTGTAGTAGACGTACAGGAAGCCGGTGGTGGCGTAGTTCGGGTCGGCCACCATCGACAGCAGGCCGCGCTCGCCGCCGTACTCCACCGGCCCTCCCGCCGAGCTGCGCAGGTCGAGGAAGGGTGTGGCCAGGATGTTGCCGCTTTCCCCCTCCCAGACCAGGATTTCGCCCTGCTGGGTGGCGATCAGCCGGCGGGTCCGGCCGTCGTTGGGATCGACGAAGGCGATCGGAGTGGTCGCACCGGCCGGGAATTGGTTCGAGTCGATCAGGGTGGAGATCGCCGCCGGCGCACCGGGGCTGCAGCTGGTCGCGCAGCTGAAGTTGAAGCAGCTGGTGGCCGCTCCGGCCGGCGAGCCGAGAGTGCCCGAAAACGCGACGGCCAGGGACAAGACGAGCAACGGCGAGCAACGAAAAGAGACGGTCATGGACTCCCCCTTATGCACGATCGGGAATTGTAGCAGCGGGTGCCAACGACCGCCTCGCCAGCGGTTCGAGGGCTCCCTTGCCCGCTCCAGCCGTGGGGCGTAGGCTCCGCTGCCGAGAGGAGCCAAACCATGCACAAAGCGAGCGGCTGGGCCCTCGGCCTGGCACTCCTGACCTTGCTGCCGGCCGGAGCCGAAGGTCCCACCACCGGAAGCGACCCTTGCCAGGGCAGGGCGGTCCAACTGCCCGAGGTTTGCGGCGCACCGCTTCGGCCGGTGACCGTGAGCTGCGACCAGCCGGCGGACGTCGAAGGCGGCCTCGCCCAGCCGAACCGCAACCTGCGCCAGCGGGCGGCCGACCTCTTCTCCTGGCAGACCTTCCTCGCCCTCAATTGGCCGGCGATCCCCGACAAGCGGGGGGAGCCCGCCTTCGACGAGCCGCTTCGGGCTCGTGGGCCGCGGGTGTGGGAAACCTGGAAGGAGGTTTCCGAGGTGTTCCGCCAGAGCCACGGCGAGCCGTTGCCGCCACTTGGCTGGAACGACCCCGAGCCCATCCCGCCGAGCTGCGTCGGAGCCTCCAAGCTGCTGGTACGGCGCACCAAGGTAGAGGATGTGCTCGATTCCGCCATCCAGCCCACCGCCGCGGACGGCTCCCTGCCGCCCATTCTGACCGACCAGCGCGGCCGGCTAGTGCGCTACGAGATCCGCATGAACCGGGCGGCCTTCGACGCCGTGGTCTCGGCCCGTGCCTGGGATGCCCGCTCGCAGGCCGAGCTCGGCTCTTTCGCCTTCCCACCGGGCGCGATCCTGGTCAAGGCCGCCTGGGTGCCGGTCGATACGGACCAATCCTCCCGCTTCCTGGTTGCCGACGCCTGCGTCTGCGAGGCCGCGGCGGACGGCTCGCCCGAAGCCTGCCGGCGGCGACCCATGGGGCTGGCCGGCTTCCATGTCATGGCCAAGACGCCGAGCGCGCCGCAGTGGCTCTGGTCCACTTTCGAGCAGATCGACAACGTCGCCGGCCTCACTCCCACCTTCTTCGACTCCCGCTGCGACAGCTGCGAGGCCGACCGACAGACGCCGGCCCACGAGCCCACCCAGGTGACGCGGGTGATTCCGATCCCGGCCCACGAGCCCAACTGCAACGCCCCCGAGCAGGCGGTGGACAATCTCGCGGCGCTCAACACCGCCATCGAGAACGCGATCGCGGAAACCGCCTTCAGCCACTACCAACTGATCAACACGCAGTGGCCGCTGAGGCCTGCCGCGGCAGGCAGCGAGCCCGCCACTGTCTTCGACGCCGTGCCGCCCCTTCTCGGCAACACCACGCTCGAGACGTTCATCCAGGAAAGCTCGAGCTGCATGGGCTGCCATGCCATGGCCCGCACCGCCCGGCCGGATCGCTTCGTCTCGGCCGACTTCAGCTTCACCCTCAACGACGCCGCTCCCACCTTGCCCAACCGCGAAGTGCTCGCGGCACCCGCCGAGCCCGAGAGCGACTGGGACCGCGAACACTGGAACGACGTGCTGCGCGGTGCCGCTCTCGCCGGCGCCACCTACGAGCTCCTCGGCAAGCCGGCCGTGAGCGCACGGCTGCACTGCGGGAGCTGCCATCTGGCGAGCGGCCGCGACCCGGCTGCGGCCTGGTGGGTGGGCATGGCGAAGAAGTACGACTACCCGGCCACTGCCAAGCTCGCCGCGCGGATCAACCAATGCTTCGAGCGCAGCCTGAACGGCGCAGCCCTGTGCACGCCAGGAGCCCCGGCGGCGCAAGGGGGCTGCGACGGAGACCCGCGCATGCGGGCGCTCATCCTCTACATGGAGTGGCTGGACGAGAGCTGGCAGAAGAACCACTCCGGCAACCCGGCGAACGGCTTCCCGCCGGTTGCGGCGCACACCGGCGAGCCGGCCCGCGGGGCGAGCATCTTCCTGCAGAAATGCGCTTTCTGCCACGGCCTGGACGGCCAGGGCCGCTACCCGAGCGACACCTACTTCCGCCCGGCGCTGTGGGGACCGCAGTCCTTCAACGCCTCCGCCGGCATGGCGAGCCCGGCCACGCTCGCCGCTTTCGCGCACGCCAATATGCCGCTCGGCTCGGGCGGCGAGCTCACTCCCCAGGAGGCCTGGGACCTCGCCTGCTACCTCGATTCGCAGCCCCGCCCCGGCAAGAGCAGCCCGGGTGCCGGCTGCCGGGCGCCCTGAGCGCGCAGATCAAGGGCCGATCGGGCCGCGGCTGAAGGCGTCGAGGTCGAAGGGGTCCCCGCCCTCGCCGCGGCGCAGCCGCAACAGCGCCGCGTGGGCGATCATGGCGGCGTTGTCCCCGCAGTAGGCGAGAGGCACCAGGTGGAGCTCGACGTCGTGCCCCGAGGCCCAGCTCTCGAGCTCGCGGCGCAGCAGGCGATTGGCGGCCACGCCGCCGGAAACCGCCAGCGTGGCGAAGCGCAGCTTGCGGCGCCGCAGGCTCGAGAGCCGGCTCGTCACCTGCTTCACCGCCGCGGCGCGGAAGCTCGAGAGCAGGTCGATCACCGCCTGCGGCGGCTCCTCTCCGGCGGCGAGGGCCGCCCCGAGATCGCTCGCGACGCCCTGCCGTTCCAGCCTCTCGACCTCGAGCAGGGCCTGGCTCTTGAGCCCCGAATACGAAAAATCCAGGGCCTGGTCCGTGTTGCCCGGCAGGGGCAAGGCATAGCGCTCCGGATCCCCCCGCTCGGCCAGCTCGTCCACCCGGGGGCCCTGCGGGTAGGCGAGCCCCACCCGCTTGCCGATCTTGTCGAAGGCCTCGCCGATGGCGTCGTCGCGCGTTTCGGCGAGGGTTTCCACCGGGCCCGAGCTCACACCGTAGAGCGCCGTATGCCCTCCCGAGACCACCAGGCCCACGAAGGATTCCGGGATCTCCCGCGCCAGGGCGCCCTGGGTCTCGAGGAACGGCGAGTAGAGGTGACCCTCGAGGTGGTGCACCGCGAAGAACGGCCGAGAGAGCGCGAACGCCATCGCCTTGCCGAGCGAGAGGCCCACCAGCAGGCTGCCCACCAGACCCGGCCCGCGGGTGGCCGCCACGGCCGAGACCTGCGCCAAGGTCAGCCCGGCCCGAGACAGGGTTTCGGCGAGCACCGCCGGCCAATTGCGCAGATGCTCACGGGAGGCGATCTCCGGCACCACGCCACCGTAGGGGCGATGGGCCAGCTGGCTCGCCACCACCGAGGCCAGCACGGCACCTCGGCCGTCCACCACGGCCGCCGCGGTGTCGTCGCAGGAGGTCTCGATGCCGAGGAGGAGGGGCTGCCCGCTCACCGGGGGGACTCTAGCAGCAGGGAGCCGGGGCGCCGGAGCGGGAACCCCACCCTCGCTCAGCGCACCACGCTCAGCCGGCCCTCCTCCAGGTGCAGCAGCCGATCGGCCAGGGAGAAGTACCGGTCGTCGTGGGTGATGGCCACCACCGTCTTGCCGCGGGCCTTGAGCTCGGGCAGCAGCTGGCGGTAGAAGCGCTCGCGGAAGGCCGGGTCCTGGTCGGCGGCCCATTCGTCGAAGACGTAGATCGGGCGGTCCTCCAGCATGGCCACCAGGAGCGCCAGGCGCTTCTGCTGCCCGCGGGAGAGGGCCAAGGTGGAGAAGCGGTCGCCGTCCAGGCTGAGCTTCGAGCCGAGCCCGAGTTCGGCAAGCCAGTTCGTAGCCTGCTCGGCACGGCCTTCCGGAGGGATGCCGAAGAGACGATCGAACAAATGGAACTCGGCGAAGACGGCACTGAACAAGGCCCGGTAGCTCTCTCGACTCGCGTCGTCCACCGGCGAGCCGTCGAGCAGAATCTCGCCGCTCTCGGGCCGGTAGAGGCCCAGCAGCAGCTTCGCCAGCGTGGTCTTGCCGGAGCCGTTGCCACCGGTGAGAAACACCACTTCTCCCGGCTCGAGTTCGAGGTCCACCGGCCCCAGCCGGAAGCTCTCGGCGTTGCCGTCCTCGCGGTAGCTCAAGCTCACACCCCGCAGCTCCAGGCGCCGCCACTTCGCCGGCGGCACCTCGCCGGCCGCCGGCAGCGGCTGGGGCTCGAGGCCGAGGCCGAGCGCCTCGATGCGCGAGAGCGCCACCGTAGCCCGGCTGAGCTCCGGGAGCTGGTTGAGCAGGATCTGGAAGGGGCCACGCAGGAAGATCAACAGCAGCACATAGCCGGTGATCTCGCCGGTGGAGGCCCCGAGCCAGCGGCCGAGGCCGAACATCAGAAATCCGAGCAGGGCGAAGAACACCAGCTGACCCCAACCGGCGAGCAGGCTGAAGAGCCCATGCGCCTGGCTGCTGAACGAGCGCAGGCCGTCTGCCGTGGCCGCGGTGGCAACCAGGAACTCGCGCCGGCGGCCCTGGTGGATCAGCAGCTCCTGCAGCCCCTGGATCAGGTCTCTCAGGCGCGCCATCAGCACGTCGTGCTGGTCGCGAGCGCGCTCGAGCCGCCTGCGCCCGGCGGCCAGGATCATGCGATACGAGGCGACCGACAGCACCAGCCCGGCGGCGAGCCCCAGGAAGAGCCGCGGCGAGAGCCAGCCGAGATAAGCCAGGCTGGCCACGATCATCGCCAGGTTCACCGCCAGCGTGGGCAGCACCACCACGCCGTTGCCCAGCACGCTGACATCCTCGGTGAGCGCAGCGAGCAGCCGCGGGCTCCGTACCTGCTCCAGGCGGGCGAGCGGCGTGGCGAGAATGCGCTCCACCAGGCCCTGCCGGAGCCGGAACAGGGCCTCCTGGCCAAGGCGAATGAGCCAGAACCTGGAAACGCCCCCGAGCAGGGGTACCGCCACCACCAGCAGGGCGTACCAGCCCAGCTGGGAGGCGCTGGCTCCGCTCTGGCTGAGCGTGAGGGCCCGGTGGATGGCGACCAGCAGAAGCACCGAGGCGAGGCCCGAGAGCAGGCCGAGCAGGAGCGCTGCCAGCAGGCTCCGGGGCGACGTTCTGAGCAGCAAGGCGAAAAGCTTCAAGCGGGAGCTCCTTGGGGTCGTGGGGAGGGGGAGGCATCGCCGGCATCGAGCTCCGCGAGCCAGCCCCGGAAGAGCGCCGCCACGGCCGGAAGCTGAGGCGGCGAAAGCAGCGTGTGGTGCTCCCCGGCGATCGTCTCGACCTCGAGCAGGCCGGAGGCCACCGCCTCCCAGCCGGCCGCACCGGCGAAGCGGGCGGCGCTTTCGGCCGCGCGGACCAACCGCAGCGGGCCGGCATAGGCCGGCGGCAGGTAGGCGAGCAGAGCCTGCACGTGGAGGGCGAAAACCTCGAAGAGCGTCTGCAGGCGGCCGGCGTCGAGGGACTCGGGCAGCCAGCCGGCGGCCACCGCCCGCGGTCTCAAGCGCTCGATCAGCGTCGCGACCGGCTCCTCGCTCGAAAGGGCCGACGGATCGAAGGCCGGCAGGCCCAGCTCGCGGGCGAACGCCGCCAGCAGATCGGCCGTTCCGGGGCTCCTCGGTGCTTCCTCCTGGAGGCGCGGAATCACCGTGTCGATCAGCACCAGGAGCTCCACGGCCTCGCCCTGTTGCTCGAGCCGAGAAGCCATCTCGTAGGCCACCGCCCCGCCGAAAGACCAGCCCGCGAGACGGTAAGGCCCGTGGGGCTCGCGCGCCCGCAGCTCGGCCAGGAAGAGCTCGGCGAGTTCTTCGATCGAGCCCAGTGGGGGTCTGCCACCGTCCAGGCCGGGCGCCTGGAACCCCCAGGCGGGGGGCTCCAGGCTCTGAGCCAGCGGGTAGTAGCGGAAGGCCTGGCCACCCGCCGGCGGCAGCCAGAAGATCGGCCGCCCGGAGCCTTCGGCACGGAGGGCCACGCAGAGGGGCTCCTCGACGCGGCTCGCCCCGGCGCGAACGGCCGCTGCCAGCCCTTCGACGGTAGGGGTCTCGAAGAGGCGGGAAACCGGCAGCCGGCTGCCCAGCCGGCGCTCGATCTCGGCGAACAGCCGCACCGCCAGCAGCGAGTGCCCGCCCAGGCTGAAGAAGCTCTCTCCGAGACCTACCCGGCGCACTCCCAGCAGCTCTTCGAAGAGCCGGGCCAGCTCGAGCTCCACCCGATCACGCGGCACCGAATCCGCTCCCGCAGTGGCCTCCTTGCCGGCGAAGGGGGCAGGCAAGGCCCGGCGGTCCACTTTGCCATGGGCGGAGAGCGGGAGCTGGTCCAGCACCAGCACTGCCGCCGGCAGCATGTACGAGGGCAGCCGGCCGGCGAGGCCTGCGGCGAGCGCCGAGCTCTGGCAGGAACCCGTCACGTAGGCCACCAGGCGGCGGTCGCCCTCGCCCCCCTGCCAGACCACCGCCACCGCCTCGGTCACTCCCGGCTGGTCGCGCAGGGCGGATTCCACCTCTCCCAGTTCGATGCGGTAGCCGCGGATCTTCACTTGATCGTCGGCCCGGCCCAGGAACTCGAGATCTCCTGAGGCGAGCCAGCGGGCCCGATCGCCGGTGCGGTAGACGCGGGCTCCGGGCACGGTCGAGCCGGCGTCCGGCACGAAGCGCCAGGCGGTGAGGGCCGCACGCCCCCAATAGCCCTGGGCCACGCCCTCGCCGCCGAGCCAGAGCTCGCCCGCCACGGCGATCGGCTGAGCTTCGCCCCGGCCGTCCACCACCCGGCAGCGAGTGTTGCCGATCGGCCGGCCGATGGGAACCGAGGTGGCCCCTTCGCCGAGCGGCACCGCCTGCCAGGCGGTGGCGAAGGTGGTGGCCTCGGTGGGGCCGTAGGCGTTCACCAACTTTGCCGCCAGACGGCGGCTCAGGGCTTGCCGCGTGGGCTCGAGCTCGGCCTTCTCACCGGCGAAGAGCAGCTCCCGCAGGCGCCGGCCGAAGCCCGCAGGCGCCAGATGAGCCACCTGGTGGAAAACCGCCGTGGTGAGGAAGAGCACCTCGATCGCCTGGCGCTCCAGCCATTCGCCGAGAGCCGCTGGGGCGAGCAGCAGGCCGGGTTCGAGGTCCACCAGCCGCCCACCGGTGAGCAGGGCTCCCCAGAGCTCGAAAGTCGAAACGTCGAAGGTAGGCTTGGTGGCCCGTGCCACGTGGTCGCCGGGGCCGAGTTCGGCGTAGCCGCCCTCGAAGACCAGCCGCATCACCGCCCGGTGAGACACCACCACCCCTTTGGGCCGGCCGGTCGAGCCCGAGGTGTAGATCATGTACACGGGGGCTCCTGCTCCCAGCTCGATGGGCTCGAAAGGAGACATTGCCGGCCCGGCAGCCGAGATCTCGATCCCGCCTCGCGCGGTCTCCGGCACCACCGCTTCGAGGCCGCGCTCGTACAGCACCGAGCCGAGACCGGCGTCGCCCACCTGGAAGCGCAGGCGCTCCGCCGGGTAACCCGGGTCGAGCGGCACGTAGGCGCCTCCCGCCTTGAGAATGGCCAGGCTGCCGGCCGAGAGAGCCAGTGCTCCCCGCACCAGCAGGCCCACGAACTCACCCGCCGCGCCACCCTGGGCAAATATCCGGGCAGCGAGAGCGCTGCTCCAGCGGTCGAGACCCGCGTAGCTCCAGTGCTCCTCCCCCTCCACCACCGCCACGGCGTCGCTGTGCTGCGCCACCTGAGCGCTCCAGGGCTCGAGCAAGGAGCCTCGCCAGGGCAGCGACCGCTCGCGATCGCTCCACTCGCACTCCAACTGCTGGCGCTCGGCGGCCGCCATGAGCTCGAGCTCCCCGATGGCCCGCTCGGGCGCCGCAGCCGCGGCCTCCAGCAGCTGCTGGTAGGCGCGCAGCGCCCGCTCGACGGTGCTGCGATCGAAGAGGTCGCCGCGATATTCGATGGCGGCGGTGAGCCGCTCTCCTCGCTGGGCCACGGAAAGGGTCCAGTCGAACTTGGCCGAGCCGCTCGAGGCCAGCAGAGAGCGGGCTTCCACCTCGCCCAGGGCCAGCCTCTGGTCCTCGAGCCCGGCCGTGGAGTGGAACGCGAACATCACCTGGAAGAGTGGCGAGTGGTGGAGGTCGCGCTCCGGCTGCAGCTCGCCCACCAGCTGCTCGAAGGGCAGATCCTGGTGGCTGTAGGCGCCCAGGGCGAGCCCCCGCACCTGGGCCAGGAGCTCGGCGAAGCCCGCCTCCGAGCCCAGGGCCAGCGGGTAGACCTGGGTGTTGACGAAGAAGCCCACCATGCCGGCGAGCTCGCGGCGGCCGCGGTTGGCGATCGGCACGCCGATCGCCACCTGCCGGCGGCCGGTGAAGCGGGCGAGCAGCACCCCGAAAGCCGCGAGCAGCGTCATGAACAGCGTGGCGTTCTGCTCGTGGCCGAGCGCCCGCAGGGCAGCACCCAGGGGGCCCGGCAGTTCGCGAGCGAGGGTGCTGCCGCGCCGGCGGCCGAGCGCGCG
>CALMKX010000369.1 GCA_937867335.1 uncultured Acidobacteriota bacterium
GCCACCGCGGCCACCGGCGCCAGCACCTCGCCTCGAGGCTCCGCTCCGGCGCCGAGCACCAGCACCGCGGGAGCCCGCTCGCATTGGCCGAGACAGGGGCTGCGCTGCCAGGAAACGCCGCTGCGGCCGGCGCTACCCGCAGCTCCCAGCCGGGTTTCGAGCTCGCGGCAGAGGCCCTCGGCGCCGGCCAGCCGGCAGGCGAGGTCGTCGCAGACATGAGCCACCACCGGGGGCCGCGGCTCGGTGGCGAAGAGGTGGTAGAAGGTGAGCACTCCCCAAGCCTCGGCCGGTGGCACGGAGAGGCGCCGGCAGATGTACTGCAGGGCGCCCGGGCTCACCCAGCCGATGCGATCCTGCACCGCGTGGAAAGCGGGCAGAAGCTGGTCTCGGTGGCTGGCCGCAGCGAGCCCTCCCACCGCCACCCGGCCATCTCGCTCGGCCACCCTGTCGCCGCCATCCCAGCCCGAGGCGGGCGGACCGAGCAGGGCGTCGACCGCGGCCCGCTCCTCGGCGCTGGGTTGCTCCTTGCCCAGATGGAGATCCACTCCGTTCAGGCCTCCAATCGCTCGACGGCGATGGCCGCCGCCTTGAACTCCGCCGTGCCGCTGCGCGGATCGGTGGCATCGATGGTGAGATGGTTGGTGGCGACTTGCTCGGGGAAGTGGAAGGTCATGAAGGTGAGCCCCGGGCGCAGCCCCTCGTCCACATGCACCGGCACCACCAGCTGGCCTCGGCGTGAGCGTACCCGCACCCGCTCACCTTCGCGCACACCCCAGCGCTCGGCATCTTCAGGCGAGATGTCCAGGGTCTCGCCGCGCCGGGTCGGCGAGGCGTAGGCACCCGTCTGCACGCCGGTGTTGTACTCGGCCAGGCGGCGACCGGTGGTCAGGCGGATCGGGAATTCAGCATCCAGGCGGTCCACCGGCGGCTCGTCTTCCACCACATGGAAAGGCGCCCTGGGCCCCACTACCGGCCTTTCCCACAGGCGGCTGTGGAGGAAGCGCTCACCGGGATGCGCTTCGTCGTAGCAAGGCCATTGCAGGCCGCCCAGCTCCTCGAGCCGGCGATAGCTCATGCCGGCATGGATCGGGGAGAGGCTCCTGAGTTCGTCCCACACGGCCTCGGCATCCGGCCGGCCCCAATCGTGGCCCATTCGACGGGCGAGCTCGAAGAGGATCTCGAGGTCCTCGCGGGCCTCGCCGGGAGGGGCCACGGCTCGGCGTACCCGCTGCACGCGACGCTCGCTCGAGGTCACTGTGCCCTCGCTCTCGCACCAGGCCGAAGCCGCCGGCAGCACCACATCGGCCAGCCGGCTGGTCGCGGTCTCCACCACGTCCTGCACCACCAGGAAATCGAGCCCGCGCAGCAGCCTCTCGGAGCGATGCTGGTCCGCCTCGGACTGCGCCGGGTTCTCGCCGATCACGTAGAGGGCACGCAGCTCGCCGCGGTCCATGGCATCGAACATCGCCGAGAGGTGCCAGCCGCGCTTGGGCGGCACCGTCACTCCCCAGGCCTGGTCGAAGCGGGCGCGCGCCGCGTCGTCTTCCACGTGCTGGAAGCCCGCCAGTCGATCCGGCAGGGCGCCCATGTCGCCGCCGCCCTGCACGTTGTTCTGGCCGCGTAGCGGGTTCAGGCCGGAACCCCAACGCCCCACATGGCCGGTGAGCAGGGCCAGGTTGATCAAAGCGAGCACGTTGTCCACCGCGTTGTGGTGCTCGGTGATGCCGAGTGTCCAGCACAGCGTGGCGGTGCGCGCCCGGGCGTAGCAGTGAGCGAGGTCGCGGATCACCTCCACGGGAACGCCGGTCACTTGGGAGCCGCGTTCGAGCGTCCAGGGTTCGACTCCGGCGCGATAGGCCTCGAATCCGGTGGTGGCATGCTCCACGAAATCCTGGTTCACCAGGCCCGAGGCGATGATCTCCCGGCCCACGGTGTTGGCGAGAGCGATGTCCGTGCCGACATCGAGGCCGGCCCAGAGATGGGCCCAACGCGCCGAGCTGGTGCGGCGCGGGTCCACCGCGATCATGCGCGCACCCCGCCTCAGCCCCTTGAGCAGGTGATGGAAGAAGATCGGATGCGTTTCCCGGGCGTTCGAGCCCCAGAGGAGAATGCAATCCGTCTCCTCGATCTCCTGATAAGAGCTGGTACCACCGCCCATGCCGAAAACCGTCGCCAGACCGACGACGCTCGGCGCGTGTCAGGTACGGTTGCAGCTGTCGACGTTGTTCGAACCGATCACCGCTCGGGCGAACTTGCCGGCGACGAAGTTCACCTCGTTGGTGCTCTTCGAGCAGGAAAACAGCCCGAAGCTACGGGGTCCGAACTGGTCGACGGTGGTGCCGAGCCCTGAAGCGACGCGGTCGAGCGCCTCTTCCCACGAAGCCGGACGAAGCTCGGCGTCACGGCGATCGCGAACCAGAGGCTGCAACAAACGATGATGGCTGGTCATGCCGGCAAGGTTAGCACGGGCCGACAGCCAGAGACCGGCACCAGCCGAGCGAACGGTTCCAACGAAAAACGCCCCGCCGGCAGGGCCGGTGGGGCGCAAGAAGATCCGAAACGGTTGAGGGGCGAGGTTAGATGCGAACGACGTTGCGAGCCTGCGGCCCCTTGGGGCCATCGCCGACCTCGAAGGAGACGACATCCCCTTCATTCAGCGTGCGGAACCCTTCCGCCATGATGGCCGTGTGGTGGACGAACACATCCGGCCCGTTTTCACGGGAGATGAATCCGTAACCCTTGGCATCGTTAAACCACTTGACGGTTCCCTTCTCGGGCATGACGACTCCTACCTACTAGTTGGTGAACATTTACCGCGCCAAGAGGCGCGGAGGGTACCTCGTTGGGAAGAAAACGGGGGCAACTGGTTGGGCGAAAAGGCCACGGGCGATCTTGCTTGGCTTTCGAGCTTGGCGAGGGGGGCGGAACGAGGGTCTGACGAGAGCTTCCTGGCTTTGACTACAGTTGCGGCTTCTAGAGTTGCGGCTTCTTGGACGGTTCCGTTTTCTAACTGCGCGGCAGTCTAGCAGGACTCGTCGCGCGTTGCAAGCGAGCGACATTGCGCCGACAACCAGGCCCCGGAAACCGCTGTGCGAGCAGCGCTCAGGACGCCGACTCTCGCACTCGGTTGAGGGTGGCCAGGCTCACCAGCACCACCGAGACAACGATCAGCCCTGTGGCGATCAAGGTCGCTCTCTCCACAGGCTCGTCGAGCAGCCACCAGCCGAGAAAGACCGCCACCATCGGGTTGACGAAGGCATAGGTGGCCACCAGCGTGGGCGCCGTGGTGCGCACCAGGAAGTTGTAGGCGAGGAAGGCCACCAGGGCTCCGAAGAAGATCAAGAAGCCCAGCGCCAGCAGCGAGCGGAGGGAAACCGCCGCGAGCGAGAAGCGGCTCCAGTCGCCGGTGGCGAGTCCCATCACGCTGAGGGCGATCCCGCCGCAGAGCATCTGCATGCCGCTCGAAAGCGGCAGCGACCGGGGCAGACGCGAGCTCCGCGCGGCGAGGGAACCAGCCGCCCAGGAGAGCGAGCCTGCCACCACCACGAGCAAAGAAGGTAGGTGCAGCGTGCTGCCGTCGGCCGAGCGATGGAGCGCGAGAACCGCGGCCCCGGCGAAACCCAGCAGCACCCCCACCAACGAGAGCCCGCTCGGCCTATCGCCGCGCCCGAGAAGCCAGAGCATCAGCATCACCCAGAGCGGCTCGGTGGCCACGATCAGGGCCACCACCCCCGAAGCCACGTGCTGCTCCGCCCACACCACGGCGCCATTGCCGACGGCGACGAGCAGGATTCCCACCAGGGCCGAGCTCCGCCACTCGGCGAGCGACGGCCAGCCATCGCCGCGGGCCCAGGCCCAGGTGAACAGAATCCCGGCCACCACCAGAAAGCGCATCCCGGCCATGGCGAAGCCCGGCAAGGTCTCGAGCGCCACCCGGATGGCCAGGAAGGTGGATCCCCAGATCAGATAGACCGCGGCGAAGGCGAGGACCTGCTTGAGGCGAGGCGAGAAAGCCGACACGAAGCGATGTTATCCCGAGCCACCGCGGGCTCAGCCGCCCCGAACGGGTCGAGGCCGGCGACCGCAGGGGCGCGAGTCGCGCCTTCCTTCCCCTAGGAGGCAGCTTGCTGCACTTCGACCAGACGGTCGATCGCCACCTCGCCGAGCTTCTGCTGGCTGCCGTCCGGCCAGGTGATGGTCACCGAATCCACCCGGCTCGCTTCCCCCAGCCCGAAGGTCAGCGGCAGCTCCACCTGCGACAGATAGCTGTGCGTGGGCATCACCTGCCGTCGCTGCGTGACGCCACCTGCCACCAGCTCCACGCGGGCGCCGATCGCGGCCGAATTGGGCCCTTTGCCCTTGAGCTTCAGCCGTAGCCAGTGGTGCCCCAGGCTCTGCTGGTTCACCAGCAACACGGCCGGCCCCCCAGCCTGCGTCAGCACCACATCGAGATCCCCATCGCCGTCTACATCCGCATAGACCGAGCCTCGCCCCACCACCGGCCGGCCGAGATCTCCGGTCTCTCCAGGCGGCACCAGGACGAACGGCGGCTGCGCCTGCGGCCCGGCGTTCCAGAACAGCTGCGCGGCCTGCTCGTAGCTCTGGCTCGGATCCACCTTGGCGATCTCGCGCTCCAGATGCCCGTTCACCTGCAGCAGATCGAGCCGGCCGTCCAGGTCGTAGTCGAAGAGGAACAGCCCGAACGACAGCGCCCGCCGGCTGGGAGCGCCCACCCCCGAGCTGATCGCCTGATCCACGAAGAAATCCGGTGCCTCCTCGCGCACGTAGACCGACGTCATCTCGTTGGCGAAGTTCCCCACCAGGAAGGCCAGCCCACCGTCGTTGGCCAGGTCCCCGGCATCCGAGCCCATCGAGCCCGTGGCGTTGCCGTCCCGGTCGTAGGCCAGGCCCCAGGCCTCCCCCACCTCGGCGAACTTGCCACCGCCCAGGTTGTGGAAGAAGAACTTGCGCACCGTGTCGTTGGCCACCAGCAGATCCATCCGCCCATCCGCGTCGGCATCCACCGGCACCAGCCCCAGGGTCTTCGCCATCGGCGCCCCGGTCGCCTTGTTCACCACCTGCACTCCCGCTTCCCCCGAAACATCCGTGAACGTGCCATCGCCGTTGTTCCGGTACAGGCTCGGGAACGTGCCCTCGTAGTTGTTCGGCGGGCCGTAGGCTCGCCCCACCCCGGTGAGGCGATAGTCCACCGCGAAGTCGATCTTCGGCGACCACTTCACGTAGTGGCCCACCACGAGGTCGAGATCCCCGTCGCCATCCGCGTCGAAAAACGACGCGGCGGTCGACCACTGATCCGCCGAGCCCGCGACCCCGGCGGCCGCCGAAACATCCTCGAACCGGCCCTGGCGATTGCGCAACAGCCGGTTCTTGCCCACTGCCGTCAGGAGCACATCGGGCCAGCCGTCGCCGTCGTAGTCCCCCACCGCCACGCCCATGCCGTAGATCGGCACCGCCAGCCCAGCCTCGCGGGTCACCTCTCGGAAGTGCCCGTGCCCGTCGTTCTGGTAAAGCGCCGGCGTCGCGCTCGCGATGCCGTGCCCGCCGGGCCAGGCCGTGCCGTTGGCGAACAGCAGGTCAGGGTCGCCGTCGTTGTCGTAGTCGAGAAAGGCCACTCCCGAGCCCATCGACTCCGGCAACAGCTTGTCGCCGTAGGCGCCGGTGGTGTGGACGAAGCGGATCCCCGCGGCCGCCGTGCCGTCGGCGAAGCGCACCGCGGGGGGCTTGGCCTCCCGCACCACCGCCTCGGGCGCGGCTCGGGCGATCTTCTGCTCCGGCGCCGCCTCCTTCGGCCGGCGCGACCACCACCAGCCCCCACCCACCACCAGGGCGAGAGCCCCCAGCACCATCAGAGACCGCCGGAACGCCAGACCGATCACCGCATCGTCTTCGGCGACCAGTTCCTCCGGGTCCTCCGCCTCGAGAGCCTTGCGCTCCCGCTCCTTGCTCCCCTGAGGCTCGCTCATCGGTGCCCCCCTCCCTCCTTGCTGGTGACGAGCGGCGCGGAGCCGAGCTCCGCCGTGGCGACCGGCAGGGGCGGCGCCACCTCGTACCGCGCCGCCCGCCGGCTAGGCCCGGCATCGGCGAGCTCATAGGCGCCGGTACGCTCGAGATCGTAGATCACGATCGCGTCGGCCGCGTGATCTGCCGCCGGGTCTGCCGCCCGCGCGATCGCGATCGCGCGATCCCGGGCGTTGTCGTCCGGCTTGTAGGTCTGGTACAGCGCAAGGTGCTTCTCCGCCTCCTCCTTCTTGCCCAGGAGCCGGTCGATCTGCGCCAGATTGTAGTGGGCCGTGGCGTCCTCCGGCTCGAGGCCTAGAGTGCGCTCGAACTGCGCCGCGGCCTCGGCCAGCAACTCGTCCCGTCGGGCCTTGCGCGCTGCTCCGCTCTCCAGCTTGGCGCGCTCGAAGAGCGTCTCGCCGAGCTCGTTCAGCACCCGGTAATCCTGCGAGAAGTCGAAGCCCCGCTGGCGCGTTTCGGCGTCGTCGAGGGTCAGGATGCCCTTGAAATCGCCGATCGCCTGGTCCAGGAAGCCGTTCTGCTTGTTGGTCAGCCCGGTGAGCCAGGCCACCGTCCACGAGGGCGCCGGCGGGTTGAAGCTCGCCGCCCGCTTCAAGGCGGCGATCGCCTGATCCTGCACCGTGCCCTGCGCCAGGTACACCCGCGCCAGGTTGAGCGGCCCATCCGGCCGGCCGAGCGCCTCCACGCGGGCGAAAGCCTGCTCCGCTCCTTTGAGCTCGCCCTTGGTCTTGCCTCCCTTGAGCAGGAGCCCGATGCCGTAGTCGTTCCAGCGCTGCCATTCGTCGGCGATCGGCGAGGTCTGCTGGGCGACGATCCCTGCGCCTCCAACCACCGGCAGCGTCAGGCGATCCACTCCCAGAGTGAGGATCGGCAGGTCGTTCACCCGCTCCTGGCCGTAGACGTACTTCATGTAGAGGGTGTCGAACTTCCGGTACTGCAGCCGCGCCTCGATGGTGATCGGCTCGGTCACGCCCTTGGGTACCGTCAGCAGGTAGTGGAGGGTGTCCGCCGCTCCCGGCGGAATCTGGTGGTTGTAGAGCGGAGTGAAGATGTCCTGGGCATTGCGGCGATCGATGCGATGGCCGTCTCGGTCGAGCATGTAGACGTTGGCGAAATGCGACCAGGGGTCCACCGAGTTGGCCGGCCCGAGGCCGCCGCTCCTGCCGATCACGCGATCGCCGGACTTCACCACCACATCGAGCCAGAGCTCATTCGAGTCCGTCGTCCCCTGGGTGAGATGGTGGCCCATCCGCATCGTGCGCACCACCGTCTCGAGGATGTAACTCTGTCCCGGCACCAGGGCCGGCAGCTCGGGCCGCAGCGGCGCCACCAGCTCGCCTTCTAGATCTCCCCCTTTGCGCAGGCCGAAGAGATCCACCCTCGCCGTCTTCTCGTTGAACTTGCGGTGCTTCTCGTTCACCCACGCAGGCAGGTCCAGCAGCTGCGGCAGGGCCGTGTTGGCGCTCGGGAACTGATGATCGTGGATCTTCAGGACGCCCGAGCCGTCGAAGTTCCGGGCCGCGAACTGATTCGACTCGGACAGCGTCATATGGCAGACGGAGCAGTTCGAGAACGCCTTGTCCGGGTAGTAGAAGCTCTGCGCGCCGTGGCCGGAGGCCCCGGAAAGGAGGTAAGTGTCGTAGTGATTCTGGCCCCGCAGCCACTTGTAGCGGTTGAGCTCCTCGGGCAGATGCACCTTGTGGCACGCGCCGCAGAACTCGGCCGTCTTGTGCAGGGGTTTCAAGTAGGTGCGCTTGTGGAACTCCGGCTTGGCCTTGATCAGCTGCTCGTTGATCCAGGCCAGAGCCCGATTCGACGAGCCGGTGAAGGGATATTGCACCGGCTCCTCGAGGGTGAAATCCGCGTTGCCGCGCGGGCTGTTCACGTGGGTGATCGCGTGGCACACGCTGCAGGTGATGCCCGCCTGGCCCGCCGGCTGCTGCACCGCGGATTTCGGATCGTCGAAACGCGGATCGTCGAATTTCCCCGAGAAGAACACCACCGGATCGTGGCAGCCGGCACAGAAGCGCGAGGCCTGGCTCTTGCCGTCGTTCTTGCGTGCGGCCTCGCGGGTCTGGTTCACCGAGAAAGCGTAGGGCGGGTTGTTGAACGAGCTGAAGCGGTGCATGGACACGCTCCAGCTCTTGTGGCTGTCTTCGTGGCACTTCTTGCAGTATTGATCGTTGTTGAGCACCGCTTCCGGGATGAAGTCCCCGGTGGCCGTTCGTGCCAGGGAAGGGAAGAAGTACTTCTCGCCGGAAGCCGGCCCCACCTGGTTCCAGCGCCGCGGGTCCTGCGCCTGCCAGATCACCAGCAGGCCGGCGAAAACACCGGCCACCGCGGCCCAGCGCAAACCCACCTGCCAGCGGATCTTGCGCCCGGCCAACCGGTGGAGCACGAACAGCCAGGCCGCGGCGAGCGGAGCCAGCACGTGCACCCAATAGGCGATGCCGCGCACCGTGGGGTCCTTCACCACGATCACGCCTTCTAGCCGGGTGAGCACCAGCCCGGAGGCGAGCAACACCAGGGCCGCCGCGAACAGGGCGTAGCCGGCGTACACGGCGCGCCGGTTCGGGCGGTTGTGGGCGTTCTTGATGTGAGCGATACCGAAGCCGAGAACCGGCAGGATGATCAGAGCGCCCAGGGCGAGGTGTACCAGGAACATGTTGAGGTAGAACCAGTTCTGGTAAACCCTGCCGGTGGCCCACTCGAGCAGCGAGACTCCCACCAGGTAGGTGGAATTCACCGCCAGCAGGGCGAACAGGCCGAGCACCACGAAGAGGACCTTTTTCAGCCGTGGTCCCACGGCCGGAACGTATTTCCGCAGCCGTGGCGCGGCTGGAGCGGGCGCTGATTCTTCGGGGCTTCTCGGCGGCTGGTCCATGCGGGCGTCCTCCTCGCACTCAGTGCCCATCGGCTCAGGAATCCGGACAGCAGGGTAACCAAAAAGCCGCCATAACTTCTATGAGCAGAAGCCCGAGCGGGGGCCGGGCCGGCGATGGGCCGGGGCCGGGCTGCTACTGCGCGGCTCGGGGGTCGCAGCCGCAGGCTTCTTGCCAGCCTTCACGCCAGATTTCAGCGAGGTCGGTGGCCACCCGGGTCTCCGGGCGGAGCAGCTGCGAGAGGAAGCGATCGAGCCCGGAATCGTCGAGCTCCAGCCGGGTTACGAGGCGGCTATCGCCGGGGAAGAGCTCCTGCCCTCGCTGCCAGCTCTTGCGCGCTTCCACCAGGTTGCCCACACGCCAGTAGCCATCGCCCAGCGCCGCCCAGGCGAGCGCCTGATAGCTGCGGCGAGCCTGGCTCTCGCTCTCGGCAACCGCTCGTTTCAGGTCGGCGATGCCGGACTCGGTGTAGCCGAAGAAGCGGGGGAAGTAGATCTTCACGTTGCCCAGGCTGTAACGGGCGAGCCAGCTCTCCTCGAGATTCGCGGAGCGCTCGAACTGGGCCATCGCCTTCTTGGCGAGCCCCACCTGCGAGAGCTTGAAGGCCGCCGGCAGCTTGTCCACCAGGGCGAAGCCGTAGCCGAGGGCCACGGTCGCCGAGCTCGGGTGGGCTTCTGCCAGGGCTGCGAAGAAGTCCACGCTGCGGTCGAAGGCCTTGGCGGCGATCGCCGTCTGGCGCAGCTCCGTGCCGTAGCGCAGGTTGCCGGGTGCCAGGCGCACGGCTGCCTCCAGGCGGTCGAGCGCCAGGGCATGGTTGCCGGCACGAGCGGCGGCCTGCCCTGCCTCGAAAAGCGCCTCCGCCGAACTCGGCTCCGGCGCGGCCGAGAGCGGCAGGGCCCAGGCCAGGGCCAGGAGGAGA
Organism: uncultured Acidobacteriota bacterium; assembly: GCA_937867335.1. Lineage (GTDB taxonomy): Bacteria > Acidobacteriota > Thermoanaerobaculia > Multivoradales > SZUA-115 > JAXLQX01. The sequence goes on from CALMKX010000369.1 coordinate 9,841, forward strand.
AGGCTCCAGGAGGACGCCTGAGAGGGGCTCATGGGTGCCGATTCTCGCCAATCGGCGAGCCAAGATCCAGCCGCCAGGCCGAGTCAACCCTCGCTCGGTGGCATCTACTCAGTCTTCGCGCTAACCTTGGGCCATCGTGGCCTGCCTACCGATCCTGAAGGACGAGCCTGAGCTTCCCAAGCCCGCGGAGATCCGACCCTCGCGGATGGGCAAGTGGCGAGCCCTGGTGCTCATCGCGGTGCACGTGATCGCCGCCGTCCACATCGTGCACTGGCGAGTCACCGGCCGGTCGATCACCCCGGTCGAGCCTTCCGAGGCCATGGCTTTCGCCAAGGCCAACATGGTCAATGCCGGGCTGATCTTCTTCGCCGCCACGGTGCTGCTCACGCTGGTCTTCGGCCGCTACTTCTGCGGCTGGGGCTGCCATCTGGTGGCGATCCAGGACCTCTGCCTCTGGCTCCTCGGCAAGGTGGGCATCAAGCCGCGGCCGCTGCGCTCACGGCTTCTCGCCCTGGTGCCGGCGCTGGCCTTCGCCTATATGTTCCTCTGGCCGGTCGCCTACCGGCTCTGGGTGCGAGATTCGTTCCGGGGCTACGGCCTCGAGCTCACCACCACGGAGCTCTGGTCGACCTTTCCCGGATGGGTGGTCGGCATCCTGACCTTCCTCTCCTGCGGCTTCGCGATCGTCTACTTCCTGGGCGCCAAAGGTTTCTGCACCTACGCCTGCCCGTACGGGGCGATCTTCGGCGCCGCCGACAAGCTCTCGCCGCTGCGCATCCGGGTCAGCGAGGCCTGCAACCAATGCGGCCACTGCAGCGCCGTCTGCACCTCGAACGTGAAGGTAGCCCAGGAAGTGCGGGACTACGGCATGGTGGTGGACAGCGGCTGCATGAAATGCCGCGACTGCGTGAGCGTTTGCCCCACCGGCGCCCTCTCCTACGGCTTCGGGCCGATCTCGCTGTTCGCGGATCCGCGGGTTGCGAAGCCCGCGCGAGCGAGCTGGCCGCTCAAGGCCTGGGAGGAGCTGCTGCTCGCCGCGAGCTTCGCGGCCGCTTTCTTCACCTTCCGGGGCCTCTACGGCGCGGTGCCGTTCCTGATGTCCCTGGGCGTAGCCGGGATCCTCGCCTACCTGGTCCTCGCCACGTCGCGCCTCCTGGCGAGGGCCGATTTCAAGCTCCCTGGAATCACCCTGCGCCAGGCCGGAAGCCTGCGCCCGGCGGGACGGCTGTTCCTGGTCGCGATAGGCCTCCTGGCGCTCTTCTGGCTGCACAGCGGCTGGCTGCGCTGGCTCAGTTTCCAGGCCGAGAGGAGCTTCGCCGCCCTACCTGCCCTCGAGGGCTCAGACCTGGACCCGGGCCGCCGCCAGGCCCTGCTCTCGAGCCTGCCCCCGGAAGCTGCGCCACGCGCGGTGGCGGCCCTCGAACAGGTGGAACGCTGGTCGCTCTTGCCTACACTCGGCCTCCACAGCCGTCTGGCCTCCGCTCTCGAGCTCGCAGGCCAGGGTCAACGAGCCGAAGCCGAGGCGAAAGCCGCTCTGGCGGCAGGGGAGCAAGCGCCGGAGATGCGCCAGCTGCTGGCGAGGCTGACGCTCGGGCGCGGCGACCTCGACGGCGGCATCGCCTGGCTCGAGCGGGGAATCGCCGACCACCCGGCCTCCGAAGCTCCCTATCTCGAGCTGGGAAGCCTGCTCGCCAGGAGCGGCAGGCTGCAGCGGGCCGCCGAGGTGTTCGACCAGGCTATTGGCCAAGTGCCAAATTCTCCTCAACTGCTTTATAATCGGGCGTTAGTGCACGCCCTGGCAGGACAGACTTCCGAGGCCATCGACCTCCTGGAAAAGACCGTGACCATCTCACCGGATTACCTCGCCGCGCGCGAGAACCTGGCCGGCCTGCTCGCCAGCCAGGGCCGCTGGGAGGAGAGCGTCGGCCACTACCGCCGCGCCCTCTCCCAGGCGCCGGGAGATCTCGTCACGCACCGCTTACTCGCTCGCGCTCTCCTCGGCATGGGTGACTCAACAGGCGCCCGCGGCGAGCTCGAGGAGGTGCTGCGGCTCTCTCCAGGCGACACCGAAGCGCTCTCCCTGATGGCGTCCATGGGGAGATGAAGAGGCGCTCCGGCAAGCACAAGGCGGGTGGGGTCGAGAAACGCGCAACCTAGCATGGCTCTCTCGAGCCGTCAGAATCATTCGCTAGTCTGGAGGATGGAAGAATGAGAAACCCAGTAGGACGGATGAAGCAGCGGCAGAAGCTGGCGATCTCGGCCGGCGCGCTGCTCCTGGTCGTCGCGGCGGCCGGGATCTGGAGCCTGTCGGCAGCGGGCACCAGCCAGACCACCGGGCCGGACGTCACCGTCATCAGCATCACTGGCACCGGCAACTACGGCGCCGTGAGTGGCATTCGCGCCTTTGCGGTGGGGACCACCTCCTGCAACGTGGGCGACCAGCCGGTGTGGTGGTGCAACGGCAACAAGGGCTTCTGCTCAGACGAGCAACACCCGGTCATCGCCCAGAACCTCTACCGTCTGAAGGACGGCCGCTTCGAGCAGATCGGCATGAGCTGGTTGAAGCACGGCTTCGTCTCCACCAACAGCTTCGACTCCAACTGTGGCAGCTGCGCGGGCTCGCCCCACGGCGGCTCGCAGCTGGGCGTGGGCTGCACCGACACCTACGGCTCCAGCCTGAACGGCAGCCGCCCCCTCGGCATGCGCTCCGAAGTGAACGTCCAGACCGGCTCCTTCCCGTACCCCTACACCAGCGTCGCTACTTCCACGGTGGTCGACCAGCGCATGCAGGTGCGGGAGGACGACCTCAACCCGGCTCTCAACACCGGCGCACGCTATTGGGCCGAGGGGCAGTACGTCACCGAGGACGACGCCCTGGCGGGCAACGGCTTGAACAACGCCTCCTACCGCGAGGTGACGGTTTCCGGCCCGAGCTTCGACCTGCCGGCGGTGGGCTCGACCACCCGTGAAAAGGCTGCCATCTACGTCTGGCCGGTGGTGGATCCGACCGTGGAGATCATGGCGGTGGACAACACCGGCGCTTCGCCGATCGAGCGCTTCGACGTGGCCCGCAAGGTCACGGACCTGGGTGGTGGCGTGTGGCACTACGAGTACGCCATCCACAACATGAACTCGGACCGCTCGGCCCGTGGCTTCACGGTGGACTTCCCGTCGAACACCACCATCACCAACGTGGGCTTCCACGGCGTCGCCCACCACTCCGGCGAGCCCTACGCCACCGCGGACTGGACCTCGACGGTGGACACCCCGACCGGCCGGGTGACCTGGCAAACGGAAGACTTCGCCACCAACGCCAATGCCAACGCCCTGCGCTGGGGCACGATGTTCAGCTTCTGGTTCGACGCCAACTCCGGGCCCAACACGGCCTCGCACTCGATCGAGCTCTTCAAGCCCGGCTCGCCTACGGCGCTGTTCTTCACCTTCGGTACCCTCCAGCTCTTCGCCGACGGCTTCGAGACCGGTGATACCACCGCCTGGACCGCGACCGTTCCGTGACCCGGCCGGGCCGCGAGCCGAGGCTGAACTCGGCTCGCGGCACTTCGAGCTTCTCCGCCTCGCCTGAATCGATATGATCGACGCTCCTCGGTGCCCCACCGAGGAGCGGGGCCCATCGGCCCGGATCTCCCTCGGAGGAACTATGCTTGGTGGTTCAAGCGGGCCTTCTCGGGCGGCTCGCTGGTTTTCCCTGGCACTCTCCCTCGCCCTGGTTGCGGCCTGTGGCGATGGCAAGCCGGCTGCCTCGAAGCCCGGCGCACCGACGACCTCGGCCCCTCCGGCCACACCCGCCCGGGCCGCCGGCAAAGGGGTACGGATCAAGATCGAAGGCCCCGACAAGAAGCTCTTCGCCACCCTCAAGCCGGGCAAGCAAGACTTGCATATCGAGCCGGCCGAAGGAGGAGCGATCGTCGGCTCGCTCAAGGACGGCGTACGGACTTACCAGCTCGCGGACGGCACCGTGCTCCTGCGTGCCAAGACGGACTCCACTCGCACTACCTTCGAAGGCGCAGACGGCAAGCTCAAGTACGAGCTCAAGGCCGCGGGCCGCAAGGTCCAGCTGACCCTCTCCGGCCAGTCCGGGGACCCCTACACCCTGCTGCGTACCGCCAACGACCGGATCAAGCTGATGAGGGGCAAGACCGAGATCGGCAGGGTGACCTTCGATCCCCTGAAGCTCAAGGCGCGCGCCCGCAATCCCCAGGGGGTCTCCCAGTTCGACGTCTCGAGCCCCCGCACCTCGGACGGCTTCGCCCTCCTGCTGCTCTCGGACTTACCCGTCCAGGACCGCCTGGTGCTGCTCACCGAGCTCTATTCACGAGGGTTGTGATCACTCAGAGCGGGCCACGGGTCGCCGGCGTCGACCTCGGAGCGACCCTCGCCAAGCTCGTGTTGCTGGGCGGCGAGGGAGAGCGAGCCCGCTTTCCTTCCCAGGACCTCGAGGCGGTGCGAGGGGAGCTCGAGCGCTGGCAGCCGAACCGGATCGCCACGACCGGCGGCGGCGCTCAGGAACTGGGAGCCGAGTTCGCGGGCGTGCCGATCGAAACCGTGAGCGAGTTCGCCGCCTGGGGCGCCGGAGCTTCGGAGCTGGCCCGCGCAGCGGCGATCGAGCTGCCGACCCGCTACCTCCTGGTCAGCCTCGGCACGGGGACTTCGATGCTCAAGGTGGAGGCAGCGACCGCCGAGCGGGTAGGCGGCTGCGCCCTGGGAGGCGGAGCCTTCCTGGGCCTGGCTCGGCTCTTGGCCGGCAGCGAATCCTTCGCCGCCGCGGCGGCGCTCGCCGCGCGCGGGGACCGCAAACGCGTGGACCTCCTGGTGGGAGACATCTACCGCCAGGGGGGCATCGCCTTGCCACCGGACCTCAATGCCGCCAGCTTCGGCAAACTGGCCTCCACTCGCGCCGAGGACCTGGCCGACGCCGTGGCCGGCATGATCGGCGAGAACGTGGCTCTGATCGCGATGGCCCTGGCCCGTGCCGAGCAGCTGGAGACGGTGGTGTATTGCGGCTCCACATTGGAGAGCAACCCGGCCCTCCAGGCGGCGCTGTCGTTCGTCACCGGCGCACTCGGCCGGCGTGCTCTCTATCTGCCCGATGGGGCCTACTGTGGAGCGCTGGGCGCGGCGGCTCTGGCGCGGGAAGGACGCGGATGAAAGCTCGTTCGGTAAGCGGACTCGGCTGTTTTCTCGGGACGTTCGCCATCCTGCTCACGATCTTCGGCCTCTGGGCCACGGTGCTGTCGGGCCGCAGGCTGATCACCGTGGCGGAGAGCTATACCTGGGAGAAGTGGGGCTGCCAGATCGAGTCCTCCTCTCTCGGCTCCGGCGCCGACGCCGATCGCTCGAACGAAGTGGTGGTGAAGTACCGCTATCGCTTCCGCGGCCACGACCTGGTGGGCAGCACCGTTGAGCCGGGCTATCACGGTTCCCGGAGCCGCCTCGAGGCGGAGCGCCTGCTGGCGCGCTTCCCTCCAGGCTCTGACACCAGCTGCTACGTCGACGCTTCGACTCCCGGCCGCTCGGCTTTGATCCGCCCCGGCTATGGCAAGCCGGTGGCGGCGTTGGCGTTTTTCCTGCTCCTTTCCTGCCTCGGTGGCTTCGGAGCCTGGTGGGGTTTCCGCTTGAAGGAGACTCCCCAGAATTCCGCTGCCTTCGGCCAGGCGATCTCGGAATCGGCGCGCAGCAGCCAAAGCGTGGGCTGCATCATCGCCTTCCTCTCGATCTTCGCGGTGATGGGCCTGGGCCTCTTGATCCCGTTCTTCCTGGTGCCGGTGGTCCGATCTCTCTCGGCTCGCGGCTGGCAGGCGGTTCCCTGCGAGATCCTCGCCAGCGAGGTCGAGGCCCACCCCGGCAACGACGGCGATACTTATTCCGTCAAGGTCCGCTATCGCTTCACGGCCGGTGGACGGCAGATCGAAGGCGATCGCTACAGCTTCATCTCGGGCTCCTCGAGCGGACAGGCCGGCAAGCAGGAGGTGGTGGATCAGCTCCCTGCCGGCAAAGAGACCACTTGCTACGTCAACCCGGACGATCCGTACGACGCCGTGCTCGAACGCGGGCTGACCTCCGATATCTGGTTCGGCCTGGTTCCCCTGGCCTTCGTGGTGGTTCCGGGGGGGATCGCTCTGCTGCTGTGGCGCACCAGCCGCAGGCAACTCCAGGTAGGCAAGGCCAGCTGGGCCCCGGGGGCCGCCGGCAAGGCCACCCCGGCCGCGGCTCAAGTGCCCATGCCCTACGGCAGCGAGCCCATCGTGCTCAAGCCCAGCTTGGGCCCGATCGGCAAATTCGCCGGCATGCTGCTCTTCGCGTTGTTCTGGAACGGCATCACCGGCGTCTTCGTGGGCTTCATCGCCAAAGCGTGGCAGAAGGGCGAGTCTCCGGGCTGCCAGACGGCGTTCATCACCCCGTTCGTGCTGGTGGGTCTCTTCGCCATCTGGGGCGTGTTCTACCAGCTCCTCGCCCTGTTTAACCCCCGGCCCGTCCTGACGCTCAGCCGAGGCGGGGTGGCTCGGGGCGGCCGAGTGGAGCTGGGCTGGAAGTTCCGCGGCCTGCCGGGGCGGATCCGTCACCTCAAGATCCGTCTCGTCGGGCGTGAGGAGGCCACCTACCGCCAGGGCACCCGCTCGGTCACCGATCGCCAGGCCTTCGCCTACCAAGAGGTCCTGGACACCCAGAACCCGGCGGAGATCCGCGAGGGCTGGACGACCGTGGAGATTCCTGTCGACACCATGCACTCCTTCGAGGCCGGCCACAACAAGGTGGTGTGGACCTTGAGCCTCGCCGGCGAGATCGCCCGCTGGCCCGACATCAGCGAGGACTTTCCGTTCGTGGTGCTGCCCCAGGAGGAAAGCCGATGAGCCAGCTAGGGATCGAAACCGAAGGCCGGCGGTCGACCTTCGCGCCGGGCGACGTCATCCGCGGCACCGTCGATTGGCAGCTGGACGGCCCTCCCAATCGGGTCGACCTCCGGTTGTTCTGGTACACCGAGGGCAAGGGGGACAGCGACCTCGGTGTGGTGGCCGTCGAGAACTTCGAGCAGCCCGGACAGCGCGACCGGCGCAGCTTCAGCCTGCAGGTGCCGGAAGGTCCGCTGTCGTTCTCCGGCACGTTGATCTCTCTGCTCTGGGCCATCGAGCTCGTGGCCGCGCCGGGAGGCGAGGTGGCCCGCTTGAACCTGCTGGTGTCCTACAGCGGCCGGGAGATCCGCCTGAGCAAGGTGACCTTGCCGGAGGAAGCAGACGCCGAGGCCAAGGCGGAGAAACTCAAAGGCCGGTTTTCCTCGCTCAAGCGCTCGAAGTGAGGCCGGCCCCGCTGCGCCCTTGCGACAACCCCTTCCGCGTGCAGCGGTTGCGGGAGCTGCGCTACCGGGTGGCAGGCGGTTCGCTCGAAGGCCTGCTCGATCGCCTCGCCGAACTCGGCCAACGCGCCGCTCTGGTGGGGCCCGAGGGTAGCGGCAAGACCACTCTGCTCGGCCAGCTCCAGCCCCTGCTCGAAGCCCGCGGCTTCGAGGTTCGGCGCGCTCGGGTGTACAACGAGCCGCCCTTCTGGAGCCGAGCCGAAGCGCGAGCGCTGGTGGCCGGTGTCGGCGCGGGGCACTTCCTGCTGGTGGACGGTGCCGATGCGCTGCCCTCCTGGCGGCTGGCCCGTCTGAGATGGAATACCCGCAGGGCCGGTGGGCTCTTGATCACCAGCCACCAGGTGGGGCCCTTGCCCACTCTGCTCGAGTGCCGCACCTCGGAAGAGCTGCTTCGAGAGCTGGCGACCGAGCTCCTCGGTGCGGCCCCCGTCTCCGGCCTGCCGCCCCTCGACGAGGTCTACCGCCGCCACGGCGGCAATCTCCGCGAAGCGCTGAGGGAGCTCTACGACGTCTGCGCCGGCCTCGGGCCGGGCTGCTAGGGGCGGCGGCTAGGGCACCAGCTCGAGGCGGAACCGGAAGGCGAGCGGACCGAAGTGCCGGCGGTCCACCGTGGCGATCTTGCGCAGCCCCAACTGGCTCGCCAGCGCCACCACCGCGGCATCGACGAAGCCCAGCTCGAGGTCCGCGAACTGGCGATTGAGCTCGGCCACCGTGGCATAGCCCTCGGCGGGCAGCTCGGCCACGAAGTAGTGGCCGTCCGCCAGGCCCTGGTAGAAGGCCGTTCGGGCCTGGCTCCCGAGGCGCTTGCCCAGGAGGTAGTCCACCTCAGGAATCACCGGCGCAGGAACGATCAAGCCTCGAGGATTTTCAGCGAGCAGAGACTTGGCGGCCTCGTGCCAGGAGTCGCTTCGGTCGTAGCCGGCGTAGAGGATGCCGGTGTCGAGCAGCAGCGCCAAACGGTCAATCCCGCCCGAAGCCGAGTTCGTCGAGCACTTCCTCGGCGCGCTCGGCGGTGTCGGCGTGGCCGCTGTCGAAGCCTCCGATCCCCGGAGGCAGGGCGCGGCCGTCGTCCGCCAGATAGGCCCGGACGGCTTCCCGCAACAGAACGGACATGGGCTGCTTCCTCTTCATGGCTTCGAGCTTGAGAAGAACCTCGAGGTCCGGCTCCAGATAGATGGTGGTCCGCTTCATGGCTGCTGTCGACATAAGCAGCATACACCCCTCTCTCGATCGGCGCAAGACCTCAGCTCTCCTGCCACGACGGTGTCAGGAGGCTCGAGAGATGCTCTCTCCCAGCCGAGGAAGGTCTTCGGCGGAACTCGACCCGGAGGGATCGACATGAACCTCAAGCAGGAAGCCCTGGCGAGCATCGCCCCGATCCACAAATTCTTCGACCGCAGCACGCGCTGCCTCGGCGAAGACGATTCCGCCTTCCGCCCGCGCGAGGGCATGCTGCGCGTGGCCGAGCATGTGGCTCAGGTGGCCCAGGTGATCGACTGGTTCCGCGTCGGCGCCCTCGAGGACAGCTGGGACATGGACTTCGAAGCTGCGGTCCAGGCGGTCGCCAAGGTGACCTCGCTCCAGGAAGCCCGGCAATACCTGGCCGATGCCTGCGACCGACTGAAAACGGCCCTCGAGGCGACGTCGGAAGCACGCCTGGCGGAGATGTTGCCGGACAACCCGATTCTGCCGGGCCGGCCGCGTTACCACTTGATCGAAGCCATCGTCGACCACACCGCCCACCACCGCGGCGCCCTCACGGTCTACGCGCGGCTCCTGGGCAAGACGCCCGACATGCCCTACGCCGAGGACTGAGCTCGCTCCCGCTCCATGCGGGAGTGGAAGTCTTCGAGCGTCTTGCCCGGCTCGGGCTTGAACAGCTCGGGCAGGACCTCGAAGCTCTGGAAGCGATCCAGACGGAAGGCGCGGAAATCGCCGCGCAGCTCGCACCAGGCGAGCAGCAGCCAGGCGGGCGGATGGAAAGCGAGGGCGAGGGGGCGTAGGCGTCGCTCGGTCTCGCGCCCGTGTTCGTCGCGATAGGAGAGCTCGATCACCCGGTGCTGGTGGATGGCCTGGCGCATCGCCGACAGGGGCAGGCGCTCGGCCAGCCGCTCTCCCCAGGTGGGCACGTAAAGCGGCGTCTCTTCGATCATCGGTGACAGGCTTCGGGGCAACGCGGCTTCGATCTTGGCCAGCGCCTCGGCGGCGGAACGGGCCAGCCGCTGGTCCCCCCAGGCTTCCACCACCCGGGCTCCCAGCACCATGGCCTCGACCTCTTCGCGATCGAACATCAAGGGAGGCAGGTCGAAGCCGCGCAGCTGGTAGCCCACTCCGGCCTCGCCGGTGATCGGCACTCCCGAGGAGGCGAGATCGGCGATGTCGCGGTAGACGGTACGCTCGGAAACCTCCAAGCGCTCGGCCAGGCTGCGGGCCGTCACCACCCGTCCTCGGCGCAGCTGGAGCAGCAAGCGAAACAGGCGGTCGGCACGCCGCATTGCGATCGCGAACCTCGAAATCCAGGAAGAAGGCTGAGGGCTCTCCGCTCTGGGCCCGATGCGAGCGGTACCGGGGGAGGCTAGCACCCGCCCCCGGGAGGGTCAACGCCGCCTCGAGCGCAGCTGCTAGACTTCGGTCCGCTGCTCCGACCCCGAGGTGACCATGCGCCGAGCCTTGCTGACACTCGCGATTTCGTTGAGCCTCAGCCTCACCGCCCACGCCGCTCCACGCACGCTGGTCTATGCCGGCCGGCTGATCGACGGCTCTTCTCCTTCCGCCCGCACGCAGGTGACGGTGTTGGTCGAAAACGGCAAGGTGGTCGCCGTGGAGAATGGCTACCGGGCTGCGGCCGCCGGCGAGACCGTGATCGATCTCAAAGACCAGACGGTGATGCCGGGGTTCATCGACCTTCACGTCCATCTCGGCTTCGAGCCCTCGCCCCAGCAGTACCTCGAGCGGTTCACCTTGAACGCGGCGGACTTCGCCCTGCGCGCGGCGGCTCACGCCCGCACCACCCTCGGCGCCGGTTTCACCACCGTGCGCAATCTCGGCGACTCGGACAACGTCACCCTCTCGCTGCGCGAAGCGATCCGCAAAGGCTGGGTGCCGGGGCCGCGAATCTTCAGCGCCGGCAAGGCCATCGCCACCACCGGCGGCCATGCGGACCCGACCAACGGCTGGTCGGAGGACATCCAGTTCGACCCCGGGCCCCGCGAAGGGGTGATCAATGGCGTCGACGACGCCCGCAAGGCGGTTCGCCAGCGCTACAAGGACGGCGCCGACCTGATCAAGATCACGGCCACCGGCGGCGTACTCTCGCTGGCCAAGAGCCCGGACGCCCCGCAATTCCGTGAGGAAGAGATCCGCGCCATCGTGGAGACCGCCCACGACTACGGCTTCACCGTGGCCGCTCACGCCCACGGCGCCGAGGGCATGAAGCGGGCCATCCGCGCCGGTGTCGATTCGATCGAGCACGGTACCCGGGCCGACGACGAGGTGTTCCAGCTGATGGTGGAGCACGGCACCTACCTGGTGCCCACGCTCTCAGCCGGTCGCTACGTGGCCGACAAGGCGAAGATCGACGGCTTCTATCCCGAGGTGGTGCGCCCCAAGGCCGCAGCGATCGGCCCGGAGGCGGCGCAGATGTTCCGGCGCGCCCTGGCCAAGGGAGTGAAGATCGGCTTCGGCACGGACGCCGGCGTCTACCCCCACGGCGAGAACGCCCGCGAGTTCCTCTACCTGGTAGAAGGCGGCATGACGCCCATGGCGGCGCTCCAGGCGGCCACCCGCGAGGCGGCCCGGCTGCTCCACCAGGAAGAGGTGCTGGGCACCGTGGCCCCCGGCAGATACGCTGATCTGGTGGCCACCCGCCGCAACCCTCTCGAGGACATCTCGGCCGTTCTGGACGTGGACTTCGTGATGAAGGAAGGCGTGGTCTTCAAGAGCCCCTCGGCCCCCTGAAGCCGGGCCGAAGGGCTGGCGCTCCAATCCCCCGCAGCGCCGGTGGCGGTTCTCGCGGCAACGCCACCGGCTCCGTCGGTTCGTGGCCCTAGCAGGTCGACTCGCGGCAACCGTGCGTTGCGTAGCCGTCGATCCGGTATACGCCCGGGGAGACCTGCTGGCATGGCACCGTCTGGATCACGTTCAGGTGGCAGGCGCCCGCGGTGAAGCCGCAGGTGGTATCTGCGAGGCTGCGCAGGAGCGTGGTCAGGTTGGTGAGGGCCACCGAGCAGCTGCTGCCTGTGGCATAGGTGGTGGCCGTAGTGAGAGCACCGGAGTCCTGGCAAAAGACCTGGCAGCCGCCCACCCTCGGCTCGGCAGCCGGCGTCAAGCCGAGAGGATCGGCCTGCAACAGGGCGGCCCGGGCATCCTCCCCGCTCCGAGCGTCGCAGGGAGTCGATTGCGGTGCAGCCAGCACGGGCTGTAGGAATACGAGGCCGAGGATGGCGGCCAGGCTCAGGGCTCGAAACAGGCTCTTCTTCATCATCCGATCTCCTTGTGGTTAGAAACAGTGACATGATATTAGGAATAGCAGAATACTAGCAATGGAATTACTCTCGTGCCATTAGACAACACTTGAGGACAGAGACCTCTCTGGAGACTCTCGCTGGAGGGCGTGCTGTTTCGGACTCTTACTAGCGCGGAGTCCGGCCCCGCCAGCGGCCGCCACGGATTCTGGGCAGGCCTGGATCTTCGCTGCCGGGGAGGAAGTACGCCCAGGCCCTCGGCGCGCGCTCGAGGGCGACCGGCCGGCGCTCGAAGAGGGTGGGGTGCTCCTCGAACTCGTCGAGCCTCAGCAGCAGTGGAGGGCTCACCACGTAGAGCTCGCCGTGAACCCGGCCAGCGCCTGCTTCGACCAACGCCGGGTAGGGCCCGCAGTCGAGCAGGGCGTAGCCCTTTCGAGTGAGGGCGGCGCCCACCCGGTGGCTGCCGTCGAGCAGACGATGGTTGCGCTCTCCCTCGAGCAGGGTGCCGTAGACGAAAAGCAAGGGCATGGTGGGTCTCGTTCGGCCGAACCATTATCATCTACCCACCATGGCGGAGACGAACGGCACCACGCACCGCACCTACTGCCCGCTCGATTGCCCGGACTGCTGCAGCCTCGAGGTGAAAGTCGAAGGCGGCAAGGTGGTGAAGCTCGACGGCGACCAGCGCAACCCGGTCACGCAGGGCTTCATCTGCACCAAGGTGCGCCACTTCCCGCAGCGGCTCTATGGCCCCAAACGCTTGCTCCGCCCCGGCGTGCGCGATGGCGCCAAGGGCGAGGGCAAGTTCCGCCCCGTCTCCTGGGGGGAGGCCCTCGACCTGGTGGCCGGCAAGCTGAGGGAAACCGTCGATCGCCACGGCGGGGAAGCCATCCTGCCCTACTCCTACGGCGGCGGCAACGGCGTGCTCAGCCAGGATGCCTACGACGCTCGGCTGTTCCGCCGCCTGGGGGCTCTGAACCTGGCGCCCACGGTCTGCGCGGCAGCCACCTCGCGAGCCGCCGAAGCGATGTATGGGCAATTTCCCGGCGTGGCCTACCAAGACGTGGCCGAAGCCCGTCTGGTGGTGGTTTGGGGAGCCAACCCTTCCGTCTCGAGCATCCACCTGGTGCCCTATGTGTTGGAGGCCAAGCGGCGCGGCGCCCGGCTGGTGGTGATCGACCCGCGACGCATCGCCCTCGCCAAACAGGCGGATCTCCACCTGGCCGTCAACCCGGGGACCGACCTCGCGGTCGCTTTGTCGCTCGTCCGCTGGCTGTTCGCTTCCGGCCGGGCCGACCGCCGCTTCCTCACCGAGCATGCCGACGGCGCCGAGGAGCTCGAGCGCCGGGCCGAGCCCTGGACGTTCGAAGCCGCTGCGAGCGTGGCCGGCGTGCCGGCTTCCGATCTCGAGACCTTCGCGCGCTGGTACGCCGAGAGCTCCCCGGCCCTGATCCGCTGCGGCTGGGGCCCCGAACGCAACCGCAACGGCGGCTCCGCGGTGGCCGCCATCCTCACGCTGCCGGCGGTGGCCGGCAAGTTCGGCGTCCGGGGCGGCGGCTACATGCTGTCGAACGCCTCCGCGTGGAACCTGAGCACCGAGGGGGCGGTGGCCGCCCCCCCCACGGACACGCCTACGCTCAACATGAACCGGCTCGGCAGAGCTCTGCTGGGCGAGACCAAGCTCGAGATCCGCCTGCTCTTCGTGTTCAACTCCAACCCCCTCGCCACGCTTCCCGAGCAGGAGAAGGTGCGGGCGGGCCTGCGCCGCGAGGACCTCTTCACGGTGGTCTTCGACCCGGTACTCACCGACACGGCCCGCTACGCCGACGTGGTGCTGCCGGCCACGACCTTCCTCGAACAGGCCGAGCTCTCCCGTGGCTATGGCGCTTACGTGGCCCAACGCAGCCGGCCGGTGATCGCCCCCGTGGGCGAGTCCCGATCGAACTTCGAGGTCTTCCGGGACCTGGTGCGCCAACTGGGCCTCGGTCGCCCCGGCGACCCGGAGGATCCCGAAGAGTGGGTGGCGGCCGCCCTGGGTGCGGATGGGAGAGCCGAGGAGCTCGCTCCGCTGCTCGCCGAGCAGGGCATCGGCCCGGCGCGCTTTCCCCGCCCCGTGCAGATGGTGGATGTTCTGCCGGCGACCGCCAACGGGCGCATCCAGCTCTGCTCCGAGGATCTCGACCAGGAGACCGGCGGCTGGCTCTATCACTTCCGGCCCAACCCAGAAGAGCGGGCGGGCTCGCTGACGCTGATCTCGCCGGCCACCTCGAAAGCGGTCTGCTCCACCCTGGGCGAGCTCGACGGCAAGGTCGCGAGCCTGGAGCTCCATCCGGACGACGCCGCCGCCCGCGGCCTCGAGCCCGGGGACATCGTGCGGGTATGGAACTACCTGGGCGAGGTTCGCTGCCCGCTGGCCCTCTCACGCGACCTGCGGCCGGGAGTGGCCTTCCTGCCCAAGGCGCTCTGGAGCCACCACACCCTGAACGGCGTCACCGCCAACGCCCTGGCCGCCAACCATCCCACGGACTTCGCCGAGGGAGCCACCTTCAACGATGCCCGGGTGGAAGTGGAGCTGGTGGAGCGTCCTACCAGGCCGGTCGCCGGGGAGAGCCAAGAGCCTGCGTTCGAGCTCCTAGCCGGCGGCGGGTAGGCCGATCGTCACCTTGAGCTCTTGGGGCCGGATGTGCCGGCGGGCGAGCTCCTCGAGGCTCGGGCGGTCGAGCTCCTGCAGGCGCTTCGCCCGCAGCTCGAGGTCGTCCTCGGGAAGGCCGTAGAACAGCGCCTCGACCAACAGATCCGCGTATTGCCGGGCGGTCTCTCGCCGGAACGGCTCGCGGCCCAGCAGATAGGCGCGGGCTTCGTTCACCTCGTCATCCCCAAGGCCCTGCTCGACCAGCCGCTCGAGCTCCTCTCTCACCCCTCGCTCCGCCTGCGCCGCGGTTTCCGGCGAAGTGCCCACGTAGGCGATCAGCCGGCCCGGGTCGAGCCCCGCACCCAGAGTGGTCTGAGCGAAGGTCGAGTAGGCCAGCCCTTCTTGCTCGCGGATTCGCCCGGGGATACGCCCGGCGAGGCCGGCTCCGGCGCCGAGGATCACTGCGAGGAGCTCGAGGGGCAGGTAGTCGGGATGGCGGCGGTCCACCGTGAGATGGCCGAGGTAGAGATGGGCCTGCTCGCCGGTGCGGATGGGCACCACCTGGCGGCTGCCGAGCCCCACGGGCCGGGGCGGCTCGACGAACGGCAGCGACGGAGCCGCCACCGGTAGGGCGAACAGCTCTTCGATGCGCCGGCGGACGGCGTCCGGCTCGAGCTCCCCCGTCACCACCACGATCGCGCCTTCCGCTACCGAGCTCTGGTGAAAGGCCCGACAAGCCTCGGCATCGACCAGCGCGAGCCCCTCTGGAGTGCCCAGCACCGGGCGCTGGCGGGGATGAGGATGGTAGAGCTGGGCGCTGAAGCGCCAGGCGGTGGCCACTTCGGGTTGATCCCCCAGGCTCGCGAGCTCGGCGGTCGCCTGCCGCGCCAGCCAATCGCAGCGGTCGGCCGGGAAAGTGGGCTCGAGAGCGATCTCCGCGGCCCAGGCGAGCGCCCGGTCGAGGTCCGAGGCCAGCGCTTCGAGCCCCAAGGTCAGGCTCTCGGCGGTGCCGGAAGTCTGCAGGATCATCCCCCGGCCCTCGAGATCCTCCGCCAGCTGCCTCCAGCCGCGGCGGCGGGTCCCTTCAGCGAGCATCCGGCCGGTGACGAGAGCCTGGCCGGGAATCGTCTCGCAACGGGCTCCTCCGGGGAAGAGCACGCGGACCGAGACGATCGGCATGCCCTCGACGCGGCGGACGGCCGAGCGGAGTCGGGGCTTTTCGGGCGGAGCGCTTGCAGCGAGGCTCAAGCCTCGGCCTCCGGCTCCTCGCCCGCGGGCAAGGACCAGCCGAGAACCCCGCCCCGCTCCGGATCGAGGTAGCGCCGGGCTGCCCGATTGAGCGAGTCGGCGTCCAGCCGAGCCAGGGCGCCGAGCGTCCGCTCGGGATGCCTCAAGTCGAAGAGCGTCAGGGCCGCGCCGAGGGTGATGGCCTGCTGGTGCACCCTTTCGTGGAGGAAGGTCCAGTCCGCGAGCAGGATCTGGCGAGCCCGCTCGATCTCCTCGGCCGAGAAGCCTTCGCTCCTGATCCGGGCGAGCTCGCCCAGCAGGGCGGCTTCGGCGGCGGCCGGCTCGACGCCGGGCACCAGTTCCGCGGCGATCTGGATATGGCCCGGATCGAGGGACTCTCCCAGGTCACAGCTCACCCAGCTGGCGAGCTGCCCTTCCTCCACCATGGCCCGATGGAGCGGGCTCGCCTTGCCGCCGTCGAGGGCGCCCAGGGTCAGCCGCAGGGCCGTGTGATCCGGGTGGGTGGCGGGCGGCGCCGGCAGGGCGAGAAGCACGCGGGCCACTTCCCCGGCCCGCCGGCTAACGCGCACCATCTCCCGCGGCTCGGGCCTCGAAGCCGGCGGCATGCGCACGATCCCGCGGCCTCCCGGTAGGTCGGCAAAGTACACCTCGGCGGCGGCAAAGGCTTCCTCTCCCACATCCCCCGCCACGATCAGCACGGCGTTCTCCGGCCCGTACCAGGCGCGGTGGAAAGCTGCGAGCTCGGCCGCGCCGATGCCGGCCAGAGATTCGCGAGTCCCGAGCACCGGCGAGCCATAAGGATGGGGACGATAGAGAGCCGCCGTGACCTCCATCTCGAGGGCGTCCCAGGGCTCGCTCTCACACATCGAGAGCTCCTCGAGGATCACCTGCCGTTCGCTCGTCACCTGCGCCGGATCCAAAGTCAGCCCGCGCATGCGATCGGCTTCGATCTCCAAGGCATGCGTCCAGCGATCGGCCGCGAAGTCGAAGTAGTAGCCGGTCAGGTCGTGGCTGGTGAAGGCATTGTTCACGCCACCGAGAGCCTGGGTTCGGCGGTCGATCTCGCCGGCGATGAAGCGCTCGGAGCCCTTGAACATCATGTGCTCGAGAAAGTGGGCGGCTCCCGAGAGCTCGGGGGTTTCATCCCGCGCGCCGACCCGGTAGAAGAGCGCCGAGGTCACCACCGGGGCCGTGCGCTGCTCCACCACGCAGACCGTCATGCCGTTGCGCAGCACCCGGTGGCGGATCTTGCCCGGGAGGGCGGGAACAGCGAGCGGTGGCAGTGCTCCCACGCTCTCCGAGACGGCGCAATCAGCGGGAACCCGGCTCCTGATTCTCATCGTTCCTCCCCGGCGGCCAACGGCTCAAGAGGCGCCAGAGCAACTTCTTCTATCAACATTATAAATAAAACTCTTGAAACCAGCGATAGGCCCCAGCATGATACCTCAGCGGACCACCGGCCTCGCCCACCGGGGCCAGGCCTGGCGCTCGAGCTCGACGAACTCGCGACCCTGCCAGCCGAGCACCGCGACTTCGATGCGCTCCGGGCCCACCACCACCCAATTACAAGTATTGGCGTGTTCTTCCCGCCCTCGACCTCGGCTCGAGGTCGAAGTGCCGGTGTGAGCCAGCAGGAAGGCCGGCTCGAGGTCGGGGAAGAAGGCTCGGGAGCTGCCCAGGAAGGTCTGATGTTGGTGCCCCGAGAGCACCATCTCGACCCCCAGCCGGGAAAAGGCCCGAGCCGCCCTCCGTGCTCCGCGGATCACCCGCTGACGGTCGAAGTGCTCCGGGGAGACCATGTGGTGATGAGCGACCACGATCCGCGCCTGCTCGGGCTTGGCCGCGTCCAGCCGGCGCTCGAGCCGACCCAGCTGGCTGCGGGTGAGCCGGCCGCCCTTGAAGGTCCAGTTGTAAGCGGTGTTGAGGCCCACCACCAACAACTCGGCGTCCTCGAAGGTGGGCTCCAGGTTGCGCTGGTAGTGCCGCCGGTAAGCCCCGTAGGGCAGGAACACCCGCTCCCAGACCCGGTAGAGCGGCACATCGTGGTTGCCGGGCACCGCCAGCACCGGCAGGCTCAGGCGATCGCTGAACTGCCGGGCTTCGCGGAACTGGTAGGGCTTGGCCCGTTGGGTGAGATCGCCGGAGATCACCACCAGGTCGGGCCGTCGCTCGGCGGCCAGCCGGAGGACTCCAGCCGCCACCTCCGGCAGGTGCTTGGGACCGAAATGGACGTCCGAGAGGTGGAGAAGCTGGCGCACGCGGCGACGAGAGGCCGACAGGGGCTCGGCCCGAGCTAGAGGACGTCGTCGCCCAGAAGCTCGTTGACGTGCTCGGAGATGCGCGCCGAAGCGAAATCGGAGAGAGCCTGGACGATTTCCTCGCCGTGGGAGCGCGCGAGCAGGAAACCGCCCAGGGCGGCCACGATCATCGACGGCCAGGGATGTTCGCGCACGACTTCGCGCCAATCGAAATCGAGCGGCAGGAGATCCTGGAGCAAGTCGGCACCGCCCGGCTGCGGGCGCGCGCTCCTCACCCGAGGCCGAGGCTCCTCGTCCTCCTCCAGCTCTTCAGCCGGCGGGTCCAGCCCCAGCTCGTCCAAGCTCTCCTCGCTCGTCACGCTCATCTCCCGATCTCGCCTCTGGCTCGAATTCGGCGACTAGTCGTCGTGCCGCCGGCGGCGGGTGAGCAGGAAGCCGAGGACGAAGCCCACCCCGGCGGCGATCAGCACCGACTTGCCCGGGTTGTCTTTGATGTAGCTGGTGGTGTCGTCGACCAGGCCATCCATGTCCTTCTTCACCTTGCGATAGCCGCTCTTCACGGCTTCAGCGGTCTCGCGGTAGCGGCGGCGGGCGGCCTCGGCGGCCTTCGAAGCGGTGCGGCGGACGTCGTCGCTCAACCGCTCGTAGCGCTCGCCCACTTCCTCTCCCAGATCCTCCAGGCGATCCCGGGCCGAAGCGTAGGTGTCCCGAGCCATCTCGCTGGCGTCGTCGGCGAGGTCCTTGGCGCGATCTGCCATCTCTTCGACGGCGTCGAATCTTCGATCCCTGGCCATGGTGCAGCAACCTCCTCGCCCCCGCGGCGGAGGCGATCGTCTCTTGATGCAGTCCGAGTATGAGGCGCCGCAGCTGCGGCGCCTCCCCATCATACGAGAAAGCCCCGCTCCGAGCCCAACTGGAAGCTCAGCTCACTTCCAACCGGGCAACGTTCCGGAAGCCCTGAGGCAGCTTCGCCCCACGCAGCGCCCGGGCGCCGCGGAAGGGCTCGAGCTCGGAGGCTTTGAGGCCCAGGTGGCGCCTGCCGGCGTGCACCTTGAGCCCGCAGCCGGCTGGCAAGATCGCCAGGGCGGCCAGGACCTCTTCTTCCGCCTTCGCCCGTGGGATGCCGATCAGCTTGACCCCTTTGCCCCGGGGCAGCTGCGGCAGCTCGCTGGCCGGGAACACCAGCAGACGGCCGGCGGAGGTGGCCGCGGCCACCGTCACGGCTCCGGGATCCCCCACCGCCAGCGGCGAGAGCGGGTGCTCGCCGGTTCCGAGAGTGAGCACGGCCTTGCCGGCCTTGTTCTTGGCGATCAGATCTCCCAGCCGAACCAGGAAACCGTAGCCGGCGCTCGAAGCCAGCAGATAGAGCTCCTCCTCGCCGCCCATCAGCACGGAGAGGAACGAAGCGCCCGGCGGCGGAGCCAGGCTCGAAGACAGCGGCTCGCCGTGGCCCCGGGCCGAGGGCAGGGTGTGAGCCGCCAGGGAATAGGAACGGCCGGTCGAGTCCAGGAACACGGCCTGCTGGTTGCTGCGGCCCCGCGCGGCTTGCAGGAAGCCGTCGCCGCTCCGGTAGCCCAGGCCTTCGGCATCGAGCTCGTGGCCCTTGGCCGAGCGCACCCACCCCTTCTCGGACAGCACCACGGTGATCGGCTCGGAAGGCAGCAAGGCGGTTTCGTCGAGCGGCCGGGCCGCCTCGCGCCGGCGCAGCGGCGAGCGGCGGTCGTCGCCGAACTCGCGGGCATCCGCGGCGAGCTCCTGCTTCACCTTCTCCCTGAGCTTGGCCTGGGAGCGCAGGATCTCCTCGAGCTCGAAGCGCTCTTGCAGCAGCTCGTCCTGCTCGCCGCGGATCTTCATCTCCTCGAGGCGAGCGAGATGGCGCAGCTTGGTCTCGAGGATGGCCTCGGCCTGCAGATCCGAGAGCCCGAAGCGGGCGATCAAGACCGGCTTGGGCTCCTCTTCGGTGCGAATGATGCGGATCACCTCGTCGAGGTTGAGATAGGCCGCCAGCAAGCCTTCCAGGATGTGCAGCCGGGCCGAGACGCGGTCGTAGCGGTGCTGCAGGCGCCGCCGCACGGTCTCGATGCGGAAGCCGAGCCACTCCGCCAGCAGGGCCTTGAGCGAGTAGAGCCGGGGCTTGCCGTCCAGGCCCACCACGGTGAGGTTCACCCGGTAGCTGCGCTCGAGGTCGGTGGTGGCGAAGAGGTGTGCCATCAAGGGCTCCACCTCTACCCGGTTCGAGCGCGGCACGATCACCAGCCGGGTAGGGTTCTCGTGGTCCGACTCGTCGCGCAGGTCCTCGACCATCGGCAGCTTCTTGGCCTGCATCTGCTGGGCGATCTGGGTCAGCACCCGGGCGCCGGAGACCTGGTAGGGCAGGGCCGTGATCACGATCTCCCCCCCCTCCTCCTCCCAGGCGGCTCGCTGGCGCACCGAGCCCGCGCCGGTCTCGTAGAGGGCCAGAAGTTCCTCCGGGGCGCTGATGATCTCGGCCTCGGTGGGATAGTCGGGCCCCGGCAGATGCGCCACGAGCTCTGCGGTGGTGGCCTCGGGATGATCGAGCAGGTGGATGGTGGCCGCCACCAGCTCGCGCAGGTTGTGAGGCGGGATATCCGTGGCCATGCCCACCGCGATGCCGGAAGCGCCATTGGCCAGCACATGGGGCAGGCGAGACGGCAGCCAGCGGGGCTCGTCGAGGGTGCCATCGAAGTTCGGGCCCCACTCCACCGTGCCCTGCTCGAGCTCGGAAAGCAGCGTCTGGGCGAAACGGGTGAGGCGGGCCTCGGTATAACGCATGGCGGCGAAGGACTTGGGGTCGTCCTGGCTGCCCCAGTTGCCCTGGCCGTCCACCAGCGCATAGCGGAAGGAGAACGGCTGGGCCATCAGCACCATGGCCTCGTAGCAGGCGGAGTCGCCGTGGGGGTGGTACTTGCCCAGCACATCGCCCACCGTGCGGGCGCTCTTCTTGAACTTGGCCAGGGCCGACAGGCCGAGTTCGCTCATGGCGTAGACGATCCGCCGCTGCACCGGCTTCAGGCCGTCGGCGAGATACGGCAAGGCGCGGTCGAGGATGACGTACATCGAGTAGTCGAGGTACGCCTTCTCGGTGAAGCGGCCGAGGCCCAGCCGCTCGACCTCGGCGAAGGAGGCGAGAGGCAGCCGAGGCTCGGCCGAGCGGGAACGCGACAGACGCTTGGCCATGGCGGCTGCGGATCTTAGCAGGCGCGGAGACGCCCCCCGGCCCCTGCTAGAATCTGGGCTCGAGGACCCAGACCTTGCCCATCCTGGACGAAATCCTGCCCGGCGAAGCCGTCTTCGGCCTCGAGCCGGAGCTTCGCCCGGTGCCGGCGGCGCTCGGGGCTTGGTTCTCCTTGCCTATTTAACGCTGCGCTCCGATTTCTCGCATTTCCCGCTCCAACTCCTTGGATCCAGCTCGCGGCCGAGCCGTCTCGCAGCGCGGCGGGCAATGCGGAAAGTGCCTGATTTTCCGCATTAAAGCCGTTTTTAGCGACGCTGGCACCACCATTGCTAAAAGCAGCCAACGACGGCGTCGTCCCGGTTTCGAGGCTCCAGGCGCGAACGGCCTGGAGCACAACTTAGGAGTAGGCAACTGAGGAGCGACCATCCTATGAGGAAACGTCCGCACGCCTGGAGCTGGCTCGTCGCCGTGTTCTTGCTGATCGCAGGAACGCAGCCGATACTGGCCCAGGCTCAGAATGGAAATCTTTACGGTACGGTTCGAGACAGCTCGGGAGCGCTGCTTCCCGGCGTGACCCTCACCTTGAGCGGTGTCGGCGCCACGCAAGTGACACAATCGGATGCGCAGGGCGGCTATCACTTTCTTTCTTTGGCCTCGGGAGTGTGGAAAGTGCGCGCCGAGCTCGAAGGGTTCGGCACGGTGGATCGCGAGAACATCGCCATCGCAATCGGCAAGAACACCACTGTCGATTTCGCACTCGATCCAGCGATCACCGAGATCGTGGTGATCAAAGGCGAGGCGCCTCTGCTCGACTCCCATCGCGATGGCACCGTGTTCAACTTCGGCAAGACCGAGCTCGAGCAGCTGCCCAACGCTCGCGACCCCTGGGACGTGATCCGCCAGGCCCCGGGAGTGCTGATGGACCGCGTCAACGTGGGCGGCAACGAGAGCGGCCAGCAGCCGATGTACGTCAACCCCGGAACCAACCGCAACAACTCGGTGTGGGCGGTGGACGGCGTGGCGATCACCGACATGGGTGCGATCGGCTCGTCTCCTTCTTATTACAACTTCGATTCCTTCGAGGAGATGCAGGTCTCCACCGGCGGCAGCGATGCCTCGCTCGCCACCGGCGGCGTGACCATGAACATGGTGACCAAGCGGGGATCGAACGAGTGGCGATTCTCCGCTCGCTACCTGAAGGAAGACGACTCGCAGCAGTCGGATCTCAGCTTCGATCGCAAGGAGCTCGGCAGCGCCGGGCCGTGGAACGACGACACCGCCCAGCCCCGCTTCCAGCAGGGCAATGAGATCGTCGACATCAAGGATTACGGCCTCGAGGGCGGCGGCCCGCTGGTGGCCGACCGGCTGTGGATCTGGGGCTCCTACGGCGTGCAGGACATCGACCTGCTCACCCTGGCCGGTGTGCGGGGCTCGACGGGCCCCGGCTCGCACGACAAGACCAAGATCGAGAGCTACGCCGCCAAGATCAACGCCCAGCTGGGGGCCAACAACTCGCTGACGGCGTTCTACCACTACGGCACCAAGGAGAAATCCGGCAGAAACGCCAGCCCCACCCGGCCGGCGCCGACCACCTGGAACCAGAAGGGCCCGACGCCGATCTACAAGCTCGAGGATCTGCACACGTTCGGTTCGAGCTTCTACCTCACGGGTATGGCTTCGTATGTCGGCGGCGGCTTCAGCCTCGAGCCGATCGGCGGCGGCGTGGGCGATCCGAGCTTCCCGAATGTGGTGCGCGGGCCGGACCGTGTGTGGCGTCACAGTTTCATTGGCTTCGAGACCGACCGCCCCCAGCGCCAGGCCAAGCTCGACGGCAACTACTTCTTCCCGCTGGGCACGGCGTCGAGCGAGCTGCGCTTCGGCGTGGGCTACCGCTACGCCGAGGTGAAGTCCTTCTCCACCTGGCCGGGCCAGCAGCTGGTGGGCCGGGCGGATATCCGCCTGGGGCCCAACACCTACCAGGGCCGCAACCGCACCACCCGCGACGTCTCGGACGAGATCCGCTACGACTCCGCCTACGTGCAGGACACCGTGACCCTGGGCAACCTGGTGGCCAACCTCGGGCTGCGCTACGACCGGCAGAAGGGCCACAACAACGCTTCGGAGATCCCCGCAGCACCGGTTCCCTTCCGCGACTCGAGGGGCAACGTGATCTCTTCCGGCGGCAACTTCGCCGGCGGCGACCCGGGCTTCACCTGGTCCGACCTGACGCCCCGCCTGGGCTTGACCTACGCTCTCGGCCGAGACAAGAAGACCCTGCTGCGCCTCTCCTACTCGCGCTTCGCCGACCAGCTCGACTCGGCGACCGTGGGCGTCACCAACCCGACCAACTACCAGTACGGCTACTTCCTCTGGCAAGACCGCAACGGCGACCTCGAGCTCACCTCCGACGAGGTGGGGCCCTACTTCGCCTTCTCAGGCATCGATCCGGCCAACCCCGGCCTGCACTCGATCTCGGCCACCGACCGGCAGCTTTCGGCCCCCAGGACCGACGAGCTGATCGCCTCGGTGGAGCACGCTCTCCTGCCCGAGCTGGTGGTGGGGCTGTCGGCGACCTACCGGCAGTACTCAAACATCATCGAGAACGAGCGGTTGATCCTCGACGCCGATACGCCGGCCACCGGGCCGGGCTCGATCGGCCGGCCGCACCAGCGCTCGGACTACGTGCTCAGCCACCGACTGCGCGGCACCTTGCCCAGCGGCCAGGCCTTCGATGTGCCGATCTACACCCTGGCCTCCGGCCGCACCTACAACGGCGGCATCTTCCAGACCAACGGCGACCGCGAGCAGGAGTACCTCGGCCTCTCGCTCACCGTGAACAAGCGCCTGGCCAACCGCTGGCTGATGCGCGGGCATGTCACCTGGAGCGATTGGACCTGGCAGGTTCCCGACTCGGAGCGCGAAGACCCCACTCAGCTCCTGCCGGGCAACTACGTGGACGGCGGCGCGGTGCTGGTGGCCGCCGGTGCTGGCTCGGGGGCCAAGGCGGACGTGTTCATCAACAGCCGCTGGTCGGTGGACATCTCCGGGCTCTATCAGATCGCGCCGAGCCGGCCCTGGGGCTTCAACGTCTCGGCCAACCTCAACGCTCGCCAGGGCTATCCACTGCCCTACAACGTGACGGTGGACCCAGGCGACGCCATCTCCACCCGCAGCGTGCTGGTGGCGGGCTCGGTGGATGACCAGCGCAACGACAGCACGCTGGTGGCCAACGCGCGGGTTGAGAAGGAGCTGCACTTCGGTGACTGGAACCTCACCCTGTCGCTCGACGGCTTCAACCTCGGCAACGAGTCCACGGTGCTCCAGCGCGACACCAACTTGAACGCCACGTTGGTCGACCTGCGCACCGGCGAGGAAGAGAACCTCGGCAACGCGAGTGGCAACCACGTGCGTGAGATCCTCTCGCCCCGGGTCTTCCGCCTGGGCGCCCGGATCAGCTTCCGCTAAGGGTCGAAGGGCTCGGCGAAGCGGCAGTTCGAGCTTCTCCGGGCCCACAATCCCCAGGCTCGGGACTCCCACCTCGGTCCCAAACCCGAGCCGGCCGCGCCGATCGCCGGGATCGGCGCGGCCTTTTTTCCACCCTCAGTCCCTTCTCTTCTCAGAAGTCCACCTCCCGCATTGCCTTCTCGAGTAGCGTCGAAAGCCCGTGGGCAGCGGCCCACTTCTGCAGGTAGTCGAGATCCAGGCGGCGATTCTGCACCTTGAGAACCCCAAGGATATCCATCCATTGGCGATCTGAGACCCCCCCTCCGAGTTGGAACCAGGTGAGCTTTTCGAGGATGGTGTCCTCCGGAGAGCTGAACTGCAGCTTGGTCTCACCCAGTTCAAGCGATTGGCGGCGGGCCATTTCCTCTCTTGCCAGAGGGGTCTGCTTCAGCATAAAGAGGTCAACCTTGAACATCGTGCCGAGGTGGATCGCGTTGAAACTAGAACGGTGAGCCAGCGCCTCCCAGGCTCGTTCTTGGTCCACGTAGAAGTCCCGGCTCAGGCGTTCGATCAGAGGCGGAATGTGGCCAGGAAGCAGATCTACCACGATGTCGGCATCGAGAGTGGAGCGAGGGATGCCGTGAAACGAGCTAGCTAATGAGCCCCCCACGTAGTAGTCGATCCCTAGTTCCTCGAGAACGGCGACTACCCTCCGGGTGACCTCCAGCGCTTCACTGGTCACAGCTCTCAGAGGCCTCGCTCCACCGGGTCCCAGGCAAACGCCCTGATCATCGTGTCGCGGTCGAGAAACAGCGAGGCATAACGCAGCAGGAGTTCCCTCTCAGGCAGGCCAGAGCCGTGGCGGGCGCGGATCCCAGCCAAGGCGATCTGGCGCGCCGTGCTGCTCAAGTCCATAGCGGTGAAGAACCGCTGCTCGGGCGTCATCCGGCGCAACCCTTCGAGCCAGATGGCCTCCACCTCGGCAGGAGTGTCTGGAGATTGGGTTCTCACGTTCCTACAACCTCAGCGTAGCACTGCCCTCGCCTCACACCTCGGCCAGGTTGCCTTTCTCGCCCAGCCAGTGCTTGCGGTCGGCCACTCGGGCTTTAGCGAGCAGGAGGTCGAGGGTTTCTTCGGCCGGGTTCTCAGGCTCGAGCACCAGCTGCACCAGCCGGCGGGTCTCGCGGGCCATGGTGGTCTCGCGCAGCTGGATCGGGTTCATCTCACCCAGCCCCTTGAAGCGCTGCACGTTCACCTTGCCCCGCTGGCCCTCGGCCTCGATTCTCGCCAGGATGCCCCGTTTCTCCTCTTCGTCGAGGGCGTAGTAGACCTGCTTGCCGACATCGATGCGGTAAAGCGGCGGCATCGCCACGTGTACTCGCCCGGCCTCGACCAGCGGTCGGAAGTGGCGGAGAAACAGCGCGCAGAGCAGCGAGGCGATGTGGGCGCCGTCCGAGTCGGCATCCGCCAGGATGCAGAGCTTGCCGTAGCGCAGACCGCTCAAGTCCTCCGAGCCCGGATCGACACCCAGGGCCACGGCGATGTCGTGCACCTCCTGGGAGGCCAGTACCTCGCCCGGCGCCACCTCCCAGGTGTTGAGGATCTTGCCCCGCAGCGGCAGGATGGCCTGGAACTCCTTGCTGCGGGCCTGCTTGGCCGAGCCGCCGGCGCTGTCGCCTTCCACCAGGAAGAGCTCGGTTTCGTCGAGATTCTGGCTGGTGCAGTCGGCGAGCTTGCCGGGCAAGGCCGGGCCGGCCGTGACCTTCTTGCGCAGCACCTGCTTGGCCGCCTTCTGGCGGGCCTGGGCGCTGTCGATCGCCAGCTGGGCGATGCGCTCGGCATCGGCCACGTTCTGGTTGAGCCAGAGGCTGAAGGAGTCCTTGGCCACTCCGGAGACGAACGCCGCGGACTCTCTCGAGGCCAGGCGCTCCTTGGTCTGGCCGGTGAAGAGCGGCTCCTTCATGCGTACCGAGAGCACGTAGGTGCAGCGCGCCCAGACGTCCTCGGGCGCGAGCTTCAGGCCGCGGGGCAGAAGGCCTCGGAACTCGCAGAACTCGCGGATCGCCTCGGTCAGGCCGGAGCGAAAGCCGTTCACGTGGGTGCCACCCTGGGGTGTGGGGATCAAGTTCACGTAGCTCTCGGCCACCGGCTCGCCCTCCTCCGCAAGCCAGGCCACGGCCCAGTCGGCTTCCTCCTCGGCGCCCTTGAAATGGGCCACGAACGGCTTCTCCGGGATCAGCGCCAGGCCTTCCAGCTCGTCGAGCAGATAGTCCGTGAGGCCTTCTTCGTAGAACCACTCCTCGCTCTCGTCCGGGTTGGCTTCGTCGGTGAAGCGCAGATGGAGGCCCGGACAGAGCACCGCCTTGGCCTTGAGTGCGCGCTTGAGCCGGGAGGTGCTGAAGCGGGGGCTGTCGAAGTACTTCGCCTCCGGCCAGAAGCGCACCGTGGTCCCGGTGTTGCGGGCGCCTACGTCGCCCACGGCGGCGAGCTCGGAAGTCTTCTCGCCGTGGGCGAAGCTCATGCGGTACTCCTTGCCGCCCCGGCGCACCGTCACTTCCAGACGCTCGGAGAGAGCGTTGACCACCGAGACGCCCACCCCGTGGAGGCCGCCCGAGAAGCGGTAGCTCTTGTCCGAGAACTTCGCCCCGGCGTGGAGGCGGGTGAGGATCACTTCGACGCCCGAGACCCCTTCTTCCTTGTGGCGGTCCACCGGCATGCCCCGGCCGTTGTCGGCCACGGCGAGCGAGCCGTCCTCGTGGAGGGTGACCTCGATCCGGCTGCAGTGGCCGGCGATCGCCTCGTCGACGGCGTTGTCGATCACCTCCTGGGCCAGGTGGTTGGGCCGCTCGGTGGTGGTGTACATCCCCGGGCGCCGGCGTACCGGCTCGAGCCCGGTCAGTACCTCGATGGCGGAGGCGTCGTAGTCGCTGCGCATGCTCCCTCTGGTTGAGAGTGCCGGAGGCGGCGGCATCTTAGCAGCCGAGGTGGAGCCCAGCCGAGCTCTCTCGACGGCGACAGATTCCCGGAGCCGGTGCCGGCCGGTTATCGACGGCGGGGATCCGGGAAGTGGTTACGGCTCTTTGTTGCGGGCGAAGCTGCTTGATCCATTTGACACAGCTGCCCGCCCACTTTAGCATCCAGTGTTCAGCGCCCCCGCCTTGACGCCGTTGGTCACGGCGGTTTCTTGAAACGAGCTTTGTTGGGCTGCGCCTCTCGTGGGGGCTCAGTTTCGTTTCGGGTCGAGCGCAACCCGCTTGGACCCCTACTTCCCCCGCCCTGGCGGGGGTGCTGAGGGAGGGACCGGAGATGCAGATTACCGAGGTGAAGGTATTCCCCATCCAGGAGGACAAGCTCAAGGCTTTCGTGTCGGTGGTGTTCGACGGTTGCTTCATGGTCAACGACATCAAGGTGATCCAGGGCCGGGAGGGGCTCTTCATCAGCATGCCGAGCCGCAAGAAGAAGAACGGCGAGTTCAAGGATGTGGCTCATCCGCTCAACAACGAGACTCGCCGCATGATCGAGACCCGCATCCTCGCCGAATACGAGCAAGCGGTGAAGCTGGGCGGGGCCCCGCTGGTCTCGGGCCGTGACCGCAGCGAGGCCGGCCTGGATACCTCCGAACGGCCGGCGGTGACTCACATCGAGAGCCCGATGCCGCAGGAGAGCCTGGCCGCCAAGGAAGGCAAGAGCCTCGACGAAATCGAAGAGCTGCACCTGCGGGACTCGTTCTGGTCTGTGACCTAGGCACGCCCCTCACACGAACCACCGCCGCCTGCCCCGCCAGGCGGCGCTTCCTCTCTCCCCCCGACATGAACCCGTTCCGCAGCACCGCAGGGGCCCGATCCGCCTGCCGGGTGCCGTGCGACTGGAAAAGGATGGCCGGGATGGGATAAAAGAGGGGGGCTCTGGGGCGTCGCCAAGTGGTAAGGCACCGGACTTTGGCTCCGGCACTCGTGGGTTCGAATCCTACCGCCCCAACCAGACCATCCGTGGCAGCAGACGACCGACCACCCCTCTCGCCGCGAACCATGCCCGAGGAGAGGGGCCGTAGAGCAGCCCGTTTCGACCGACCAGGCGAGAGTGCCACGCCCGGGCCGGAACGGCGCTGGTGGGGAAAGATGTACGGCGAGCTCAAGGTATTCGGTGGACGCGCGCACCCGGCCCTGACCGAGGAAATCTGCGCTTACCTCAACATCCAGCCTGGCAATGCCACCCTGTTCAACTTCTCGGACGGCGAGATTTTCGTCCAGATCGAGGAGAACGTGCGGGGCTCGGACGTCTTCATCGTCCAGCCCACCTGCGAGCCGGTCAACGAGAACCTGATGGAGCTCTTGATCATCCTGGACGCCCTCAAGCGCTCCTCGGCCGCCCGCGTCACCGCCGTTCTGCCCTACTACGGCTACGCTCGCCAGGATCGCAAAGACCGCCCCCGCGTGCCCATCACCGCCAAGCTCGTGGCCGACCTCATCTCCCGGGCCGGAGCCGAGCGCGTCCTCACCATGGACCTCCACGCCGGCCAGATCCAGGGCTTCTTCGACGTGCCGGTGGACCACCTCTTCGCCGCCCCCGTCCTGCTCGACGCCCTGCGCGAGATGAACATTCCGGACCTCGTGATCGTCGCCCCCGACGCCGGCGGCGTCGAGCGCGCCCGGGCCATCGCCAAGCGCCTGGGCGCCGGCCTCGCCATCGTCGACAAGCGCCGCTTCGCCGCCAACGAGGCCGAAGTGATGCACCTGATCGGCGACGTCGAAGGGATGAGCGCCCTGGTCATCGACGACATCATCGACACCGCCGGCACCCTCTCGAAGACCGTCGACGCCTTGAAGCAACAAGGAGCGAGACGTATCCTTGCGGCCGGGATTCACGGTATCCTTTCCGGTCCTGCCCTCGAGAGGCTTTCGCGCTCGGTGGTGGAAATGGTGCTGGTGACCAACACCACGCCGATCGCCGACAAGCTGGCCAGGCTGCCCAAGCTGCGGGTGCTCTCCGTGGCAGGCCTTCTGGGAGAGGCGATCCGGCGCATCCATGAGGACAGCTCGGTCAGCTCGCTCTTCGTCTAGCCGGCCGCGCCACCTCACCCCGTAGGCAGCAAGCAAGGGCGCCCAGGCGCCATGAGGAAAATCATGAGTGAGCTACAGATCGAAGTCCACAAGCGCGAGACCCGAGGCAAGAACGCCAACCTCAAGCTGCGCGCTTCCGGCTGGGTGCCCGCGGTGGTGTACGGTGGCGGCAAAGAGCCCGTGCCCGTCAAGCTCGAGCGCCGCAAGTTCCTCGACGTGATGCGCCACGGCGCCGGCGAGAACACCCTCTTCCTGCTGACCATGGCCGACTCCGGCCAGCAGCGCCACGCCATGATCCGTGAGCTGCAGGTCAACCCGGTGGACAACAAGGTCCTCCACGTCGACTTCCTGCGCGTGCTGATGACCGAGCGAGTGCGGGTGGACGTCAAGATCGAGATCAAGGGCGTGGCCGCCGGCGTCAAGAACGAGGGCGGCGTGCTCGACTTCGTCAGCCGCGAAGTCGAGGTCGAGTGCCTGCCGGGCAATATCCCGGAGCACCTCACCCTGGACGTCTCCAACCTGCACATCGGCCAGCACGTCGAGGCCGGAGCCCTTTCCCTGCCCGAGGGCGTGAAACTGATCACCGAGCCGGACCGCGTGATCGTCTCCCTCGGCCATGGACGACTCGAAGTCGAGGCCGCTGCCGAAGGCGGCGAGCAGGCCGAGCCCGAAGTCATCTCCCGAGGCAAGAAGGAAACCGAAGCCTGATCCCGGGCCGGGGGGCCGCCCAGCGGCCCCCTCCCCCTTCCGGACAGCGCCCCCCGAGCCGCCATGCCCAAGCTCATCGTCGGCCTGGGCAACCCGGGAGAGCCCTATCGCCTCACCCGCCACAACGTGGGGTTCCAGGTGGTGGAGGAGCTCGCCCGGCGCCGCGGCCTCGCTTTTGCGCGGGAAGAATGCCGCTCGCGCGTGGCCGAGCAGGGCGACATGCTCCTCGCCCTGCCTCAGACCTTCATGAACCGCAGCGGCTACGCCGTGCGCTGCCTCGCCGAGCGACGGGGCTACCTGCCCGAACACGTCCTGGTGGTCTACGACGAAGTACGCTTGCCCCTGGGCAAGCTGCGGATGCGGCGCGAGGGCAGCCCTGCCGGCCACCGCGGCCTCGAGTCGGTGATCGAGGGCCTGCGCTCCGACCAGGTCCCCCGGCTGCGCCTCGGCGTGGCCGGCACCGACGCCCCCAGCGGCGAGGCCCTGCCGGACTACGTGCTCTCCCCGTTCCACCCCGTCGAACTCGAGATCGCCGAGCCGATGATCCTCCGCGCCGCCGACGCCTGCGAGGCCTGGCTCGAGGAGGGTATCGACATCGCAATGAACCGCTTCAACGGCTGAGGCTTTCCTGGTAGTATCTGCGTTTCGCGCCGGGCGGGACCGCAAGCGACCCGGCAGATCATCCACCCCTCTCTGTTCCGCGCCCAGGCAGCGGGACTGTTCAGGCCAAAGGGAGGAACCGGCTTGACACGTACCTACGAGTTGGCTCTCGTCATCGATCCTCGTATCTCCGACGAGGAGTCCGTCACCCTGACGGACGGCTTCAAAGATCTCCTCACCACCGGCGGCGCCCGCATCACCAAAGAAGAGAACTGGGGCAAGAAGCGCCTCGCCTACACCATCGACAAGCTGAACGAAGGCCGTTACACCTTCCTCTTCTTCGATCTCGACGTCGACGGCAAGGCCAAGAACCCGATTCCCGAAGTCGAGCTGCGCCTGCGCCAGAACGACAAGATCCTGCGCTACTTGACCGTGCGCACCGATCTCGACCTCAAGCGCGCCGCCAACAAGGGCGGCAAGGTCTCCACCAGCGCCGGAGCCCTGACACCGGAGGAACCGGCTGCCGAGGAAGGTTGGGAGAAAGAATGAAACCCACGAATCGCCCCAAGAAGACGTTCTTCCGCCGGCGCAAGGTCTGCAAGTTCACCGCCGAGAAGATCGAGTACATCGACTACAAAGACGTTCGTCTCCTGCAGCAGTACGTGCCGGAGCGGGGCAAGATCATGCCTCGTCGCATCACCGGTACCTCGGCGCGTCACCAGCGGATGCTCCAGCAGGCGATCAAGCGGGCTCGCCACCTGGCGTTGCTGCCTTACCAGACCGACTAGGAGACGGACATCGTGGAAGTCATTCTCTTGAACGATCAGCGTCACCTCGGCCGGCGCGGCGAGGTGGTGAAGGTAAAGCCGGGCTACGCGCGCAACTTCCTGTTGCCGCAGGGCCTGGCACTCGCGGCCACGCCGGCGAACCTGAAGTACTTCGCCGAGCAGCGCAAGAAGATCGACGCTCGCCATGCCAAGGAGCGCGACGACGCGCAGGCCGTGGCCGACACCCTCTCCGGCATCAAGCTCACCGTGGCCAAGCGGGTCGGTGAATCGCAGACCCTCTACGGCTCCGTGACCTCCTCCGAAGTGGCCGAGCTGCTTGCCGAGAAGGGCGTCACCGTGGATCGCCGCAAGATCGAGATGCCCGCGGTGATCAAGTCCCTCGGCGACCACACCGTGGTGATCGACCTCCACCACGACGTCAAGGCGGAGATCACCCTGACGGTGGTGCCGGAAGGCTAGTCCTCCCTCGATGAGCTCCGGCGAGGAAGCCAGGCGTCCCCCGACGATCGACGACTTCCTCGCCGAGCCCACCCGCGACCTCTCCCGCTGGCGCTGGCTGTGGGAAGGGGATCACCCCTTCCCCATCCGCAGCCACCGCGGGCCCTTCGGCCGGCTGCTGGTCGCCGCCAAGAAACTCCTCCGGCCTTTCGTCAAGCTGCCCCAGAACGACCTCTGGGAGCGCCAGCGCGTGTTCAACCTGATCCTGCTCGAATGGCTCGAGACCCGCGATCGGCTCAGCCTGGCCGAGCGGCTCGGCCACCTCGAGGGCGAGCTCGCCGAACGCTCCGCAGAGCTGCTGCGCCACAACGACGCCCTCTTCGCCCGGCTCGACCAGAAGCTCGACCAGTACCGCCGCCAGGCGCGGGACCTCTCCGCCAGCCTGGGCACCGCCCTCGCCAGGCTGGAGAGCTCGCCCGCGGGGCCGGGCGCGAGCGTCTCCGAGCTCGCCCGGGCCCACGAAGAACAGGCTTACCTGGAGCTCGAGGCCCGCTACCGGGGCACCGAGGCCGAGATCGCCGATCGCCTCGCCTTCTACCTGCCCCTGCTCGCCGGCCACGATCCCGTGCTCGACCTCGGCTGCGGCCGGGGCGAATCCCTGGTCGTCCTCGAGCGCTCCGGGCTCAAGGCGCGAGGCATCGACGCCAGCGCCAGCATGGTCGAGCGCTGCCGCGAGCGGGGCCTCGACGCCCGGCAGGCGGACCTCTTCGAGCATCTGGCGGGCCTCGAAGCCGGCGAGCTGGGGGCGGTGGTTTCCTTCCACGTGATCGAGCACCTGCCGCCTGCTTCTCTGGACCGCCTGGTGCGCCTGGCCTTCCGAGCCCTGCGCCCCGGCGGCCTGCTGGTGCTCGAAACGCCCAACCCCCTCTCGGTGGTGGTGGCCGCCCGCAGCTTCTGGCTCGACCCCACCCACCAGCGCCCGGTGCACCCGGAGAGCCTCAAGCTCAGCTGCCGCCTGGCCGGCTTCGAGCCGGTGGAGGTGAAGCCGCTGCGCCCCTTCCCGGCCGCCGAGCGCCTGCCTGAGATCGACCTCGAGGCGCTCCCCGAGCCGAGCCGAGAGCTGGCCGATCGCCTCAACCGGCTGCGGGACCAGCTCGACGAGCTGTTGTTCGGCCACCAGGATTACGCCCTCCTCGCCGAAAAGCCGCCGGGCTGATCGGGTCTCCTCCAGTCTGGCCTGAACCTGTAACAACCCTCGCGGTCTCTCCCCCCAATAGCTCCCAGGAGGTTGCTTCAGGGGCCTCGACCCCTGCTCGGATCCGACTTCGGATCAAAGCCGGCGCTCCTTCACCGCCGCCTCCCAGCGAGAAAGCAGCCCCTCCACCACTCAGGCGATTCGCTCTCGAGCCCCACAGGAAGCGACCCAGCTACGGACTGGCTCGAGAGTTCTTAGAAAGGAGCAACCCGTTGAAACACACACCCATGAATCGAGGTAGCAACCGGCTCGAGCGCGCCGGCCTGATCGTCGCGCTTCTGGCCTGGACTCTCTCCGGCCCTGCCCTGGCCGCCGGGCCGGGCGACCCCGCCCAGCTCACAGCCGCGGCGGCCGATCCCGTCCAGGAACTCGTACGGTCTTCGGATTTCGTCTTTCGCGGCACGATCCAGTCGACCGGTGCCGCCAATCTCTCCATCGTCGAGCCGGGGCCGACGACCGCCGTCGTCCGGGTGGACGCCGTCCTCCGGAAGGGCGGCAGCCTCGACGACTTCACCGGCCAGGCCGTCACCGTCTTCCTCTCGGAGGCAGCGAGCCCGGGTGAGTCGAGAGTGTTCTTCACCCGTGTCCGGCTGATCGGCGAGGCTCTCGGCGTCGAGGAGGTTGGCCGGGCCGCCGGCACTGCCGCCGAACTCGGACCGCGCGTCGTAGCCGCCGACCAGGCTCTGCTGCGCGAGGCTCTCAGCACCCGGCTGGCAGCTGCGGACCTGGTCGTCACCGGCCGGGTGGTCGCCACCCGCCCCGCCCTCGCCGAGAGCTCGAGCAACCCGACCACGGAGCACGATCCCCAGTGGCGCCAGGCCGTGCTCGCGATCGCCTCTACTCTGAAAGGCCGGGTGGCCGAGAAGACTGTCACTTTCTGGTACCCCGCCAGCCTCGACCTCCACTGGGCCGGCGTGCCCAAGCCGCAGGTCGGAGAGCAAGGCACCTGGCTCCTCCATCGGGACCGACCCGAAGCGGCGACGGGGGTCTACGCCAGCGTCGACTCCCGGGATCGCCTCAGCCCCGACGAGGCCGCTCTGGCAGCCGAGCTGGTCCGGCCCTGAGCCCGTGAGGCACGAACTTGTCCCTTCAACTCGAAGAACTCGATAGGAGCCCGCGCATGCACTCGCGGAAGAACTTCTTTCTCACTCTGTCCGTCCTGGCGGCCCTCTGCCTCTCGGCAGGAGCGGCCCAGGCCTTCGACGTCTGCGGTAATGGCATCTGCGCCACCACCGCCACCCCGCCCGAGTCCTGCTCCACCTGCCCCGAGGACTGCGGTCCCTGCCCCATTCCGGCCGTGACCGTGGTCAACATGATTCCCCTGGCGCAGAGCGGCGAGACCGGCCAAGACAGCGAGCCCAACCTCTCCGTCAACCCGGCCAATCCCCTGCAGATCGCCGGCTCGGCCTTCACTCTCAACCCCACCGGCGCCGTCACCACAGCGCCCATCTTCGTGTCGCTCAACGGTGGCGCCAGCTGGACGATGAACAACATCGTGCCGAGCGGCAATGGGATGACGGGCGACATCACCCTGCGCTTCGGCAGCACCACCAACACGCTCTATGCCGGTACCCTGCGCGGGGGCTCGAGCCTGCGGCTCAACCTGTTGCGCACTTCCGCCTTCAGCTCCACCACCCTCATGAGCTTGCTCAGCGCCCGCGACAACGTGGACCAACCGTTCGTCCAGGCCGCCACGTTCTCCGGAGCGGACCGAGTCTATGTAGGCGACAACGACTTCGGCGCCACGGGCGGCCGAACAGCCACCCTGGATCGCACCTTGAGCGGCACCGTGAGCATTCCCAGCTTCAATACCCTGCGGCTCGAGACCCGCACCACCTGCTCCCAGGACGCTCCGCCGATCCGCCCCGCCATCGCCTCGGACGGCACGGTGTACGCGATCTTCTATCGCTGGCGCCAACCCACCTGCAGCTCGCCGTTCACCACCGACGTGGTGGTGGTGCGGGACGACAACGGCTAAGCGATGGCTGCAAACCCGAGAACTCAACCCATGAGGAACTTGCTCATGTTCCACAAGCTCGCCTTGCCTATCCCGACGATCGCCGCCGCCCTCTGCCTGATGCTCGTGGCGGCCCCGAGCGCCTGGGCGTTCGATGTTTGCGGCAACGGTATCTGCGCCACCGGAGCTCGGCCTCCCGAGACCTGCACCTCGTGCCCCGAGGACTGTGGCCCCTGCCCGCCACCCCCGCCGCCACCTGCTGAGTTCGCCGACCTGACCGACCCGAGCGACGGACTCGCCGGCCGCATCGTGGTCTCGGGGGTACGAGTGCCGTTCGAGAACTTCCCCCATGGCGACCTCGGCCAGGAGCGGCTGGTGGCCTCCAACCTGAGCATCGCCGTGGATCCCAACAACAGCTCCCGGGTCTACATCGCCTGGGCCGACTTCCTCAACGGCGTGGCACCCTACACCCTCCACGTCCGGCGCTCGGACAACCGTGGCGTGAGCTGGACGTCGACCGATCTGCTCACCATCTCCAACGCCACCAATCCGGCCCTGGCGGTGAACTCCGTGGGCAAGGTCGCCTTTCTCTACCAGCAGAACACGCCGACCGGCGCCACCCTGGCCAACCAGCGCTGGGAGACCCACGTGCGGCGCTCCACCGACCTCGGCACCACCTGGAACGACCTGGTGCTCGCCAACACCCCGGCAGCGACTCCCGCGGCCTCGTTCCTGCCCTACCTGGGCGACTACGCCTACATCCAGGCCATCGGGCAGGACTTCTACGGCATCTTCTCCGCCAGCAACGTGCCGGACCTGGCCAACTTCCCCCAGGGCGTGAGCTACCAGCGTCGGGCCAACTTCAGCTCCCACCAGCTCCTCGCCGCCGACGGCGTCACGGCCGTGGCAGCGTCGATCGACCCGTTCTTCTTCCGGCTGCACGATCCGTAGCACCCTGCGCGCCGGGCCCGGGAGCTCCTTCGTGGGCTCTCGGGTCCGGCTTCTAGTCTGCGCACACAGAGTCCCCGCATCCCCTCCCCGCCAGGAACTCCAGGGCCCGGGCTTTCTGGCCCTGGACCTCCGAGCTCCTGAACCGCTTCTCCATCTCCTTCTGCTGGGGGTCCGTCAGGCGCCAGGAGAGAGGCTCCTCGCCCCCGTCCTCACTCGGCTGCAGGGTTACGGTGCACAGCTCCACCTGCTGGCCCAGGCGCTCTTTCCAGGCCTCCAGGAAGGCTTCGAGCTCGATCTGGTTGCGGTTCTTGGCCGCGCCGCTGCGCACGGAGACCGCCCCCAGGAGCGGCCCTACCCTGGCCGAGAGGGAGCCCGAGGCCGCTTTCGGAGGCGAGCTCGGCACGAAGGCGTTGAGCTCCAGGATCAGCACCCGGCGGAAGCAACCGGGAGCGGAGCCTGCCGAGCACTGGGCCTCTCGCCGTGCGGCTAGCACCGGCCCCAGCCAGTCCAGGGCCGAGGCGATGCCGTCGTTGTCGAAGTAGCCGCCGTCGAGCAGGTGGTAGCCCACGGGCTCGATCCGGCGCCCGTCGCCCGCGACCACCACACGTGGGGCCCGCGCCGCCGGGCTCACGAACGGGAAGGTCGCCGAAAGGCGGGCCGCCGTCCAGAGCGAGAGGTTAGCCCTCGGGGCTTGCGGCTCCTGCCGGAAGAGCATCTCGGAGAGGGTGGCGCCGCGGGCCCGGTAGCCGGCTTCGGAGGGCCCCGGGAACTCGAGCGGCGTGAGCATCATCCGCTGGCCGGTCTCCATCTCCGTCGAGTTGAAGATGAAGGCGGGCAGCCGGCCGTCGCGGATCATCGGCTCCAGGCTCTCGAAGGTCCAGTCCCGGCCGTTGGCGAAACTCTGCCAAGCCCCATCCTCCAGGCTTCCTCGATCGCGCTCGCTGAACAGATTGCCGACGAAGAAGCGCCAGAAGTCGAGCATCACGAAGCCGTAGGAGATCGAGCCCAGGGCCGACTGCCGAGACCACTTCGAAGCCAGCTCGAGCTGCTTCTGGCGTCGCTCGGGGCTCGTGGCGCCCTGGCCATCGAGCTCCGCCAGGGCGGCGAGGGAGAAAGCCGCTCCCGTCGAGCCGCCGGAGACGGTGGAGAGCAGGCGGATCTCCCCGGGGAGCTGGGGCCGCTCGCGGGCGAGTTCGGCGAGCGCGTGGGTGGTCCAGGCACCGGCCAGGATGCCGCCGCCGGAGGAAGTCACCACAATCAGGTTCTCGCGGGGCCCACCCGCCGTCGCAGCCAGCTCCGGGCTCAATCTCTGGTCGGAAGCACTGGCCGGATGCACGCTCGCCAGGGGGTAGAAGTGGTCCGCCCGGCCGGTCGAGTAGACCAGGCTGGTCCAGAGGAGCAGGAGCAGGATCGGCGAGAGCCGGAAGCGGGAGAGGTGGTAGTCCAGAGCCTGAAGCACCCAGATCCACAGCGTGATCAGCATCCAGAGAAAGGCCGCCGCGGTGGGTACTCCCGGCCAGTGCTCGTGGTACGGAGGGTCGAAATACACGCCGCAGAGCACGATCGCCACCACCAGCAGCAGGAAGTGCACGGTGCCGAGGAAGTGATCCGGCACCAGGACCTTCCGGCCACCCGCACCCGGCTGGAGGATCCATTCGAGGCCCAGGCGGTCGAACAGCCGCGACAGGCCACCGCGCAGCGCGAGGGCCAGCCGGGTGAGGGTCCGGCTGCGGGAGGCGAGGCCCCAG
Source organism: uncultured Acidobacteriota bacterium (assembly GCA_937867335.1). Lineage (GTDB taxonomy): Bacteria > Acidobacteriota > Thermoanaerobaculia > Multivoradales > SZUA-115 > JAXLQX01. The sequence continues at coordinate 47,956 of CALMKX010000369.1, forward strand.
GCGGCCCGGGCGAGAAGGGAATTGGGCAGGGGATCGAAGCTCGGCTCCGCGAGCTTGACTGGCACCAGCATCAGCACCGTCAAGAGATAGGCGGCCACGGCTCCGGCCAGGGCCGCCGGGAAGGCGGCCCACCCGGGGCTGCGCGAGCTGGCCGCCACCACCAGGGCGTTGGGCAGCCCCAGGGCGGTGAACAGTAGGAACTGCCCCCAGGTGAGGGGGAAGGCGAAGAACCGGGTGGCGATCTTGGGCAGCGCCTTGGCCTCGGGCGACCCCGCGGTCTCGGGAGCCCTCGGCCCGTAGGCTCGCGCTTCGATGCCCCGTACCGTGAGGTTGGTGGCGATCATCAGGCTCCAGGCGGCCAGGAAGCCGAAGAGGGACACGCCGCCCACCGCCAGCCAGGAGAGCTCGTGGAACAGGCCGCTCGCCAGGGCCGAGACGCCGCCACCGATGGGCCGGAACGAGGCGAGCGGCAGCAGCACCAGGAGCAGCGCGAAAAACAGCGAGTACTTGAGGCCGTTCACCAGCGCCGACCCCTTGCGGTAGCGATCCCATCCCTGGGCCATCGTTGCCTCCCTGCGAAGTGCCGCCTCCGGACCTGCTCCGGGCCAGGGCGGACTGAGAGCCCGCCTCGGGCCGCGCAACCGCCCGGAAGAGGCGGCAGCTTGGATCTGGAGCCGTTTGCTCTAGGATCTCAGAGAAGAGAGACGGATGCACCCTCTGAATTTCTGCCCTGCCGGCTACGAAGTGGGTCGAGAACGCGCCCCGCAGGTCGAGAACCACCCGTAACATGCGCTTCTGCTACCTGGTCCAGAGCCACACGAACCCGGTCCAGATCGGCCGGCTGGTGGCCACCCTGGGGCGGCAGAGCCCCGGCTCGGTGATCGTGGTCGCCCACGACTCGACCGGCTGTCGCCTCGAGCGGCAAGACCTGCCCACCGCCTGCGAGCTGCACCTGCTTTCCGTACCCGGGCCGATGCGCCGGGGCTACCTCTCGATGCTCGACCCTTACTTTGCCGGCCTCGAGCACCTCGAACGCGAGCGAGTGGACTACGGCTGGGTGATCTACGTCTCTGGCCAGGACTATCCCACGCAGCCCTTGGCCGGCTTCGAAGCGCGCCTGACGGCCTCGGGCGCTGACGGCTTTCTGCGCTACTGGCCGGCCCTGAGCGCCGAGGGGCCCTGGCAGAGGCGGCACCAGGGGAAGCTGCGCTACTTCTACCAGTACCGGGACGTATCGGCCTGGGCGGCGCCGCTTCTCCGCCTGCTGCGTGGCACAAACAGCTGGCAGAAGCTGTGGCATGTACACCGGGTCTACGGCCCTCGGCTCGGCCTGCGGGCCCGGCGCACCCCGTTCGAGGGCGGCCGGCAGTGCTACGCCGGTTGGCAGTGGACCAACCTCGGCCGGAGCTGCACGGAGTACTTGCTCGAAGCCTCGAGGCGGGAGCCGGGACTCGTGGACTACTACCGGCGCACCCTCTGCCCGGACGAGTCCCTGGTGCAGACGGTTCTCCTGAACGCCGGGCGCTTCCGGCTCGAGAACGACAACCTCCGCTATGCCGACAACCAGGGCGCCCGCGATGGCCGGCCGCGGATTCTGGGGCTTGCCGACCTCGAGACGATCACGGCCGGGGGCTGCGCCTTCGCTCGCAAATTCGACCTCGAGCACGACGCCCGCATCTTCGACGCCCTCGACCAGCGGATCGATTCCTCCACTAGGGGTTGAAGGCTCAGCGGGCGGGGCGGCCGGAAAAAGCTCGCTGGGCTCGGCGCACCAGGGGTCGCAGCCGAGGCGGCACCGCCTGGAGCGGCCGCTGGTCTACCAGCGCCGGGATCTGCTCGAAGAGCACCTCGGCCCACAGGCCGACGATCTCCTCCGCAGCGAAGGCGGCTCGGCGGCGCTGGCCGTTCTCCACCATCGCCCGGTAGAGCCCGGAGTCCTGCCGCAGGCGATCGACCGCGGCCACGGCCTCTTCCGGCGTTCGCACCTCGAAGTAGTCGAGCTCGGACTGCCGGAGCTCGCGGTAGGCCGGCTCCGGGCCGAGCAGCGCCGGGACCCCTGCGGCCCAGGCGTTGTAGAGCTTGGTGGCCGGCTTGTTGCGGTGCCCGCCGTGGTCCGCGGGACGCACCGCCAGCACCAGATCCACTTCCCGGAAGTCCCGCCAGTTGAGCTCGGCGGCGCAGGTGGCGGTGCCGTTGTAGCCGGTGGCGTCGAGCTCCCAGCGGATCCCCCGCTGCTCGAGTGCCTGGCGCCAGAACGGCCCGTGGAAGGCCGGGTGGAGGTTGCGGACGAACCCCTTGAAGGCGATGCGGCCGATCTCCGTGCCGCGCGAGCTCTCCCGCGGCAGCAGATCCGGCTGCGGCCAGAGGGGCACATAGAAGCAACGCCGGCCATCCACGAAGACGTGGTTCTGCACGACCTGGAAATCGGCGGTCAAGGGCTCGCGCAGATCGGCCCGGATGCCCACCAGCACCGCCTCCCGCATCGCCCCGAGGTGGCGCGCCAGCAGGCGGCCGTGCTTGGCGTGGTAGATCACCAGCCCCCGGCTCGGCGGCACTTCGGCGAGCTCCACCTCGTAGCCGGCGGCGCGTAGACGCAAGAAAGTCTGGAGCACCCAGGCGTGCTCGCCCCGCACCAGCTCGCGCCAGTCGCGGTCCGGATCGAGCTCGCGCAGGCGGTCGAGCTGCGCCTCGCCCGGCAGATAGAAGGTCACCGGCAGCGCCCGGGGCGAAGGTCCCGAGCGCCCGGACCTAGCCGTCGGACGCCGGAACTCGGTTCGGGCGGCCTCAGCCTGCGCTGCCAGGGCAGTCGGCTCGGAGGTTCGACTCTTCATGGCTGGTGGAGCCCAGATGGAGCAATCGTAGCGCAACCGCTCCCCTTCTGGTGCCACAAACCTTCGACGGGCACCCGGCGGAGCGGTTGCAGGACGCGGCCCGCCGGCCAGCGGGCTTCCTCAGCGAGAGGACACCCGAGGGAACCCGAGTGGAATGGTGCTGGTGCCCGCGCCTTCCTGGCCGGCCGGAGCGATGGTGAAGCTCCAGGCCTGCTCGCCGGAGGTGCAGTTGCCGCGGAAGTCGCAGGCACCGGCCGCCAGCCGCGCCGTGTAGGTCTTGCCGGGCTCGAGGAAGACCTGGTGCGGGAACAGCGCCCAGGTGCCATCGCCGATCTGGTTGACGAAAGCCGGCACCGCCACCCCATCCTCGCCAACCAGAGTGAAGCGGCTGGGGTCGAGGTCGCGGATCGGCTCGGAGAAGATAGCCTTCACCACCACGTCCCGGGGCACGTCGACCGCCCCTGCCCGCGGGTAGCCGGCTGCTGCAGGGGGCTCGCGGTCGGCCCCGGCTCCCTCGACCTCGATCACCCAGTTGCGGACCGCCATCGGCACCGGCGGAGCTCCCTCCACTACCGCCGGCTCGTGGACCGGCACCCGGCCATCACAGGGGCCGCGCAGCACGCAGGGCTCGAGCAGGGCGTCGGTGTCGGTGTCGGCGAGGTTGCCCAGGAACTTCTGCGCCACCTGGGCTTCGAGAGATTGGTAGTACACCGCCGCGACCACCGCGATCGGGCCGCGAAGGCCGGACGGCACCACCACCGAGTAGCGGTCGAGGCGCAGGGTGGCTCCGGCGTTGGGCATCGGCCGCAGCCGGGTGTCCACCAGGTAGGCGTCGTCGAAGCGGTCGCCATCGCCGTCCAGGTCCCGGAAGTTGGGGAGCCCGGAGGGATTGTCCGGGTCGATCACCTTGCCTTCGGTGTCGAGGGGCATGCCATCGCGATCCACCTCGAGGTTGAGCGGCGCCGCGTAGGGCAGGGCCAGCGTGGGGCAGCCGTCGCCCAGCGAGGCCACGGCCCGGAACTGGTAGGCGTAGGGATCCGGCGAGGCGGCGGGCACCATCTGCTGCGGGCAGTTCGGGAAGTTCGGGTCCGGCCCGTTCTCGCGGGTGAGGTAGCCCACGCCGCGGGAAGACCGCCGCCACTCCGAGTCGTAGATCTCGAGTTCGGCGCCCGTCGCGAGATCGAAGGCACGCACCGCAACCCAGGCGTTGCGGCCCTCCGGGAAGCCCGACGGGAAGTTGTGCCCGCTGCCCTCGTTGGCCACCTCGATCGCGATCGGCGCCTTGCTGCCCGGCTTCGCGCGGCTGGCCCCTTCGAGCTTCAGGGAGAGCACGTTGCGCAGCCGGTCCCAGGCCAGGCGGGCGTGCTGGGTGGGCGGGCCTTTCGCTTCTGTACCCGTCCAATAGGCGTTGTGGTAGACGCTCTTCTCGTCCGCCGAAGAGAAGCTGTACACCGAAAGCTCCGGCCAGGGCTGGTTGTTGCCGTAGGTGTCGACGTCGGCGCCGATCAGCCGTGGCACGAAAGTGTTGCCGCCGATGAAGTGGTGAGTGAAGGCCGGTGTCCGCTCGGGGGCTTCGTTGGCGAGACGGGCGGTTCGGGGGGCCGCCGCCTTGCCTCCCGGGTTCAAGGTGCGGGCGGTGCCCGGCTGGCCGAAGTCCTGCTGCATGTGGCAGGTCTGGCAGTCGCGCTTGTAGCGGGGATCGAAGTTGCGGTTACCGGGCCGGTCGGCGTAGCGGCTGCTCAGCCATTCGGTGTACGTGCGCTCGATCGGGAAGCCGCCCACCCAATGCCCCAGATGGTTCTTGATGGTGAGGAAATTGGTCACGTCGTGGCAGGTGGCGCAGGCCTCGGCGCGCTCGTGGAGCGCCTGGTAGGTACCGCTGTGGGCGGCGGTGAAAGCACCCTGATGGCGCTCGATCGGGCGCCCGAAAACGCCGCTCAGATAGGGGTCCGTGCCGCTCTGAGGCTGGGCGGCGAGGGGGCCGAGAAACTCCTGGCTGGCGATGGCGTGGGGCGAAACCCGGTAGGAAGCGGCGCCGATCGCGTACCCCAGGTTGGGGCTCTCGGGGTCGGGTACTTCGAGCTGATCTCCCCGCCGCCCCTCGCCGGGCACCACCCGCGGCGGCGTGCCGCTGGGCCGGTAGTTGGCGAAGGCGGTCACCCGGGTGCCGGCGAGGGTGTGGCAAACGCCGCAGAAGATCCCCGCTTGGCCCGTGGTGGTGTTGCGCATCTGAGAATCCAGGGTGGCGAAGGCGATGCCGGTGCCGGCGTCCGAAGTGGGGTTGAAGCCCGGGTCGAGATGACCTCGCTCGGGCCCTCCCGGGGTCGCCGAGGCTTCCGCCACCACGTTGTCCACGTAGTTGGTGGGCATGTGGCACTGGGAGCAGAAGCCGTCCAGGAGGGACCCCGGCCGCGCCAGCACCTGGCGCTCCCGGCCGAGGTCGAAGGTCGAAGTACAGTCGCTGTTGGCGAAGGGGTTCAAGTGCGCCTTCTCGGTGCCGTCCGGCGGCTCCGGCAGGTCGCAGTCGCCCGCCGTGGAGGTCAGACGGGAGACCAGCAGGAAAGCGCCCCGCCAGGCTGGATCTCGCCAGGCATTCGACATCATCGAGCCGTTCCACTGGGCGAAGATCTCGCCGTGGCAAGTGCCACATTTGGCCGGGTTCAGATGGTTCTTGAAATAGCCCTCATAGGGCGGTGGAACGGCTTTCGCCTCGGCGGTGAGAAATGGCGGTGTGAGCGGCATCGCATTCTTCAGAGCGAGTGCCGAGACTCGCGGAGAACTGGCACCCGCAAGCAACGCGAGCCCAGCTGCCACTGCCGCGCCGAGCGGTAGCACCCACTGCAAGAGACGACTCAGCCGCGTTGATCGATTGGCGTCTGCGTTTTTTGACAACGGTGTCATGGTCGATGGACTCTCGCAGGTCGTGTTGTGTGATTGTCGGTCGACTCTGACCGAAAGAGTACTGTCCCGCTGGATTTTCGGGACACCTATTTCGTCGTCTCCCTTTCCCCACGACGGCACACTTTACTTCGAGACAGAGCTATGGCCAACTTTGGCCGTCTCTGCCTGGAGTCTGTGCGTCCGGACCGCCAGGATGCCTATTGCAGCTTTTGACGCAGATTAGAATCAGGAGGGAAGAGAGAATACCGTCGAAGACGGCTTGATCAATTGAGCGAGCCGTGCACTCGGCAAGGATACTCGCCCTAAGTTGCGGCGATGCTTCGCAAGAGCGGAGTTATGGCGAAGCTTTGCCCAAGGCTTTCCATCATGAAGGAGCTGGCCGTGAAAAGCCGATCGGTGATCTTCTCGCTCATCCTCAACACACTACGGGTGGTACCGGTCTTCTGGATTGCTTTCTCAGCGCTACCGATCCACGCGGACTATCAGCCTGCGGTGATCTTCAATGGTCGCTGCAGCGGTTGTCATAGCGTTGGCCATGGCGTCGTGGTCGGACCGGATCTCGCCGGGGTCACCCAGCGCCATAGCAAGGATTGGCTGCACCACTTCATCCGCTCTTCGCAGACGGTGATCAAGAGCGGCGATCCCGAAGCCAAGGCGCTGTTCGACAAGTTCCACACCGTGATGCCCGATCACGACCTCGCCGATGCCGAGATCGAGGCTCTGCTGGCGCTGATCGAAGCCGGCGGCCCCAAAGAGCCGGTGCCTCCGGAGCTGCGCCTGGCCAGCGAGGCCACGCCCGAAGAGATCGCAGCAGGCCGCGCGCTGTTCGAAGGCAAAGCCCACTTCGCTAGCGGAGCCGTCGCTTGCAGCCACTGCCACGTGGCCGGCCAGGCGGCCTGGACTCAGGGCGGGTGGCTGGCCTCCGACCTCACCCATACCTATGCACGCCTGGGCGACTGGGGCCTGGTGAAGCTCTTCCGCCAGCGCATGCTCACGCTCAAGGGCCATGCCTGCACCGGCAAGCCGCTCACCGGCGAGGAGCTCTTCGCCCTCAAGGCCTGGCTGCGCCAGACCTCCAGCGAGCCCTCCACGAGTTCGCGCACGCCGCTCGACCCGATGGTCGCCGGCGCCGCGGGCGGAGCGGGCCTGGTGCTCCTGCTGCGCCGGCGCGCCCGGTCGAACCGCTCCGCGGAGGGCGGCTCATGATCGAGCGTCTCTTCCTGGTAGGCCTGCCCTACCTCGCTCTGGCGAGTTGGCTCCTCCTGCCCGCAGGCCGCGGCCTCCTCGCCGCCGAAAAGCCCACCGCTCCGGGGCTCGCCGCCCTCGCCGGCGGCTGGCTCTGGCGGCTCGCCCTCGGAGTGGTGCTCGGCGCCCACCTGGTGGCGTTTCTCGCCCCGCAAGCTCTGACGGCGCTCCACCGCGCGGGTGCCACGGTGGTGCTCGAAGGGGTGGGAGGCACAGCCGCCTTGCTCTGCCTGGTGGGCGTCTGGGGGCTCTGGCGCGGCCGAGCCGGCAGGCCCTGGGGACTCGCGGACAACCTGCTCCTCGCGCTGGTCACCCTCAACCTGCTCTCCGGGCTGGGAGTCGCCCTGCGCTACCACTGGGGCTCGCTCTGGTACGGCGACACGGTCCTGCCCTATCTGGTTTCTCTGGCCCGCCTCAAGCCGGAGCTGGCGCAGATCGCCGAGCTGCCGCTCGCGGCCCGACTGCACCTGGCAAGCGGCTTCCTGGCCCTGGCGCTCGCTCCCGCAAGCTCGCTCGGCGCTCTACTCGCCTTGCCCTGGTTCCGGCTGCGCCAGCGCCCGGCCCTGGTGCGTCGCCTCGCGGCCACCGCCGCCGCCTGCGTGCTCCTCGCTCTCGGAGCGCTCGCCACCAGCGCCATGATGAACCTCGGCTACAGCCAGGGCTACGAGCCGGCGCAGCCGATCGCCTTCTCGCACAAACTCCACGCCGGCACCCATCAGATCCCCTGCCTGTACTGCCACTTCGGGGCCGAGCGCTCTCGGCATGCCGGGATTCCGCCCGCGAACGTCTGCATGAACTGCCACGCGCGGCTCAAGGTGGCAACTCCCGAAATCGCCAAGCTGAAAGAAGCGGTGGTCCAGGATCGCTCGATCGCCTGGGTGAAGATCCACAATCTGCCGGACTTCGTCTACTTCAACCACAGCCAGCATGTGGTCGTGGCCGGGCTCACCTGCCAGCGCTGCCACGGCCCGGTGGAGAACCTGGAGCGGGTACGCCAGGAAGCGCCACTGTCCATGGGCTGGTGTGTCGACTGCCACAGGAGCGAGGGCGTCGTGCCCCGTCATGGGGCCCAAACGCCGGCCGCGGATGGCAAGCCTCCGCGCGGGATGGGCGGCCTCGACTGCGGCAAATGCCACTACTGACGGACGGGACGGGGAGGGTTCTACGATGAGCAACGAGCATCCAGACGGGCCGGAGCTTCTCGAGGCGGAGCCGAGAGGGAGCCAGGAGCCCGAGTTCCCCGGTGGCCAGCGGCTCTGGCAATGGCTTGGCGAGAGCGAGGGCGAGACCCGTCGCGACTTCCTCAAGGCCATGGGCTTCAGCTTGGCCGCCGCTTCCGCCGCCGGCTGCCGCATTCCCGAGCGCCGGGCTCTGCCCCTCGCCGCCCAGCCCGAGGGCTTCCTCGCCGGGGCCGAGAACTGGTACGCCACCACCTGCGGCGGCTGCAGCACCGGCTGCGGCCTGACCGTGAAGGTGCGCGACGGCCGGCCGATCAAGATCGAAGGCAACCCGGACTCGCTGCTTTCCCGCGGTGGCACCTGCGCCGCGGGCCAGGCCACGGTGCTCTCCCTTTACGACGACGAGCGCTTCGCCGGGCCGCTTCTCGCCGGCAAGGCCGCCGCCTGGACGGAGGTGGATGCCGCCGTCGCCGCCGGCTTCGAGGCGGCCTCGAAGGCCGGCAAGAAGCTGGTGTGGCTGGGCCGGGAGCGACCCGGCCCCGCGGGCGAGCGCCTGCTTCGGGACTGGCAGAGTCGCTTCCCGGGAGCGGAACATCGAGTGTACGAGCCGCTGTCCGCAAGCGCCGCGCGGACGGCGAACGAGCAGAGCTTCGGGCTAGCACGGATCCCCCGGCCCCGCTTCGACCGATGCCGGCTGGTGGTGGGCCTCGAGGCCGACTTCCTCGGCACCGGGCTGTCGCCGGTGGAGCACGCCCGGGCCTACGCCGAGAGGCGGCGGCCGGAGCTCGGCGCCGGGAGGCTACGCCATCTCCAGGTCGAATCCGCCTTCTCGCTCACCGGCGCGAGCGCCGACCGCCGCTGGCCCGTGCATCCCTCGGAGCTCGGCCTCACGGCCCTGGCTCTCTTGGCCGGAGTCTCCAGGCTGGCCGGCGTCGCCCTCACCTTGCCGGGCGAGATCGCCGCCGAGGTCCAGCGCTTCGCCCCTGTCGCCGAGGAGCTCTGGGCCAGGCGGGGAGCCGCCCTGGTGCTGTGCGGAGACACCGACCCGGATCTCCATCGCGTGGTCAACCGCCTCAACAGCCTGCTCGGCGGCCTGGGCGCCACCCTCGACTTCGACCGCCCCTCCTACCAGAGCGAGGGCGACGACCGAGCCTTCGCCTCCCTGGTGGCCGAGATGGAGCGCGGCGAGGTAGGGGCTCTGCTCCTCGAGGGCGTGAACCCGGCCTACGACTCGCCGCTCGGCGAGCGCTTCGTCGCGGCGCTCGAGCGAGTTCCGCTCACCGTCTCCTTCGCCGATCGCCCGGACGAGACCACCGAGAAAGTCCAGGTGGTGGCTCCGGACACGCACTTCCTCGAATCCTGGGGGGACCACGAGCCGGTCGGAGGCTGCTACCAGCTGAGCCAGCCGATGCTCGAGCCGCTGTTCGCCGCTCGGCACGCCGGCGAGAGCCTGCTCGCCTGGAGCGGCCGGCCAACGCGCTGGTACGACTACCTGCGGGAGACCTGGAAAGAGCAGGTCTTCCCCCGGCAGAGCCGCTTTCCCGGCTTCGACGAGTTCTGGGATCATGCCCTCGAGCAGGGAGGACTCGAGCTGCCTCCCCTGGCCGGTGAGGGCGCCACCCTCGCCGATCGCCTCTCCCCGGCCGAGCTCGAAGCCTCGGTGGCCGGTCTCCTCGCTCGGGGCCGGGCCGGGGCCGCTGCCCGCAGCCAAGGGCGGCTCGAGCTGCGGCTGGTCGAGTCGATCGCGCTCGGCGACGGCCGCCTGGCCAACAATCCGTGGCTCCAGGAGCTGCCGGACCCGACCACCAAGATCACCTGGGGAAACGCGCTCGCGATCTCTCCCTTCCTGGCGGCGAGGGAGGGCCTGGAAGACGGCGAGGTGGTGCGCCTCACCGGCCCGACGGTGGCCACCCCGCTCGAGGTTCCGGTGGTGGCCGTTCCCGGCCTCGCCGCCAGCACCGTCACGCTGGCGGTGGGCTACGGCCGGCGGCGGGCGGGCAAAGCCGGCACCGGGGTGGGCGTGAACGCCTTCCCCCTGGCGCCCCTCGAAGACGGGCTGGTGCGGACCTCGCTCGCCGGCGTGGCCCTCGAGAAGACCGGCCGCCGAGAAGTGCTGGCCCGCACCCAGCAGCATTTCTCGGCCGAAGGCCGGCCGATCGCCCGCGAAATCGGCCTGGCCGAGCTCGAGGCCGCTCCTGAAGGCGAAGCCGAGGAAGCGCCGGAGTCCCTCTGGCCTGAGCACGAGAAGCCGGAGCATTTCTGGGCAATGACCATCGACCTCGGCTCCTGCACCGGCTGCTCGGCCTGCGTGGTGGCTTGCATGGCCGAGAACAACGTGCCCGTGGTGGGGCCGGACGAAGTGCGCCGCGGCCGCGAGATGCACTGGCTGCGGGTGGACCGCTACTACCAGGGCGACGCCGACGCCCCCGAAGTGATGCACCAGCCGATGATGTGCCAGCACTGCGATCACGCACCGTGCGAAACCGTCTGCCCGGTGCTCGCCACGGTGCACAGCTCGGACGGCTTGAACCAGCAGGTCTACAACCGCTGCATCGGCACCCGCTACTGCGCCAACAACTGCCCGTACAAGGTTCGCCGTTTCAACTGGTTCCGCTACGCCGACAACGACCGCTTCGACTACCACCAGAACAGCCCCCTCGGCCGGATGGTGCTCAACCCGGACGTGGTGGTGCGCTCCCGCGGTGTGATGGAGAAGTGCTCGCTGTGCATCCAGCGCATCCAGGCCGGCAAGCTCGAGGCCAAGCGCCGGGGCCGGCCCCTCGCCGACGGCGCCATCAGCACCGCTTGCCAGCAAGCCTGCCCCTCGCAGGCCATCCACTTCGGAGACCTGCGAGACGACCAAAGCACGGTGGCGGCCAAGCAGAAGGACCGCCGCTTCTATCGCGTTCTCGCCGATCTCGGCACTCGCCCCGGCGTGGGCTACCTCGCGCGGGTGCGGGTCACGGAGTAAGCCATGAAACCTGTTCCAGCGAGCCCGCGCCTCCCCCGCCCGCCCCTCATCGAGGGCGCGCCGAGCCTTGCTCAGATCACCGAATCGATCGCCAGCTCGCTCGAAGGGCGTGCCTCCGGCGCCTGGTGGGGCGCCTTCGCCGTCGCTGCGACAGCGCTCGCCGCCGGCGTGGCGGCCGTTACCTACGAGATCGCCACCGGCATCGGCACCTGGGGCCTCAACCGCACCGTGGGCTGGGCCTTCGACATCACCAATTTCGTGTTCTGGGTGGGCATCGGTCACGCCGGAACGTTGATCTCCGCCATCTTGCTGCTGCTGCGCCAGCGCTGGCGCACTTCGATCAATCGCTCGGCTGAAGCGATGACGCTCTTCGCCGTGATGTGCGCCGGCCTCTTCCCGCTGATCCATATGGGCCGGCCCTGGCTCGCCTTCTGGATCTTCCCCTATCCCAACCAGCGCGGCCCGCTGTGGGTGAACTTCCGCTCGCCGCTGCTCTGGGACGTCTTCGCCATCAACACCTACTTCATCATCTCGCTGGTGTTCTGGTACGTGGGCCTGATTCCCGACCTCGCAAGCCTGCGCGATCGCGCCAAGGGGCTCTGGCGGCGGCGCATCTTCAACCTGCTCGCCTTCGGCTGGAACGGCTCGCACCGCACCTGGTCGCGCTACGAGGTGCTGTCGTTGATCCTCGCCGGCCTCGCCACTCCGCTGGTGCTCTCGGTGCACACCGTGGTGAGCATGGACTTCGCCACCTCGGTGATCCCCGGCTGGCACACCACGATCTTCCCGCCTTACTTCGTGGCCGGCGCCATCTTCTCCGGATTCGGCATGGTGATGACGCTCCTGGTGATCACTCGCAAGGTGATGAATCTCGAGCGCTACATCACGCTGACCCACCTCGAAGCCATGGCCAAAGTGCTGCTCGCCACCGGCACCATGGTGGGCTTCGCCTACCTGACCGAGCTGTACATCGCCTGGTACAGCGGCAACCTCTACGAACGCTACGCCTTTCTCAACCGCGCCACCGGGCCCTACGCCTGGGCCTACTGGACGATGATGAGCTGCAACTTGATCGTCCCCCAGCTGCTGTGGTGGAAGAAGGCGCGCCGCCACGTGCCTACGCTCTTCGTTCTCTCGCTCTTGGTGAACGTGGGGATGTGGTTCGAGCGCTTCGTGATCATCGTCACCTCGCTGCACCGCGATTTCTTGCCCTCGAGCTGGTCGATGTACACGCCCACGGTGATCGAGATCGCCACCTTGATCGGCAGCTTCGGGCTGTTCTTCACCCTTTTCCTGCTCTTCGTGCGTTTCCTGCCCGTGGTGGCGATGTGGGAAGTGAAGGCCCTGCGGGGCGAGGAGCTCGCCGGTCATGGCGCTCTCGGCAGGCCGGCCGGCGCTCCGGTCCCCGAGGCGGCCGAAGACCTGGTCCTGGAGGTGGCCCCCCATGCCATCTGAAACCCCTCGCGTGGTGGCTCTCTTCGAGGATCCCGAGCGGCTGCTGGGAGCGGTGACGGCCTTGCGCCGCCGTGGCTTCGGAGTGGCCGACGTCTACACTCCCTATGCTCTCCACGAGCTCGACGACGCCCTCGGAGTGAAGCGCTCCCGGCTGGGCGTGGTGACCATGATCGCCGGCTCGGTGGGGGCGGCTTCGGCCATCGCGCTCCAGGTCTGGACTTCGGCCGTGAACTGGCCGCTCAACGTGGGCGGCAAGCCTCCGCTCTCCGGATTGGCCTTTCTGCCGATCACCTTCGAGCTGACGGTACTCTTCGCCGGATTGGGGACGGCCGCCGCCTTTCTGATGCGTAGCCGGCTCTTCCCCGGCAAGACGGCCCACCTGCCCCTCCCGGGCGTGACCGATGACCGCTTCGCCTTGGTCGCCCAGGGCGGCTATCCGGAGGTGTTGCGAGAGATCCTGCTCAAGGCGGGTGCCTCCGAAGTCCGCGAGGAAGCGCCATGAAGCGCCGAAGCTGCTCGATCGCTCTGCTCGTAGCCGGCCTCGTCGCTGGCTGCCACCGGGATCCCGCCTCCCCCGGCCGCACCTATATGCCGGACATGGCCAACGCGGTTTCCTACGACGCTTTCGCGCCCAACCCCGTCACCGCCAACGGTCGCACGCTCCAGCGGCCGGTGCCAGGCACCGTGGCCCGCGGCACGCACCCGCTGCACTACACGGCGACGCCAGCGGACGCCGAGCGCGCCGGGCGGGAGCTTGTGAACCCGCTCCGGGCCACGCCCGAGATGCTTGCCCAAGGGCGCCACGTGTACCTCACCTTCTGCTTCGTCTGCCACGGCCAGGCCGGGCAGGGCGACGGGCCGATCATCCCCAAGTACCCCACGCCACCCTCGTACCACAGCGACCGTCTGCTCCACATGGCCGACGGGCAGATCTTCCACACGGTCACCTACGGCACTGCCCTGATGCCTTCCTACGCCAGCCAGATTCCGCCGGAAGAGCGCTGGAAGGTGGTTCTCTACGTGCGCGAACTGCAGCGAGAAGGCATTCCGGAGAAGAAGCCATGAGCCTTGAAAACCCCACCTTCTCCGGACGGGGCGCCTGGCCCTGGCTGGTTGCCGCCGCCGTCCTCGCCCTGGGCGGCTTCGCGCTCGGCTCCGGGGAGCCACAACGGCTGTGGAGCGGCCTGCTTCTGAACGGTTTTCTGCTGGCTTCGCTCGGCCTCGGCTCTTTGTTGTTCGTGGCCTTGCAGTACCTGACCCGGGCCGGCTGGTGGGTGGCCCTTCGCCGGGTGCCCGAAGCGCTCTCAAGCCTTCTGCCGGTGGCGGCTCTGCTGCTGCTAGCCGTCTTCCTCGGCGGCCTCTCGCTCTACGGCTGGAGCTCCTCCGAGGCGCTGCGCGACCCACTGGTGGCGGCGAAGAGCGGCTATCTGAACCGCCCCTTCTTCCTGCTGCGAGCGCTCGTGGTGCTCGCCCTGTGGTGCGGCTTCGCCGTCGTCATGAAACGGTTTTCCCGCGCTCAGGATCGAAGCGGCGACGGCCTCGCCGAGCATCGTCGGCTCGCGGTGCTCTCGGCGGTTTTCGTGCCGGTTTTCGCTTTGAGCTTCTCGATCGCGAGCTTCGACTGGCTGATGTCGCTCGACCCGCGCTGGTACAGCACCATTTTCGCGGTGTATTGCTTCGCCGGGCTCTTTCTCGGCACCGTGGCGGCGATCACTCTCGCCGTGGTTCTGCTCGCGGAGGGCGGACCGCTCACCAGCGTGGTGAACGAAAGCCATCTCCACGACCTCGGCAAGCTGATGTTCGCTTTCGCCACGTTCTGGGCCTATATCTGGGTGAGCCAGTACTTGTTGATCTGGTACACCGACATCCCGGAAGAAGCGGTTTTCTATCTCAAGCGAACCCGCGGCGCCTGGCAGGGGCTTTTCTATCTCGTGCTCTTGCTGAACTGGGCCTTGCCCTTCCTGGTGCTGATGACCCGCTCGGCCAAGCGCAATCCCAAGGTGCTGGTGGGCGTGGCGAGCCTGGTGCTGGTGGGGCGCTGGCTGGACCTCTTCGTGCTGATCGGCCCACCGGTCACCGGCGAGCCCCGCTTCGGCCTGCCCGAGGTGCTGCTCGCCGCAGCCGGAGTCAGCCTCACCGCGGGCCTCTTCCGCCGCGCCTTGGCTCGGGACCCGGTGCTCGCCGCCAACGACCCCTACCTCGGGGAGAGCCTGGCGCACCATGGGTGAGGGGGCTCAACCCTACCAGGGTCCGAGATCACTGGCTCTTGACAGTCGTATCCGAATAGATACGCTGCAAGAGCGTTCACGGTTCGCCAGACTCTAGAGTTCCAGAGTTGGCCCGATTCTCTGCAGGACTTCCGAGCCCAGGTGCGAATCGCCGCGAGGATCCGGCTGATCGAAGCGGGAAGCCTTGGTGATTGGAAGCCCGTGGGTGGCGCATTGTCCGAGCTCCCAGTGGACTTCGGCCCAGGTTACCGCCTCTACTTCACGCGTCGCGACCGGTTCTTGATCCTGCTCCTTGCCGGCGGCGACAAGTCGAGCCAGGCCAGGGACATCCGGAGAGCGCAGAAAATTCTGAAGCAACTGGAGCCAGAGCGATGAGCCAGCCCGCTGCGAAGGCCCCCCTTCTCCCTTTCGATGCGGCTCGCTACCTGGGCGACGACGCGGCGATCGCCGAGTACCTGACCGCCGTTCTCGAACTCGACGACCCGGACCTGCTTCTTCTGGCTCTGGGAGATGTCGCCCGCGCGCGGGGGATGGCCGAGATCGCGCGACAAGCGGGTCTGGGGCGCGAGAGCCTGTACAAGGCACTCGCGCCGGGAGCCAAGCCCCGCTTCGACACGATTCTCAAGGTGGCGCGTGCCCTGGGCGTGCGACTGGTTGCCCAGCCGGCCTGAGCTCGAGGGTCGCGCGATGAGAAAGCGGTGACTCTGCCAGATCTACTGTAGTGCGCGGCCGACATCGGCGACCCCTACCTTGCGGAGAGCCTGGCGCGCCACGGGTGAGGGAGGGCCCTTCGAGGGATCAGAGCCGGGAGTTTGTTGCCGACTTGGACTCGGTGACGGGTGGGGCCCTCGGTCAGGGGCCTACTCGTTCTCCCCAGTAGCGGGGTCTCCGCTTGTGATGGGCCAGGGCTACGACTTCGATCCCGGTAGCCGTCTCGCGGTAGAAGAGACTGTAGGGGAATCGGCCCAGCACATAGCGCCGGGTTCCCGCTTCGAACTTGGGCCAGACTTGGGGTTGGGCCGCGATTCTCTCGAGGGCGCGGTCCACTTCGTTCAGGAAGGCTCCGGTCGCGTCGGGACTACGCTCGAGGTACCAGTCGAAAGCATCCTCCAGCTCGGCCCGAGCGTCCGGGAAGAACTCAACCCGACCGCCGCTCATTCATTCTCGCCACCAGCCGCTCTCGCAGCTCCGGCCAGGGCAGGCTTGGCGTTGCTTTCTCGGCGGCGAGTCGGACCCGCAAGGCGACCTCCTGCCTCCAGCTCGCTTCGACGGTGGGCTCCATATCAGCTCCCAGACTCTCGAGGAGAGCTTCCGCCAGCTCGACGCGATCCCCTTCCGCGAGGCTAAGGGCCTGCTCCAGAACGGCTTCGGCACGCTGAGTCATGAGTTCACTTTACCATTGCTCCCGGATACCTCGACTTCGCGGCCTGGCCGGTCCTGCCCTCCCCTTGCCTTGCTTCCAGGAGGGTGGTGAGATCACCGCCGTGACTTCTGCACCGGACGCCCACCGCGCGATCGAGGCGATCTGGCGGATCGAGTCGGCGCGGGTGATCGCCGGCCTAGGCCGCCTGGCGAGGGACATCGGCCTGGCCGAGGATCTCGCCCAGGACGCCCTGGTGGCCGCCCTCGAGCGCTGGCCGGCCGAGGGCGTGCCGGAGCGGCCGGGAGCGTGGCTGATGGCGACCGCCCGCAACCGGGCGATCGATCGCCTCCGCCACGGGCAGCTGCTGACAGTGAAGCACCAGGAGCTCGCCCGGGACCTCGGCGAGCGCCAGGAAGCCGCGGTGGCCGAGCTCGAGGCGGCGGCGGACGACCCGGTGGGCGACGATCTGCTGCGGCTGATCTTCGTCTGCTGCCACCCGGTGCTCTCGCCGGAAGCGCGGGTGGCGCTCACCTTGAAGCTCCTCGGCGGGCTCACCACCGTCGAGATCGCCCGCGCCTATCTGGTGCCCGAGGCCACGGTGGCGCAGCGCATCGTCCGCGCCCAACGCAGCCTCGCCGCCGCCAAGGTGCCCTTCGAGGTGCCCCGAGGCGCCGAGCTCGGCTCCCGGCTGGCTTCCGTGCTCGCGGTGATCTACCTGATCTTCAACGAAGGCTACGCCGCCACGGCCGGCCCGGAGTGGGTACGCCCGACCCTCTGCGAAGAAGCGCAGCGCCTGGGCCGGGTGCTGGCCGAGCTGATGCCCGCCGAGTCGGAGGTGCACGGCCTCTCCGCCCTGATGCAGCTCCAGGCCTCGCGGCTGCGCGCCCGCCGCGGCCCCAAAGGCGAGGTGGTGTTGCTCCTGGACCAGAAGCGGGCTGGACCCCAGAAGGTGCGGCGCAAAGCCGCACTGGACGCACTGCAGGAACCTCGCGGCCTCCAATTCGAGAGTGACTCGGCACAGAGCATCGCCACACCGGGTGCCTGTAGGTTGACCGTCACTGTCATGGATGGGCAATCGCATGCCAATCACCACGATCTGTTGGCGGCCCTGCTCATGGGGCTCGACGTCAGTCATCTCACACCCTACCCGGCCGGCATGATCCGGCTGCGAACGTCCCTGCCCGAGTTCAGCGAAGCCGTCACCGGCGAAAAAGCTCCGAAAGCCGCAAGGCTTTCTGAACAGCAAAAGGTGGATTGGCCTCCTACTGAACTGAGCGATCAACCCGTCGTCATCGTCATGGACTTGGCCAGGTTGGCCATGGATGTCGAACCCGAGTACGAGCGCGTCGTGCGCAGGGACATCCTGATGGCCGCGGGCAGGTATTGGGTCGTCGAGCGCAGTCGGACCGACCGGCCCTGGCGGGTGCGCAAGCATCCGCAGGTGGTGCGTCCGGCCAGGCCGCAGGCGGCCATAGCCGAAGGCCATGCCGATCAAGCTGAACTCGAGCTGCAGAGTTGATGGCCATGCCAGAGTGCCGCGCGTCACTGAGGCCCACCCGGGAGGCCCCAAGGTGCGGGTATTGCGGCCAGCCAGGCCTCTTGCGCCGGCGCAGCGAACTCTGGCGCAATGCCTCGGACCAGTGGCTCCGGGTGTGCTC
>CALMKX010000370.1 GCA_937867335.1 uncultured Acidobacteriota bacterium
TGTACGGCCGAATTCGGTGAGGATCGCCACGACCGTGTCTTTCCAGGCCTCACCAAGACCGTCGTGCAGCGTCCTGATGGCGAGATCGAGCCCGGCGAGACGGTTGCCGAGCTGGCCTGTCAAAACTCCCTCGTCGGCGTGCGTATCCCAGCCGTTGATGCTGAGCGCTCCGATGCGCGGCCCATCTTCCGCCGAAAGGAAGCGAGCTGCGGCCTGGGCCGTTTCGACGAGATCCCGGTAGGGCTGTGCTGGAGGAGCTATGACACGCCCCGTGGGACCGGCCACGCCTTTACCGGGCACGAAGCCGCCATCCGCGCGGCCCACGCCGCACATGCTTTCAGCCCCATCTCGCCCCCCTGATTGTTCCAAACGGGAGGAATGTAAATTAAAAGGATCTGCTTTCGGTCGCCGATCTTTGTGATTTATTTACATCCAGGCGCTCAGGCCGCATGGCTCAAAACTTCGTATAGCCCCATCGATCCGCGCCCAACGCGGATTGACGCTCTGCACGCGCCGGCTTCCAATCGGGCCGGTCGGCGATGTGCAGTGTAGGAGCTGGCCGACCGTCCGACCGAATTCTTTCCGCCCGCAAGGCGCAAGAAGAGCGCCGTGCGGCGATCGAAGCTGCCGAGGCCGAGGCCGACGAGGCCGAGCCCGCCGGCTAGCGCGGTGTGGAAACCGGCGGCTCGAGCTCCGGCTCGGGCCGCCCGGCGAGCCTCGGTCCGGACCACCTGAGGCCGCTGGTTCGCGTAGAGAGGTCTGCGAGTTGCTCGGGGGTTAGGGTGTCGACCAAAGATGGCATGACCAAGGCCGAGCTGGTAGACGAGGTCGCCCGGACGACCCAGTTGACCAAGAAGCACGCCGAGATCATCGTCAACACGGTGTTCGACAGCATCGTGCTCTCGCTCAAGGCGGGGGAGAAGATCGAGCTGCGCGGCTTCGGCAGTTTCCGCATTCGCCAGCGGGGCTCGCGGCTGGGGCGCAACCCCAAGACCGGCGAGGGAGTGACCGTCCCGCCCAAGCGGATTCCGTACTTCAAGCCTGGCAAAGAGCTTCGGGATCTACTCAACGGTGAGTAGGCCTTTTGTCTCGGGACGCTCCTGGCCGCGCTCATGGCGGCACCCGGAGCCGGTGCTGCAGGGTTCGTCGAGTTCCAGGAGGGTGTGAGGACCTTGGCCGAGACCCACGGCTCCCCGAATGGCGCCAGAACCCTGCCGCGCAGCCCCTGGCCGGCTTTGATCGCCGCCTGGCTGATCCCGGGCGGTGGCCACCTGATGCTCGGCCGCAGGCCGCTCGCTGCGGCCTTCTTCGCCCTGGTGCTGCTTTGCTTCCTGATCGGCCTCGGCCTCCACGGCGAGCTCTGGTCCCTGGGCTCTCCCGAGCCGCTGACCAAGGCCGCGGCTCTGGCTCAGCTCGGCACCGGCCTGCCCTACGTGGTGGCCCAGTTCCTGGCGCACTACCAGGGCCAGGTGACGGCTGCCGGCTACGAGTACGGGAACGTCTTCCTGCTCACGGCCGGGCTGATGAACTTGCTGCTCCTGCTCGAGGTCTACGACCTGGCGACCGGCAGGAAGGAATGAGGCGATGCCCAGCCACTTCCTGCTGATGGTGGTCTACTCGCTCCTGGTGTCGAGCTTCTTCGCGCTGCTCTGGCAGCGCGAGAAGAAGCCCCGCATCCGCCTGTTCCTGCAAGTGTTTCTCGGCATGGTGGTGGGCGGCGTCGCGGTCGCCTGGCTGATGTACGGCTTCCCTTCGGGACCTCCGGCCGCCTTTCCATGATTCCCCTCCTGGTGGTCGCCGGAGAAGCCTCGGGCGACCTGCACGGGGCTCGTCTGCTGGCCGCGGCCCGGCGGCAGCTACCCGACCTCGCCCCTTTCGGCCTGGGCGGGGAGGAGCTCGCCAAGGTGGGCTTCGACGCTGTGGCGAAGAGCTCGGAGATCGCCGTCGTGGGCATCACCGAGGTGGCCCGCATCCTGCGGCGTGCGCGCCAGATCTTCCATCAGCTGCTGGCCGAGGTCGATCGGCGCAAGCCGAAGGCCGCGATCCTGATCGACTCTCCGGACTTCAACCTGCGCCTCGCCCGCGAGCTGCGCCGGCGCGGGGTGAAGGTGCTCTACTACATCAGCCCTCAAGTCTGGGCCTGGCGCTCGGGCCGGGTGGAGACCATCCGCGAGCGCGTCGACCGCATGTGGGTGCTGTTTTCCTTCGAGGAGGAGCTCTATCGACGGGTCGGAGTCGAGGTGGTGTGGGTGGGCCACCCGCTGGTCGATGAAGTGCCCCGGCTGCCGCAGATCTGGGATGCCGGACCGCCCGAAGCCGGCGAGCCCTATCGCGTGGCTCTGCTGCCGGGTTCCCGGCGCAGCGAGGTCGCGGCGCTCTTCCCCCTCCTGCTCGA
The DNA here is from genome assembly GCA_937867335.1 of uncultured Acidobacteriota bacterium. Lineage (GTDB taxonomy): Bacteria > Acidobacteriota > Thermoanaerobaculia > Multivoradales > SZUA-115 > JAXLQX01. Next base: position 2,396 of record CALMKX010000370.1, read on the forward strand.
AGCGACGCGTCGGCTCGCCGAGCGACTGCCGATCGCGCCGAGGTTGATCGTCGCCCCTGGCCTGGACGCCGAGGCGATGGCCCAGCAGGCGCGGGCCGCCGGCGTAGAGCTCGAGATCGTCCGCGACGGGCGCTTTGCGGCCCTGGCGGCCTCTCATCTGGCCCTGTGCGCCTCGGGAACCGCCACCCTGGAAGTGGGCCTGCTCACCACGCCCCTCCTGGTGACCTACCGGGTGGGGCGCCTCACCGCCCTGCTCGGGCGTCTGCTGCTCCGGCTGCCGCACATCAGCCTGGTCAACCTGGTGCTCGGCAAGGGGGCCGTACCGGAGCTCCTGCAGGCTGAAGCCCGGCCGGAGACGCTCGCCGCCAGGGCGGCGGAGCTGCTGACCCATCCGCAGCAGGTGGCGGCGATGCGGGCCGATCTCGCCTTGCTCCGGGGTCGCCTGGGCTCGAGCGGCGCGGCGGAACGAGCGGCCGCCGAGCTGGTCAAGGAGCTCGGGCGATGAGCCTGGGCGCCTTTCTCTGGAGCTACGCCCGGCGCTACCTGGCGTGGGGCGTGTTGGCGCTCGCGGCGATCCTGGTCTACGGCGCTGCGACCACTGCGATGGTCACGCTCTTCGAGCCGATCTTCGGCGAAGTGCTGCTCGCCCGGGACCAGGCTCCCGACCTGCTCAAGACCGCGACGAGCCTCGGCGAAAGCAAGGTGAAGCCCGAGGACCCGGGCTGGAAGCAGGCCCTCGCCCGGATCAATCTCAAGAGGATTCTCGAGGGAGGGTACGAGCGGCTGAAGCGCCACTTCGCCGTCGGCCCGGATGCGGTGGTGTTCTTCGTGCCCCTGGTTTTCCTGGCGGTCTTCCTGTTGCGTAGCGGCGCCGACTTCGCGAGCGGATACGCCTTCCAACGGATGGGCTTCGGCCTCACGGCCGATATCCGCAACGACCTCTACGACCACATCCTCGGCCAGTCCAGCCGCTTCCACGCCGAGCACCCTTCGGGCGAGCTGGTGGCGAGGGTCATCAACGACGTCAGCCTGATGCAGAACGCGGTCTCGAACCGCCTGCTCGACCTCTTCCAGCAGACCCTCACTTTGCTGCTCCTCCTGGCCCTGCTGGTCTCCTCCCAGCCCCGCCTGGCGCTGCTCTGCCTGGTGGTGGCGCCGATGCTCCTCCTGCCCATCGTGCGCTTCGGCAAGGGCTTGCGCCGCACCAGCCACCGGAGCCAGGAACGGCTGGCGGACCTGACGGCCCTGCTTTCCGAGGCCGTGCGCGGCCATCGAGTGGTCAAGGCCTTCGGCATGGAGCGCTTCGAGCACACCCGCTTCGCTGCCTCCAACGCTCGCCATCTGCGGGTCTCGCTGCGGGCCCAGCTGCTGGCGAACCTCTCGGGGCCGGTGGTCGAGAGCATGGGGGTGGTTCTGGCGGCAGTCCTCTTGATCTGGGCCGGCTTCGCTATCCGCCAGGGCCAGCTCGATGCTCCGGCCCTGGTGACCTTCCTGGTCAACCTCTTCTTGATGTACGACCCGATCCGCAAGCTCAACAAGGTGAACCTGGTGCTGCAGCAGGCTCTGGCCGGAGCCCAGCGGGTGCAGGACCTGCTGCGCCTGGAGAGCGAGATCACCGAGCGGCCGGGAGCCCAACCGATCCACACGGTGGAACGCGGGATCGCCTTCGAGAGGGTGGCCTTCTCCTACGACGGCGACGGAGATTCCGTCCTCAAGGGGGTGGACCTCGAGATCCGGCGCGGCGAGGTGGTGGCGCTGGTGGGCCCCTCCGGAGGCGGCAAGTCCACCCTGGTCAATCTCCTGCCGCGCTTCTTCGACCCGACGACGGGGAGGGTGACGATCGATAGTCACGATATCCGCGACCTGCCGATCGCCAATCTGCGCTCGTTGATCGGCATCGTCACCCAGGAAACCACTCTGTTCAACGACACCATCCGCAACAACATCGCCTACGGCCGGGCCGATCTGCCGCTCGAGCAGGTGCGGCAGGCGGCGGTCGCCGCCCACGCCGACGAGTTCATCCGCCAGACGCAGGCGGGTTACGACACCCTGGTGGGCGAGGGCGGCTTGCGGCTCTCCGGCGGCCAGCGCCAGCGCCTGGCGATTGCCCGCGCCCTGCTCAAGAACGCCCCGATCCTGATCCTCGACGAGGCCACTTCACAGCTGGACACCGAGTCCGAGGCCCTGGTCCAGGAGGCTCTCGGCAACCTGATGACCGGCCGCACCACCCTGGTGATCGCCCACCGGCTCTCCACCGTCACCCGCGCCGACCGCATCGTGGTGATCGAAGACGGGCGCATCGCCGAGTCCGGCACCCACGAGGAGCTCCTGGCCAACAACGCCACCTACAAGCGGCTCTACGACTTGCAGTTCCAGGGCTGAGACGGCCCCGCTAGCCGCCGCCCGAGCCAGGCCGAAAGCGGAAGGCGAGGGGCTTGCCGGCAGCGGGGGACTCGAGCTTCAGCTGGTAGAGGCGAACCTCGGGGCCGTCCCACCACATGCCGTGGACGGCAATGGGACGGCCAAGGGGGAAGTCGAGGATCACGCTGCCGGAGGGCTCGAGGGTTCGGCGGGTCGGAGCCCGGCCGTTCAGGGTGGCTTCGGCCGGGCCTCCGGGGAGGATCTCGAGCGTGAGCCCGGCGAGCTCGCTCGGGCTTCCCACCAGGAGCTCTCCTCGCGTAGCCCTGTCGAGCCGAAAACTGCGGCCGCCGTCCTCCACCCGCACCTCGGGGCCGAGCGGCTTCACCCAGAGCCCGTTGTGCGCCACATCCTCCTGGCCAGAGGGCTTGAGGTGGTCCTGGGTGGTCTCGTAGGGCAGCCAGGCCCGGGCCTGGGCCGAGACGTGGTGGTAGCCGCCGGCCGCGGTGGTGGGGAAGGCCCGGGGCTCGAGCCAGCTGGGGTAGAGGAAGGGCGCTGCGGCCAACGCCACCAAAGTCGGCAACAGCGGTGAGCGGGGCTTGCCGGGCAGGAACCAGAAGGCCGGGTAGAGAGGCAGGAAGTAGCGGTTGGCCACGGCCGCGCCGCCGCCCCAGAAGTTGAACGGGCGGATGGCGACGAAGACGGCCGTGGCGGCGAGAGCTGCGAGCGGCAGGGCCCAGCGGCCTCGGCCCGGTCGATAGGCGAGAAGGCCCAGGACGAGGGGCAGATAGTAGGGCAACAGGCCCACGTTCCGGCCGAGCAGCAGGTAAAGGGCGTTGTAGGCGCTCAGATGGGCATCGAAGCCGTAGGGCAGGAGATGCCCCGGGGCGATCCAGGAGCCCCGTCCCCGGCTCGCCACCAGGCTCGGCCAGCTTTCCTTGAGGTCCACCAGGGGAAAGCCAGTGTACGAGTAGAAACCCAGGCGTTCGCCGCCGTAGGGGGTCCAGCTGCCGTTCCAGAAGTAGCTGCCGGCCACCGCCACCAGCCCGACGGTTGCTGCCCCCAAGCCGAGAGCCATCCAGCCGCTCCGGCGCTCTGACTTCGGCACCGCGAGGAGCCCCGGCAGGAAGAGGGCACCGTACTGAGGGCGGGCGGCGGCCGCCACGGCCAGCATCGCACCTGTCGCGGCCCATCGCCACGGGCGCCGGCCCGCCGGGGCCGGCTCGCCCCAGATCTCTGGCAAGGCTCCTGCGGTCTGCGCTTCCGGGAGGTTGGCGAGAGCCAGGGCGAGGGCGCCGGTGCACATCAGGAAGAGATCCATGTGGGCCCAGAAGACCTGGGTGAAAGCTACCGAGGCGAACACGAAGACCGCCACCCAGAGCGGTGCGGCCCTGCCCACGGTGTGGCGCAGAGTAAACGCGCTGCACAGCGCTGCGGCGGCGAGAAGCAGGGCGTTGGCCACCGACGGGCCGCGGGTGGGGGAGATCCGGACGAAGGGCGCGAGGTAGAGCGAATAGGAGGCCGGCTTGCCGAAGGTGAAGTGGGCTCCGCGATCCGGGCTCTGCAGGATCAGCCCCTCCGGGAGCCGACCCCAATGTTGCCGGAAGCGGTCGAAGTCGCGGCGCTCGTAGCGCAGATCGAAGTCGAAAGCCAGGCTTTCGGCCTGCATCAGGTAGGTGGCTTCATCGCCTACCAGGGCCGGCCAGGAGCGGCGATCGAAGCTCGCTGCTGCAACCAGCAAGGCTGCCAGCAAGGCTCCCAGAACAACCCAGCTGAACCGCGCGGTCATCGCCGGCGGATTCTATCGCCCGCCTGGCAGCCAGCCGCGCAGCCAGGCGGCGAGTGCCCCTTGGAGCTCGCTCTGGAAGTCGAGCTCGAAGGCGGCGAGCGCCGGGTCGCTCGCCAGGGCCTGGCGCTTCGCAGGAGGCGGTGCTGCGAGCTGGGAGAGCCCGAGAATGAGGGCGTAGGCGCGGCGAAGGAAGCGGAGGCCGTCCCCGGCCGAGAGGGCAGGCACTCGAGCCTCCAGCCAGGCCGCGGTGGGAGCCAGCGCCGACAGCAGCCGGCGCTTGAAGTGGGCGATCTGCTCCGGGTCCGTGCTGGTTTCGAGGCTCGGCTCGAGCAAGCTCAGCAGACGAATCAGCTCGGGCTTTGAAACCAGCGTCGAAGCGATCGCTGCGGCCAGAGCTCCGGGGTCCCCTCCCGCGCCGGGAGCTTCCGCCAGCGCGGGTGTGAGGCCCGCGAGCCAGTCCGCGAGCCGCTCGAGGAGCAACTCCAGAAACAGTGCCTCCTTCGAGGGGAAATAGCGGTAGGTGGCCCCTTTGGCCACGCCGGCGCGCCGGGCGATCGCGGCCATGGTCACCTGAGCGTAGGGCGCCTCGGCCAGGCAGTCGGACGCCGCGGCCAGCAGTTGGGCTCGGCGCTGGCCCTTGGCTTCGGGCGCTCGGGCGCGCCGGAAAGGCAGCTCGGTCACCGAGGGAGTCCGGGCCTGGGATAGTTGGTAGAGAGGAAGCTGTCCCACAGGGTATCCGGCACCAGCCGCCGCAGCCGCATCAGCAGATGTGCCGAGCCGGTGACTTTGTAGCGTGGACGCGGGCTCCGGGCTTCCACCGCCCGCTGAACCACCTTGGCAACGTCGTCCGGGTCCCCGGCGAGCCAGGAGAGAGGGCCCTTGTGGTAGGACTCCTCGGTGAGCCGCGCCACGGCCCGGTTGAGCCCATCGTAAGGAGAGCTCTCGCCCCCCAGCTCTCCCATGCTGCCCACGGCGGTGCCCGAGAACTCGGTGCGGATCAGCCCGGGCTGAATCAGGCTGACGGCGATACCGAAGCCGCCCACCTCGAAGCGGAGGGCGTCGGAGAGAGCCTCTAGAGCGTACTTGGTGGCGTGGTAGACGCCGCCTCCCGGGAACGTGAGGATGCCCCCCATGGAGCCGATGTTGACGATGCGGCCCCAGCCTTGGCGCCTCATCGCCGGCAGCACCAGCTGGGTGAGCCGGATCAGGCCGAAGACGTTGGTCTCGAACTGCTGGCGGACTCGGTCGAGGGGAATCTCTTCCACTGCGCCGGATTGACCGTAGCCAGCGTTGTTCACCAGCACATCGATCGCGCCATGGGTCCTTTCCACCTCCGCGACGGCCTGCCTCATCGAAGCTTCGTCGTTGACGTCGAGGGCGAGAGCCTTGCAGCCGGCGGCGGTGAGCTCGTTCAGGGAGTCGGGCCGACGGGCGGTGGCGTAGACCGCATGTCCTGCGCGGGCAAGGCGCAAGGCGGTCGCCTTGCCGATGCCGGAGGAGCAGCCGGTGATGAGGATGGCTTTCGAGGGAGTGGCGTGGCTCATGGTCATGGGCTCTCGGTCGGGAAGGGTCGGGAGGGAGCGAGAGTGAGCATCTCGGGGCTTGCCGGCGCGTTGCCGCCGGGCTGAGGGAATCGGAAGACGAAGTACGGCGCCCGGCTCCGGATGTGGCCACGGGTGCGCAGCAGGTGGTCCGGAATGGCGCTGTCCGCGAGGTAGACCCAACCGTCCTGGCCGATCGCCAGGTTGTCCGCCCAGCGGATTCGCGGCGAGCGGATCAGAGTCTCGAGCTCGCCGCCAGCTCCCGAGCGCAGCACGGCGCCGTGATCGACATCGGTGATCAGCACTCGACCCTGGGCGTCGCAGGCGATGCCGTCGGAGAGTGGCTTGGGGCCGACCCTCTCGGGCGCGGGGCTCGCACTGGAAGGAAGTTTGGCGATGGCCGCCGTCGGCATTCGGAAGAGTGAATCGTGGTTCATCGCTGCGTAGTAAAGCCAGCTCCGGTTCGGAGAGAGGGCGATGCCGTCCACTCCCACCTTGAGGCTGCCCAGCCCGGCGAAGAAGACCATCTCCTTGGTCGGCGTGCGAATCAGCCAGTCCTGGGCTCGCACGGAAGCATCGCGCTCGAGGACGCGCTGGCAGACGTCGCTCGCCAGGTCGTAGATCACGATCGCCGGCCGGCGGCCCCAGAAAGAGGCGTCCGCGATGTAGAGCCGCCCGGCCGTGGCGTCGACCGCGAGGTCCTGGAAAAAAGCGCCGATCGGCGCGCAATCCCGGCGGAAGCTGTGGTCGAAGGCAAGTGCCCCGCTCGCTAGGTCGAAAGCCAGGACTCGGGGCGGGCCGGTGGCATGCTGGTGGTGATCGATCACCCAGAGACGGTCCTGACCGTCAACGGTGAGGCCCAGGGGGGTGTTGAACAGCTGCTCCTGGAGCGCTGGGGAGGGGAAGGGAACCGCCTTGCCGGCCGCCCATTCGAAGAGCCTGGGCCCCGGCGGCCGGCTCTCCGGATGGAGGGTGTAGAACACTCGGCCGGTGCGAGAAACAGCGACATTGCCGATCGGCTCCGGGCTGGAGACCACCTCCTCGAGTGCCGACTCGGGCACCAGGGAGGCCGTTGTCAGGTCTCGATAGGGCTGGCCGGGAGCGTAGTTCAGGCGGAGGAAGAGGGCCAGGCCCGCTAGAAGCAGAGCGAGGAAGACGATCAACCGGCGAAGCGGCCGGGAAGGAGTCTTGGTGACCATGGGTCGCATATTAGGTGACCAGCGGTCGCTAGTCAAGTCTCTCCTCGACACGCCCGTGGCTCTTTTTCTCTCCTATTGCGTAGAAAGAGTCATGGCGGCGACGGCTCGCCCCGCTAGCGATTCCTTCTTCGAGGTGCCGAGTCCCCGGACACCTCGCTCATCCAGCCCAGGAGGCAACCATGAGACGCACCTTCCTCCCCATCTTCGGCTTACTCGCTCTCGGCTCCCTGGCCTTGCCGGCGCTGGCCGCCCCCGTGACGGTGACCATCACCGGACCGGCTTCGGTCACCGTCCCCTACGGCTGCCAGAACGTCACCTTCACCGGATCCGCGACGGGTGGCACCCCTCCCTACGTGCTCTACGCATGGACGAAGAACGGCGCCTCGGTGGGCACCAACTCGGCCACTCTGGTCCTCACCTATTGCTCCGTCCAGGGGCAGTTCTCTCAGTTCAACGACACCATCGGGCTGACTGTCACCGACAGCAACGGGCGAGAGGGGAGCAAGACCAAGACCCTCACGGTGATCCTCGAAGGTTGTGATTCGAGGGGAAATAACTGCGCCGGCTGAGCAAGCGCGATTCGGCACGCGCCGCCGGGACCTCGGAGAAACGAGGCCCCGGCGGCGCCTCCTCCTGACCGAGTCAGGACCCGAGTGCGATAGACTGCCGGCCATGCGGAATCGGGGTGGGGTGACTCTGGGAGGGTGTTCGGCTCCGCCTGTCTCTGCGACAGGATGGGCCGGGAGGCCCTGAGCTTTCCCGCTGCTTCTGGCTGCCTCGTCCCCCTGAAACCTTGCCCGGACCCTCCCGTACTTACCCATGACGCAGGAAGCCGCGAAAGAGACTGACGAAGAGCTGGTCCGCGCGGTCCTCGCGGGAGATCGAGACCGCTTCGGCGATCTGGTCGCCCGCTACCAGAGCCGCTTGGTGAACTACCTCTTCCGGCTCCTGCGCAGCAGTGACGATGCTCATGATCTGGCCCAGGAGGTGTTCCTGCGGATCTACCAGGCGCTCGATCGCTACGATCCCACGTACCGCTTCTCGACGTGGATCTTCCGGGTAGCGCAGAACGCGGCCATCGATCAGATCCGGAAGCGCCGGTTGCGGCTGGTGCCGCTGGTGAGGCCGGGCCAGGGGGATTCGGAAGGGGTGGAGCTGGAGCTGCCGAGTGACGACCGCGGGCCCTACGGTCATCTCAGGAACGTCGAGCGTGGCGAGGCGGTGCAGGCGGCGATCGATGCGTTGCCTTGGGAGTATCGAGAGCTGGTGGTGCTGCGGCACTACGGCGAGCTTTCCTACGAGGAGATCGCCCAGCTCAAGCGGATGCCGCTCGGAACCGTGAAGAACAAGCTCTTCCGGGGCCGGCAGATTTTGAAAGAGCGACTGCAGTCGTACCTGACGGATTGAGTCCGAGTTCTTGCGGGAGGCGAAGCAGATGAAGCACACCCATCGAGACGAGCTCCGGGAGTGGCTCTACCTGAGACCGGCAAGTGAGCTCGCCCCGGGGCAGCAGGCAGAGCTGGAGCAGGCCTGCGCCAGCGATGCTGAGCTCGCCGCCGAGCGGGACCAGATCGAGCGCATGGACGTGCTGCTGGCTGCGGAGCTGCTGGCGGTGCGACCCAACTTCCGGCAGGCGGTGATGAGCAATCTGCCCCCCGCCGGCTGGGAGGCCCAGCACCCCCGAACCTGGAAGTGGGCCATGGTTCTGCTGCTCGCGCTCGCCGGCGGCTCGGCTGCGCTGCTCGGAGTGGGTTCAGCGAGGCTGTCGAGCGAGGGGGCTTTCGTGGGGGCCTTCGCTGCTGTTGCGGACCTCTTCAAGAGCGCGGCCCTTGCCGGCGCAGGGCTCCTGGCAGCCAGCTGGAAGGGCCTGGGAATGACGCTCTCGCACCTTGCCGACGGCTCGAAGCTCACGGCGATCACCCTGGCGGTGACGGCGCTCTGCCTCAATGGACTCTTCTTCGTACTCTGGCGTTCGAGCCGTCGCTCCGAAGTGCCATCGCTCGCGGGTCGGGGCGAGGGCAGTCTGCCGCCGGCAGAGCCCGGAAGCTGAGGAGGAGCCCGCTTCTTGCGACCGCCCCTCCTTCCTTGCTGGGCCGTTCTCTCCTTCCTTCTGGCCGCCGCATCTCCGGGTCGCGCGGCCGGCGACTCTCGTCCCCCGGCGCTGGTGATCGAGGCCGGGAGCGTTGCCCGTCACCAGGTGGTCGCGGTGGGGCGGGACCTCAATATCGCTGGGCAGGTGGAAGCGGACGTGGCCGCCATGAACGGTGCCGTGACGGTGACCGGCGAGGTGAGCGGGGACCTGATCGTGCTCGGCGGCGATGTCTTTCTCGCCGCCACCGCCCGGATGGGCGGCGACGTCTTCGTGCTCGGCGGCACTCTCACGGAATCCTCCGGTTCCAGGGTGGCCGGGCGCTCGGTGGCGTATCCCGACGCCTCGTCCGCCTGGTTGGCCCTGCTCGAAGCGCCCACGCTGGGCCTCTCGGCCACTTCCCCTTTGATCCTCGGAGCCAAGCTCGCCCTGCTCGCAGCCTGGCTGCTCTTGACCTTGGTGCTGTTCGCCGCCAGCGGGCGGCAGGTGCTCGCCACCTCCGAGAGGGCGGCGGCGGAGCCCTTCCGCAGCTTCTCGGTGGGCTTCACCGGCGTGCTGGCGATGACGCTGACGGCCCTTCTGTTCAGCCTCTTCGCGGCGGCGCTGGTGGGTATCCCCCTGCTGGTGCTGGTCGTGCTCTTCGCCCTGATCTTGAAGCTCTGGGGGCTGGTGGGGGTGTTCCACGCCTTCGGCAGCTTCGTGGCCCGGCGCCTCGCCAGACGGCGTTTGCCACCGCTCAACGCCGCAGTGGTCGGCCTCCTGGTGCTGGGCGCGATCAAGTTGATTCCGTGGATCGGGCTGCTCGCCTGGCATGTGGCGAGCTTCATCGGTGTGGGGGCTGCCCTCACCACCAAGCTCGGCCGCGAGGAGCCCTGGTTCGATCTCGCGGTGGCCCCCAGCCGCTGATAGCCCTGCTATTTCCTGACTTGAAACGACGAGCGGCGCCCGAGGGCGCCGCTCTTGAGACCCCACTCCTCGGGAGTTCTAGGGATCGCTGATCGGAGCGGTCCAGATCTCTTCCTTGCCGCCGGTGCGACGGTCGGTCCAGGAGGGGAAGAACTTGCCGAGGAAGCCCGAGAGGCCGTTGTAGTCCCCGTACTGGTTGCCCAGGTTGGCGGTGGACTGGGTTTCGTCGGTCATCGCCGTGGTGACCTTGAGCGGGGCGGACCAGCTGCTGCAGTCGATGGAGGACTGGTAGTAGACGTCGGTCTTCAGGCGCCCGGGGTCCGCCACGGTGTCGTAGTACATCAAGCCGAAGCGGCCGCTCGTTTCGTCCACGGCCAGCCACTGGTTGAATTGGTCGTTCTTGCTCGTCTGGTGGTTCACTCGAGCCGGCGCGGACCAGGTGGCTCCGCCGTCCAGGGAGCGGGAAGTCCACACGCGGGTCTTGCAAGCGGACGCCACGCTCGACCCGGGCTCGTTGGCGGGTGCTGTGCAGCCCGAATCACCGGAAAGGTCGGTCCAGGCCACGCAGACCAGGTTCTGGGTCGCCGTGCGGTAGGCCGCGCCGGAGGTGTAGATCAAGGCCCGGCGGCTGTTGAACGAGGGCACGCCGATGTCGTAGCTGTCGAAGGTGGTGGCGACGACGACGGCCGGCACATAAGAAGCGCCACCGGTGGTGGACTTGCGCACGACGATTCTGCTGTTGCCGGTGGTGGGCCAGAAGGCGAAGACGTCTCCGGCGCTGTTGGTCTTGATGTCGCAACCGATGGCGGTACCGGTGGATTCCGAGCCGCTCACCTGCACAGCCGCCTGCCAGCCGGCGCTGGTTCGCCGGCCGACGTAGGCCGGGTTGTTGTTGTGGTAGCAGGTGTAGATGTTGTTGCGGAAGGGCGAGGAAGCGCTGTGGTCCACCCACATCAGCTCCTTGTCCACCGCTTTCTGGCTTCCGGAGGGGGTGCCGTCGAAGGTCCAAGTGGCGCCGCCGTCCGTGGAGCGATAGGCCCGGGCCGCGAGGGTGTTGCCCCGGATGCCCAGAGTCATCGCCCAGCCCACGCCGTCGGAGGTCCAGTCCACCGCCGGATCGGAGTGGAAGCTGTCGCGCAGGGCCAGAGGAAGCTCGGTCTGTCCCCAGGTGGCGCCGCCGTCGAGAGAGTAGAACTGGGCCTGACGGCCGCTGGCGCTGATGTTGTTCGAGGCAGCGAGGATCTGGCTGCCATTGTTGAAGTTGATTCGGACGTCCGACTCGCTGCGGGGCGTCGTCTGGGCTCCCGAGATCCGCTTGTCGCCGCCGATCACGGCGTTCCAGGCCTCCGGCCCGAAGCTCGGCCCCGGCGGCGGCACCTTGAGGTCCGGGTGGCTCATCATCCACTCCAGGATCTCCTTGAGAGCGTGCGGATAGCCCCTGGTGGGATCGGTGGCGGCCAGCGCGGGCGCCGGATTCCCTTTGCGCCACCAGACCCGGAGCCAGAGCGGCAATCCGCGCTGATCCTGAGCCTCGTCGGCGGCGAGTAGGGAGAAGTCCTGGTTGGCGCGGATCAGGCGCTCCAGGGCGGAGCCTGTGGGGACTCCTGCCAGCTGGCTCGAAAGCGTCGGCCAGGGCGCGGGAGCGGCGCCAGCGATGCCGGCGAGGCCAATCAGCAGGGCTCCAGCGAGCAGGGGAACGCGGAAGAACTTCCAGTTCATCAAGGGCCTCCTCAGAAGCGGGGCTCGACCCTCAGCCTTGTTCAGCAGGGTCGAGGGCCAGGGTGAGAGAGCAAAAGGGCATGGAACTCTAAAGGTGAGAGTGCCAGAAATTGACGAACTGGGACAGCAGTGGGGGAGAAGCTGCGCGAGGCTCGCCACCCCGCGCAGCCCAGCGGTCTACGGGTTGGTCAGGTTGTTGAGCTGGAAGGCATCCATTCCCACGCTGAAGCGACCAGCGGCTCTCATCACCACACTGGCCCAGGCCTGGGCGAGGGGCTCGAAGGGCACCTGGCTTCCGGTCACGGGAGTGTCGAAGTTGAGCAGCAGCCAGCCGAAGTCGAAGGGCACGGGCAAGGCGATCGAGCCCACGGTCACCCGCTGCGCGGCATAGGGAAAGGGGTGCCCGCAGAAGCAGACCGAGGTCTCCTGCTCGTCGAAGGCCGTGATCTGGCTATCGAGGGGGTAGGGACGAGGCAAGGTGCCACAGGCGAAGGGCGCCATGGTGCGTTTCGAGTCTCGCCACACCTGGACATCGGAGGCCGCGTCCAGGGCGCCACCGTTCAGATAGCGCAGGGCGAACTGGCTGGGCAAGCCCTCTCGCTGGTCCTCTCCCGCGGTGAAGCGGCGATAGAAGGTGTAGTTGGAAGCCCGCAGAGAGTCGTCCGCCTCGAGGTGGACCATCGGGCTGCCTTCTGCCTTGCCATCTCGCTGGTCGACGTAGAAATAGTCCCCCAGCAGCTGGTTGGCGTTGCTCGCATCGCCGCCGCCACCTCCGATGAAGAAGCCTGGGCCGGCGTGCAGGTTCGAGGTGCAGTTGTTCATCATGTCCACGGTGAGGAAGCCCCTGGCGATGGCATCGCCGTGGTCGACGGCGGCGCACAGCCCGCCGAACTGGCTGGATCCTCTGCCGGTGTGCTGGGCCTGGAGGTCGGCTCTCGCGGTCGAATCGAGCGCGGGTACCGGGATCGCTCCGGCGCAGGAGCCAGGAGGCGTACCGCCACCGCCAGGCACGGTACCGCGCAAGAAGAGATCCGCCACATTGAAGGTGGCCACGTCGTAGCCGGTCAAATAGATGTGGAAGTCGTAGGTCGGGACTCCGAGGTCGGTCCAGAGGGTGACCTTGGCGAGGGCCGGTGCAGCGCGGGCGTTGGTCACCGCGAAGAGCGTCGTCACGGTGGGGCCTGCCAGGTCGACCTCGAAGTAGGGGAGTAACAGCGTCGCGGCAGGCGTGGGCTCGAGCGAGCCGATTTCAGCCAGGATAGGAACGGGAGCGAGCAGGACCAGAGCCAGGGCCAGGAACAGAGAGCGTCGGAGGCATCTCATCAGAACCTCCCGGCGGACTATGATCTCGAAAGCCTATCTTCCGAGAGCTTTGCGTTAAAGCATCGTCCGTCTCCAGATCTTGAGTTTGGGATTTCGGAGCCCGGGCTGGCTCTCCACACACCCGGCTCCGCTGCCTCGATGCTCCCCGAGCCTGCCGCACTGCGGCACCACCCGAAAGGGTGAAGGAGAGGCGCGTCTCTGGGCAGGGAAGCCCAGGTGGGGGTGGCCCAGGGACCTCAGCCCGCTCTCGAGGGCTGGCGGGGGGAAACCGAAGGCCCGCCGTCGCGCTCCGGCTGGCCGGCGACGTAGCTGCGCAGGCTGGCGAGCTCTTCTGGCAGGGCAGGGCGCCAGATCTCTTCTTTCTTGCGCCGCTCGATCGCCTCGGGCGTGAAGCGGATCGACGTGACCAGTTTGCCCTGGCGGTTGAAGACGTGGGCCCGGCCCCGCTCGCCCAGGATCACCAGGGTGTCGCGCCGGCGATCCAGGAAGGCTTCCTCGGCCTGGGCTCGGGCGAGGTCTGCGAGGGCCATCCGCGTGGGGCGATCTCCCTGGGCATGTCGCTCTCGAGCGTGGAGGGTCTTGCGGCCTTCCGAGCGGCGGTCCTTCTCGAGGCGCAAGGCGAGACCCGCGAGCAAGCCCTCGATCCGTCGCTCGTGCTGGCCCTGCTGGCCCTTCTTGGCCGCCGACAGCGAGCTCAGGATCGACTGTGCCCAGGCGACCGGCTGGGACCACGGCACGGTGCCCAGGCGGTGGCAGAAGCGCTCGAGGCTCTCGCCGTCCGCGCCGACCCCGACCAGATTGAGCCCGAAACGACGAGAGCCCCGGCCGAGCCGGAGGGAGACCACCTGGAAGCTGAGGGCGAGCTGGATCGGATGCCCATCCGCTCCGGAACCCCGGTACCAGCCGGCCACCACCTGGCCGTGGAGGCGCAAGCCCGATTCAGAGCTCCGGAACGAGGGCAGCAGGGCTGCTTCGAGTTCGGAGCTGCTCACCACCCGGGTGAGGAACCGGCTGGCTTCGGGCTGGTAAAGCAGGTCGACATCCGGATCCTGCTTTTCGAGCAGCCAGGCCGGCAGCTCCGCGAAGCGTGGCACACCGCTCGGCCCGTAGCCGGTGAAGACCTCGCGGCTGCCGTGCGGAGAGGAGTGGTCGCAGTCCGCACGGGAGCAGCGCAAGCAGAAGACGTGGCCGGGGCGGAACGAAGCCCGCTCAGAGACCAGGCGCTGAACCTCCCGATCGAGCAGGTCCGAGGCCGCCTTCGAGAGGCGCTCGAGGTCTCCATTTCGGAGCAGCAAGGGTAGCTTCAGCGGAAGCTCGAGTTGGCCGGCACGTTCGAGCAGGAGATGGCCTCCCGGGTGTTGCCGCACCCGCCGGCGCACCGCCTCCGCGAGGCCCGCGAGAGCCTGCCGGAGTTCGAGATCTCCGCTTTCGGGTGGGTTGGGGTCCAGCTTCTTGCCGTCCACGCCGCCTCCCTGGAAGCACCAGTGTAGCAACCACCAGTGGCCGAGGCTTGTCTCCTCGCTATGCTTGTGCGACATTGAGCAGCGCAGAAGGCCATCCGGCCATTCTGATCCCTCGGAGGAAGACAACAGTCCATGAACACGATGAAGAGAAGCCGCTTGTCCGGAGCCACCCTCGCCCTCGCCTTCTCCTGGTTGGCCACGGCGCCGGCCTGGGCGGGTGTGAGCTACCGCGCCGTGACCGAGACCAGCGGCTCGGGGCATGCCAACAAGATCGTGGTCAGCGGCAAGGCCGAAGGCAGCAAGGCTCGCATCGAGTTCGCAGAAGCCTCGGGTAGCCCGATGTTCAAGCCCGGCAGTTTCATGGTGACCGAGAACGCCGGCGAGCCGCTGTTCCTGTGCGACCCCGGCCAGAAGATCTGTAGCGAGATGAGCGCCAAGGCGATGACCCAGACCATCGGGGCGGCCATGGAGAGCATGAAGGGCATGATGACCATGGAAGTGACGGACCCCAAGGTAGAGAAGCTGATCGACGAGCCCGGCCCCTCGATGCTCGGCATCCCCACCCGGCACGTTCGCTATCACACCTCCTACACCATGACCCTGAGCGTCATGGGGCATACCACCACCACCAGCAACGACACGCTCCAAGACCTCTGGCTGGCCGGCGACCTCGGCGATCTGGGGCTCAATCTGTGGCTCAAGAAGGAGCCGGTTCGCACCGGCAATGCCGAACTCGACAAGCTGATCGATGCCGAGATGTCGAAGGTCAAGGGCTTTCCGCTCAAATCGGTGACGGTCACTACCACCGAGAGCCAGGGCCACAAGAACAGCTCGACCGCGACCACCGAGGTGCAGGAGTTGAAGACCGGCCTGGCCGGTTTCTCAGCCTCGGAGTTCCAGGTGCCGGCCGGCTACACCACCCAGAAGCCCTTCGAAGGGCAGGGCAACCCGTTCGCGAAGATGATCGAGGAGCAGCAGCGGAAGAAAGACAAGGGCAACGGCTGAGCGGCCAGCGAGTCTGGGCTCTTAGGAGACCGCTTCCGGGAGCCCGGGCCCGAGCCCACTCACCTTGTCGTAGACCTCGCTCAAGGCCAGCTTCACACCCAGCTCCGGGATGGCGAGGCCGGCCTCGAGGCCGCTCGCTTCGCTGAGCTGCCAGAGACCCTCCTCGAGACGGCGGAAGAGTTCGAGATGGGGTTTGTCCTGGGCCACCAACAGATAGCACGAGAGGCTGGGCAAGCGCCGGTAGTGCTCGAACTTGGCGCCACGGTCGTAGGCCTCGGTAGACGGTGAGAGCACCTCGACCAGCATCAGTGGATTGAGCAGCGTGTCCCGCTTGGCGTCGTCGAACTGCGAGTCGCCGCAGACCACCACCAGATCGGGGTAGGTGTAGAGCCCGGTCTCGTCCACCTTCACCCGCAGATCGGTGGCGTGGACGCGGCAGGGCTTGTTCTTCAGGGCGAGGCTAAGCTCTCGGGCGAGATTGGTGGCAATCAAGCCGTGGTCCGGACTGGCGCCGCTCCTGGCGTAGATCTGCCCGTTGACGAACTCGTGGCGCTCCTCGGCCTCGCGCTCGAAGGCGAGATAGTCGGTGGCGCTCAGGCAGGTCTGCGGCTCGGTGGCCATGCTGGTCGATACTCCTGGTGGCACCTCCAGCCTAGCAGCCCGGCTTCGGCCGGCGCAGAAAGAGAAAGGCCTCCTCCCTCGAAACGAGAGAGGAGGCCAGGGTGAGGCGCCGCGCTCTGGAGCCGCCTAGGGGAAGGGCACGGCGTCGTAGCGATCCTGGCGGCGGACCGGATCGGCCGGCCGCGAGGGCAGCTTCTTCGGCGCGGCCTGGATTTTCTTCATCACTTCGGCGATGCCGCGGTCGAGCTGGGCGTCCTTGCCGGCGAGCAGGTCCTGCGGCAGGTTTTCCACCTCGATGTCCGGGTCCACGCCGTGGCCTTCGATAACGTACTTACCGTCCGGAGAGGCGCTGGCGAACTGCGGCACGCTGACACCGCCGCCGTCGAGCAACGGGCCGTGGTCCGTGATGCCGACCACACCGCCCCAGGTGCGCTTGCCGATCAGCGGACCGAGGCCGGCCTGGCGGAACATGTAGGGGAAGATGTCACCGTCCGAGGCCGAGGTCTGGGAGATCAGGCAGGCGAGATAGCCGTTGAAGACCGACTGCGGGTAGGTGGAGGCGTAGTCGTCGAGGCGGCCGAAGTCGGTGCCCAGCAGCTTCTTCGACAGCCGGTTGATGATCATCGAGGAGACGTTGCCGCCGCCGTTGCCCCGCACATCGACCACCAGGCCTTCTCGGGCGATCTGAGGGTAGTACCACTTGGTGAACTCGCGGATGCCGTCCGATCCCATGTCCGGAATGTGCAAGTAGCCCACTCGGCCGCCGGTGGCCTGCTGGACGTGGTCGTAGTTGCGCTTCACCCACTCGAGATAGACCAGCGGCTGCTCGTCGGCGATCGGCTTGAAGCTCACCTTGCGGGAGCCCTCGAAGCTGGGCTTGTCGTTGACGGTGAGCTCCACCGGGCGGTCCAGCTTGTTGCGCAGCTGCCGATACGGATCCTCCTTGGCGGTGAGCTCGACGCCGTCGACCGCCAGGATGTAGCTGCCCTCGGCGAGATCGACGCCGACTTCGGTGAGCGGCGAGCGGTAGCTGTCCTCGGCGTTGTCGCCGCGGAAGACATGGCTCAGCCGGTAGCGCCCGGAAGCCGGGTCGAGGCTCAGCCGACCGCCGAAGAGGGCCACTGGCGAGCGCTTGGTATGGAGGAAGTCACCGCCCGTGACGTAGGAGTGGGAGACGTTGAGCTCGGCGATCATCTCGCCCATCAAGTAGTTGAGGTCGGCCCGGTGGGTGACGTAAGGCAGCAGGGAGCGGTACTGCTGGTGGATCGCCTCCCAGTCGTAGCCGTGCATGTTCTGGACATAGAAGTAGTCGCGGAAGCGGCGCCACACTTCGTCCAGGATGGTCGACCACTCTTCGGCCGGCACCCGATCGACGTAGAGCTTGTCGGTGGCGACCGGCTTCTTGGAGCCCTCGCCGTCGAGCTTGGCGTCGAACAGGAACCAACCGCCGTCGAGCTGGAGCAGGATCTTGGAGCCGTCGGCCGAGAGCTCGCCGTTCTGGACCCCGGAAGCGAGAGTCTTCGCCTGGCGCTTCTCGAAGGAGAACACTTCCACCGAGGGCTGGCCTACGCCTTCCCGGCCGTAGTAGAAGCCTGAGAACTTGGCATAGATGAGATGGCCCTTCACAGCCGAGAGGCCGAAGTAGTTCTCGGCCGGCACCGGCACCAGGGTCACCCGGTTCTGGAGACCGTCGAAGTCGACTTTGAGCTCGGCCTCCGCGGTCTTCGTTTCGCCCTTCTCGTCGCCTTTCTTGGCGTCGGCCTTCTTGCCGCCCTCTTTGCCCTTGTCCGCAGCCTTGTCGGCCGAGGCATCGGCCGAGGGCTTGGCAGTCTCCACGGTCACCTCGTCGCTCTGGGGCGGGAAGGGGTTCGGACCATCCTTCTGCAGGGCGAGAGCGTAGATTTGGACCTGGCGGTCGTTGGCGTAGTTCCACTCCACCTGGTCGACGAGAGGCACGAAGCTACGCTGGGAGAGGAAGTAGAGGTACTTGCCTTCCGGGTCCCAGGCCGGGTTGAACTCGTTGAAGAAACCCTGGCTCGCCTGCCGGCGTTGGCCGTCGGCTGCGCTCCAGATCTGGATGGAGCCGTAGCCCCGGGCGTCGCTCAGGGTGAAGGCGAGGAAATTGCCCTTGGGGGACCAGGTGTAGTCGTTGATCAGGCCTCGCGGGTCGTCGGCGACTTCCACCACTTTCTTGTCGGCCACGGTGAGCACGTAGACCTTGCCGTTCTTGTCGGCGAAGGCGATGCGCTTGCCGTCTGGGGCCCAGGCCAGGCGGTAGAGGCGGGCCTTGAACGTGGTGGTGAGGGCCTCGGGGGTGCCGCTACCATCCTGGTTGATCAGGTAGATCTCCTCCTCGCCCGTGCGGTCGGAGACGAAGGCGATCTTGGAGCCGTCCGGCGACCAGGAAGGCAGGCGGTCGTGGGCGTTCGAGGAGTGGGTGAGGTTGCGCACCGGCCCTTTCTCGATCGGCGCGGTGAAGATGTCGCCACGGGCGGCGAAGAGGGCCCGCTCGGCCTTGGGCGAGAGGCCGCCGTTCTCGATGTCGCCTTCGGCGGAAACCCGCGAAGGCCGGCGGCTCAGGCCGTCGTCCGGCACCAGGATGGGGGCCGGTTGGGCCTTGCCGCTCGCGATGTCGAACACCTGCAGCTCGCCGCCGAGCTCGTAGACGATCTTGCCGGCAGCCGGATCCGCGCTGGCCCAACGCACATCCCATTGCTTCTCGAAGGTCAGCTGGGTGGGCTCGGCCGCGCTCAGGGGCTGGGTGTAGAGGTTCAGCTTGCCGTCGCGGTCCGAAACGAAGTAGAGCTTGCCGGCGATCCACATCGGGTCGCGATCGGTGCGCGGATGGTGAGTGAGCTGGGTGGCGGTCTTGGCGTCGAGGTCGAAGAGCCAGAGGTCCTGCGCCCAACCGCCCTGGTAGCGCTTCCAGGTCCGGAAGTCGCGGGAGAGAGGCGAGTACACCAGCTGGTGGCCGTCGCCCGAGAAGTCGCCGGCGCCGGCGGTGGGCATGGGCAGCACCTCGGCCGGCCCGCCATCCACCGACACCGTATAGAGCCGGCTATCACTGATATCCCAGGTGTCGCGCAGCGAGCGGAAGAGCACCCGCTTGCCGTCGGGCGTGAAGCCGTAGACCTGGTTGTCGTAGCCCCAGCGTGGCGGCAGCGGCCCGTGCGCGGGGTAGAAGGTGAGCTGGCGGGGTTCGCCGCCGGAAGCAGGAATGATGTAGACCTGCTCGTCGCCGTCGTACTGGCCGGTGAAGGCGATCCACTTGCCGTCGGGTGAGAACTTGGGGAAGAGCTCCAGCCCTGGATGGGCGGTCAGCCGCACCGCCGTGCCGCCTCCGGCCGGCGCCTTCCAGAGGTCGCCGCCGTAAACGAAGACTACGGTATCCCGATAGATATCCGGGAAGCGCAGCAGCTTGGTCTGAGCCGATAGCTGGGTGGCTCCCCCGGCCAGGCTCAGGCCCAGAGCCAGGGAAGCAAGGAAACCTCGAGAAACCATACTCTCTCCTTCTGAATGGATGCCGTCCCGGACAGACATGCCTCTTCCCGAGGCCTGCAAGGACGGCGAGCGCAGCTGGCCGCCGGCCCGGCCGGCGCCCCGGGCGCGGGCCGAGCCCCCACTGCTTTCACGCGCCAGCGTCTTACGTGACGGGGACGATAAAGTTTGCGAGCAGCGGGCTTCTTACCCTATGCTTGCGCGGTTCTGGAGTGCAAGCTCCAGGCTGGATTCGAGCTTTTCCCTCGAGCTTCCTCCCACCCGGAGACCGAAAGCGCGCATGGAGATCTACGACAACATATTGGCTACTCTCGGCAACACGCCGCTGGTGCGGCTAAGCCGATTTTCCCCCGCCGGAGCCACTCTCGCTGCCAAGATCGAGTCGTTCAACCCGGGCTCGAGCGTCAAGGACCGAATCGGGATCGCCTTGATCGAAGCCGGCGAGAGAGCCGGCCTGCTCAAGCCGGGAGGCCTGATCGTCGAGCCCACATCCGGCAATACCGGTTTGGGCCTCGCCATGGTGGCCGCGCTCAGGGGCTACCGCCTGATCTGCACGGCCGCAGACAAGATCTCCAAGGAGAAGGTAGCCCTGCTCAGGGCTTTCGGCGCCGAGGTGATCACCTGCCCGACCAACGTCGAAGCGGAAGACCCCCGTTCCTACTACAAGACCGCCGAGCGCATCCGCGACGAGCAGGGCGCCTACCTTCCCTACCAGTACTACAACCAGGCCAATCCCGAAGCTCATTACCAGACCACGGGCCCCGAGATCTGGCGTCAGACCGACGGCAGGATCACCCATTGGGTGGCCGGCATGGGCACTGGCGGCACCATCTCCGGTGTGGCCAAATACCTGAAGGAACAGAATCCGCAGGTCAAGGTGATCGGCGTCGACCCGGTGGGCAGCGTCTACGCCTATCTGAAAAAGCACGGCGTGATGCCGCCGGCCGAGCAGATCCACCAGTACTTGATCGACGGCATCGGCGAGGACTTCCTGCCCAGCTCGATCTGGCTCGAGTATGTGGACGACGTCGTGACGATCGACGACAAGACGGCCTACAAGGCGGTCTACGAGCTCGCCAGGAAAGAGGGCATCTTCGTCGGCAGCTCAGGGGGGGCCGCCGCGGCGGGTGCCCGCCTGGTGGCGGCCTCGCTGCCCGCGGATGCCGTCGTCGTCACCCTCTTCCCGGACTCCGGCGAACGCTACCTCTCGAAGCTCAACGATGATTGGATGCGCGCCCAGGGCCTGCTCGAAGAGGAAGCGGTGGCCGTGGGATGAGCATCACGGCCGAGGCCTTTCGAGACGCCCTGCGTCATTTCCCGGCCGGCGTGACCGTGGTGACCCTGAAAGCCGGGGACCAGATCCACGGCCTGACGGTCTCGGCCTTCGCCTCGGTCTCGCCGGAGCCGCCCCTGGTGGCGGTGATCATCGACCGCAGGCATACCGCCCACGCCCTGCTCGAGCAGGAAGGCACCGTCTTCGCGGTGAACATCCTGGCCGAGGACCAGGTCGAGCTCTCCAATCGCTTCGCCTGGAGCAAGGATCAGGACCGGTTCGCGGGCGGGCGCTGGAGCCCGGCGGCCACGGGAGCGCCAGTGCTGGAAGACGCCCTGGCCTGGCTGGATTGCACGGTGTGGGCGCGGCACCCGGCCGGTACCCACACCATCTACCTGGGCGAAGTGCAGGCGAGCTCGGTCGCCAGGTCCGGAGAGCCCCCCCTGGTCTACTGGAACCGGGACTACCGGCGGCTCACGAAGTAGTACGGCGGTGCCGCAGCGCCCACCAGGCGGCCGGCAGGCCGGTGGCGAGAGCGATGCCCGCCGCCACCAGCTCTCGAGGTTTGGCCGAGAGCAAAAGTACTCCACACAGAGCGATCGCCAGCAGGGGAATCGCCGGGCCTCCAGGCAGGCGGAAGCGGGCCGACTCGACGGGCCGGCCCTGCGCTTCCTGTCGCCTCAAGGCCAGCACGGCGGCGCAGGTGGGGAGGTACTGGCAGAGCCTTCCTACGACGGTGGCAGCAGCGAGCTCGCGGAAAGTTCCGGTGGTGGCGAGCGCCCAGGTGACGGCGTAGGTGAAGAGAATCGCCACCCAGGGCGTGCCCCAGCGGGGCTCGAGGCGAGCGAGAAGCCGCGGCAAGCCGCCCCCGGAAGCGAGGGCGTAGAACTTGCGCGGCGCCACCAGTGCGCTCGCGCTGTTGACTCCCAGAATCGAAACCAACACCCCCGCTGCCACCATGCGGCCGCCGGCCGGGCCGAGAAAGGCCTCGGCGGCGCGGGCCACGCCGTTCTTCTCGCCGGCCAGGGAAGGCAGGGTGCCGGTAGTGACCCCCTGCACCCCGAGGTAGAGCGCTGCCACCAGGGCGAGCACGGCGCCGAGGGCCACGGGCAAGTGGCGCCGAGGGTCGCGCATCTCCCCGGCCGGCACCACCAGGTTCTCGAAGCCGACGTAGGCGTAGAGCATCAGGAGCACCGCCTCGCCGAGTCGATCGAAACCGTAGGGGGCGAAGGGGGTGAAGCGGTGGGGATCGATCGCCGAGATCCCCAGGGCGATGAACGCGAGGGCAAGCCCCACCTTGAGGATCGACGTGAGGTTCGAGAGCGAGGCCGCGGCTCGGGCCCCCAGCACGTTGACAGCGGCCAGGCCCGCGATCAGGCCGGCGAGCAGCCACGGCCGAAGGCGCCCCTCCGCGTCTGGCGTGAACGGCGCGAGGGCGGTGACGAATGCGCTCGCCAGAGCCGCCCAGGCCACCAGGCCGGTCCAACAGCTCACCCAGCCGACCACCAAGCCGGGGCCTTCGCCGAAGGCCATCGTGGTGTAGAGGTACGGGCCGCCGGTTTCGCTGGTGCGGCTTGCCGCCTCGGCGCAGCACAGCGCGATGGTGAGCGCTGCGAGGCCGGCCAGCACCACCGCCACCAGGGCGGCAGGGCCCAGCTTCTCGGCGAGCGGCCCGGGCAGGAGGAAGATTCCGGAGCCCACCACGGCGTTCACTCCCAGGGCCAGGAGATCCGCCAGGCGCAGCTCGCGGGGCGGTGCTGCCGGGCTGGTCACCCTTCGAAGCTCAGGCAGATCTTGCCGAAATGGCGCCCGGAGCCCAGGTGCTCGAGGGCCGCGCGGGCTTCGAGCCAGGGGTACACCGCATCGACCAAGGGCTTCATGGCGTGCTGGCCGAGGGCTCGGTTCATCGCCTCGAAGGAGTCTCGATCGCCCACCAGGATGCCCTGGACGCGCAGCTTCTGCATGAAGACCGGGGTCAGGTTGAGCTCCCCCGAGCCACCAGTGAGCTGGCCGATCAGGGCGATGGTGCCGCCGAAGCGGGTTGCTGCCACCGATTGCGCGAAGGTGCCGGCGCCACCGACCTCGATTACCAGATCGGCGCCCCTGCCGCCGGTGAGCTCTCGCACCCGAGCGCCCCAGGCCGGCTGGCTGGGGTAATGGAGGGTCTCCCAGGCGCCCAGCTCGCGGAGCCGGGCGAGCTTCTCCTCGCCGCTGCTGGTGGCGATCACCCGCGCCCCCAGGAGCCGGGCGAACTGCAGGGCGAAGAGGGCAACGCCGCCGGTTCCCTGGACCACCACCACGTCGCCGGCAGCCACTCGACCTTCCACCACCACGGCGTTCCAGGCGGTCAGGCCGGCGCAGGGGAGAGTGGCGGCCTCGATGTCCGAGAGGTGGGGTGGAGTGGCTACCAGGGCCTCCTCGGGAACCACCATCCGCTCGCAGAGCGTGCCGTCGAGCGGCCCGCCGAGAGTGGAGCGCACCCGGGCGCGAGTCGGCTCGCCGGCGATCCAGCGCTGGGCGAAGAGGGGCAGCACGCGGTCCCCGACGGCGAAGCGGCTGGCGCCCGGGCCGAGGGCCTCCACGATTCCGGCACCGTCCGAGCAGGGCACCAGGGGCAGCGGCTGCCGCGGGTTGTAGCGCCCTTCGACGGTCAGCAGATCGCGGTAGTTGAGCGAGGCCGCACGCAGTGCGATGCGCACTTGCCCGGGGCCCGGCTCCGGAGTCGGCCGTTCGACGGCGACCAGATGATCGAGGCCGAAGCCGCCTTGGATCTCGAGGACCTTCATGGCAGCGCTCCGCGCGCTGAGAGTCGTGGCCGGCGTGGGCAGGGCAGGAGCATGCGACCTCCGTGATCGAGGCGAGCACTCTACGCCCCGGGCTCCGGAGGCTGTCAAGGGCCCTGGCCGAGCTTCTAGCGAGGCTCGGAGCCCTCCTCGGGGAGCCTGTTTGTCCGTGCTAGCATCCGGGGCGCCCATGGCAAGCCACCGACGCTCCCTCTCGTCTTCCGGCCCCAAAATCTTCGTCCTCGACACTTCGGTCATCCTCTACGACGCGAGCTCGATCAACAACTTCGAGGAGCACGACGTCGCCGTACCTCTGACGGTGCTCGAGGAGCTGGACCAGTTCAAGAAGGGCAACAACGTCTTGAACCTGCAGGCTCGCGAGTTCGTGCGCCAGCTGGACCGCCGTTCCGAGGATCAGGATCTGCGCCATTGGGTGCCTCTCGACGGCAAGGGCCGGGGGCGGCTGCGGGTGATCGCCGAGGAGGGCCAGGCGGACGAAGCCGGCCATGCTTTCGGCAACCGCAAGAACGATCACCGCATCCTGAATGCGGCGCTCACGCTGGCGCGCCAGGAGAGCCCGCGACGGGTGATCCTGGTAAGCAAGGACATCGCCCTGCGGGTGAAGGCCCGGGCTCTCGGGCTCGAGGCCGAGGACTACGAGACCATCCGAGTGGCCGACGCCGGCCAGCTCTACAAAGGCAAGAGCGAGCTCGAGGTGGCGGACGACAGCCTGATCGACCAGCTCTACGACACCGGCTCGGTGCCGGTGGAGAAGGCAGGCCCCAGCCGGCCGGCGGAGGCCAATCACTACTTCATCCTCCGCGGGCTGACCCGCTCGGGCCTGGGCTGCGTCAACGGCCGCACCGGCAATCTCGAGCGGGTGGTGAAGACTTCGGCCTACGGCATCCAGCCCCGCAACGCCGAGCAGACTTTCGCCATCCACGCCATCCTGAACCCCGAGGTACCGCTGGTGAGCCTGAGCGGTCCGGCCGGCACCGGCAAGACGCTGATCGCCCTCGCCGCTGCCCTCGAGCAACGGCGGCGCTACCGCCAGATCTACCTCGCGCGGCCGATCGTGCCGCTCTCGAACAAGGACATCGGCTACTTGCCCGGCGACATCCAGTCCAAGATCGGCCCGTACATGCAACCGCTCTGGGACAGCCTGGGCGTGATCAAGGACCAGTTCGACGAGGGGCACAAGGAAGGCAAGAGGGTGGACGAGATGGTGGCCCTGGGCAAGCTCCACGTGGTGCCGCTCGCCTACATCCGCGGCCGCAGCTTCTCGAACATCATCTTCGTGGTGGACGAAGCCCAGAACCTCACTCCCCACGAGGTGAAAACCATCATCACCCGGGCCGGCGAGGGCACCAAGATCGTCTTCACGGGGGACATCTTCCAGATCGACACGCCCTACCTCGACGCCGAGAGCAACGGCCTCTCCTACTTGATCGACCGCATGCGGGGCAATCCCCTCTACGCCCACGTGAACCTCGACAAGGGCGAGCGCTCGGAGCTCGCCAATCTGGCCAGCCAGCTGCTCTAGCCCACCGTCTCGCGCCTGCGCCACGGTTTGGCCGGGCTGTGGGCATCGAGAGAGGGCATGCCCACTTCTTGTGCAGTCGGTGCTAGACTGCCGATGAACAGCATTCCTTCGTAGCCGACTTGGTGATGAGAGCCCGACCTCGACTGGCTGGCTGGCCCCTGCTTTTCTGTGCCTTGCTCGGCACCCCCGCCGTGCTGCGAGCGGGATGGTGGGCCGTGCCCATCCACGACGCCGCCGGTGCCACGGCGCGCTTCTACCAGATCAACCTCACCACCGGCTCGGTGACCGAACTCGAGCCGCGGCGCTCCGGCGAGGTGCTCAAGCCCCAGCGCCTGGTGCAGAACCTGTTCAGCGAAATCGGCCGACCGGCCGACCTTCCTGCTCAGCCGGGGGAATTCCTGGTGGCCGGCCTCGAGGATTCCAATGGCCGGACTCGCAACCTGCTGTTGGTCGAGACGCCCACCGGCTACGTGGCGACCATCTCGAAGCTCGGACAGGGGTTGCGCCTGGGCGAGTTCCACACGGTCTCCGGTCGCCCGGCTTCGGCGCTCGCCGGAGAGGGTGGGAGCTTCGCCCTGCTGGTCAACCGGGACTCGAACGGCCGGACCCATTCGGCCTTCTTGCTGAACGGCACCAGTGGCCAATGCCTGCTGTTCGAGAAGCTCGGCGACAACGAACCGGAACCGACGGCTCGCACCTGCGGACAGGTTCCCCGGCTCCGGCTGGGCAGCGGTGAGGCCCCCCTGCAGCTGGCGGACGGCTCCACCCTCGGCCACCTCCTGGTCGACGGCACGGACGGCTCGGTGTACCTGCTGCGGCTGCCGGCCGAGCGCGGCGGCACACCCAGCGTCCGACGCTCGGAAGTGAATCTCGCGACCCTCTTCGGCACGGAGCGCACCGATGTGGCCAGCCGCTCCTTTCTGCTGGTGCCGGTCACCAGCAGCTCGGGTTCGACCGTGATGGTGCTGGCGATCGATGCGATGACCGGCGGTGTGGCCGCCCTCAACGGCTGGGAAGAGGGTCAGAAGCTGGTGGCGAGCCGGCTGCCGGTGAGCCTCGCGGGCTCGTTGCCGGTGCCGAGCACGGGCAGCTGGCAGGCGGTGGCGAGGCAGTCGGGCCGCGGCGAGACGGCCGGCGTGTGGATCCTCGAGAACGGCCTGGAACGCGCAGCCCTGCTTTCCGAGCTCGCCGATCCCAGGAATCTCCAGGCCCGCCGGGTCGAGCTGGTGCCCTGATCCGGCCCGCACCTCGACTCGTTTGACCGACTAGCCATCCCATTCCGGCTCGGCTGGGCGGCTCCCGGGAAGGGCGCCCGGGCGAAGCGCTCTGCCTTCGTGTCACCAGGCCGTCAGCCAGCGGCCGCACTCTCCTCACGTCCAGAGGCCAGACTTCCCACGCTGCCGGCCGACCTTGCCCGGCCGGGGCAGGAGACCGGCCATTCGAGCCACTCGCCAGCCAGGCCGCGACACCCCGGGCGCCGAGCCCTTGACCGCCTTCCGTTGGCTGCTGGCGGTCTTCCGGCCCCTGGCGGCGCCCTGGGTGGAAGTGGAGGGGGCCGAGTTTCTGCACGAGGTGCCGGACCCGGCCCTCTTCGTTCTCAATCACAACAACACCTTCGAGTGCGCGGTGGTGCCTCCGGTCCTGATGGGTCTGAGGCAGGGGCGACCGATCCACTTCCTGGTGGACTGGGCAGTGCTCCAGGTACCGATCACAGGCTGGCTGATCCGGGCCAGCGGGCCGATTCCGGTCTACACCAAGCGAGCGCGCTTCGGATTCTGGGAAGAGCGGCGTGCGGAAGGTCGTGGCCATTCCCCGATTGCAGCGGCGCTCGAGCGCCTGGCTGCCGGTAGCAGCGTCGGCCTGTTCCCGGAGGGTACGCGCAACGGCCGCTCGGACGCTCTGCTCCGGCCACGCAAGGGGCTCGGGCGGCTGGTGCTCCGGTCGCAAGTGCCGGTCGTGCCGATCGGCATCCGCTTCCGCCAGGGCCGCCAAGGCCGAGTCGCGAGGATCGGCCGCGCCCGACTGAGGATCGGCCGGCCGCTGACCTTCGCCGAGGAGCGTCGCCTGGTCGCCGGCTCCGGGCCCGAATCGGCCCTCGAGCGCGATCTCGCTTCCCGGGTGGCCCGCGAGGTGATGGCCGAGCTCGCCCGCCTCTCGACCAAGACCGAATTTCTACCCCGAACCATTGCTCCGAACCGGCCCATGCCAGGTGCGGAGCCGAGTTTTTCCAAGGAGGAGCTGCCATGCGCAGAAACGCGATCTCCCTGACCAAGGTTGAAGGCCCTGAAGGCCGCGCCGAGGCGATCTCGGTGATCGAACGCGTGTACCTGGCGGAGAAGGGCTGGCTGCGAGACGCTTCAGCCGAGCTTCCCCTGAGCAAGGAGCCGAGCGGGAACCGGAGCTGGTTCCTCGCTCGGGTGGGTGGAGACCCGGCCGGCGTGATCCGCCTCAGCTACGACCCTCCGCTCGAGATCCCACCCGAGCTCGACTTCCACTTCGAGCAGGGGGTGGATCTCGCCCGGCTGCGCCAGGGTGGGCGGTTCGTGGAGGTGGGGCGGTTCATGATCTTGCCCGAGTACCGCAGCCGCATCGGAGTGGCCCTCAAGCTGATGGGGGCGGCGGTGGGGGAAGTGGTCGAGCGGGGCTACACCCACTTCATCACCGACGTCTTCGAGGGCGATCCGCATTCGCCTCTCGCTTTCCACACCCGGGTGCTCGGTTTCCAGCGTATCGGCTCCCACCGCTTCGGCGAGCTGTCCTCGGATCGCCGGCGGATCGTCCTGGTGCTGGACATCGCCGCCACCTATCTGCGTCTACGCGAGCGCAAGGACCGAGTCTTCCGCGAGCTCACCGGGGGTCTCTCGGAGCTCCTGGAAGGCTTGCTGCTCCGCCGGCGGCTGGAGCTCGCGCCCTGAGCCGGCTCAGCCGTGGGGGATGGCGGCTTCCGGGCTTCGCGGGTCGGCCACCACGCGGTAGGTCTTGTTGAGCCGGATGATCCAGTGGAACAGCCACACCACCAGTCGCTGGTGCCAGGCGAGCTCGAGGCGGCCGGCGAGGAAGTGGGTCACGGGGCGACGGAAGAAGTCCACCGGGCTGAACAGGATGGCCGGGAACTGGGGCTGGTAGAAGGCGCGGATGAGGGAGAAATAGCCGCCGGACCAGTTGCGCAGCTTCCTCTGGTAGCCGCGGAAGCTGGCCTCGGTGAGCGGCAGACCGCGCCGGATGCGATCCGCCAGCACCTGGGCGGCGGCCTCGCCGCTCCTCAGGGCCAGGAGCACACCGGTCGAGAAGACCGGGTCGAGGAAAGTGGCGGCGTCCCCCACCAGGGTCCAGCCGGGGCCGGCGAACTGCTTCGAGGTGTAGCTGAAGTTGGCGAGAGTGTGCACTTCGGTGACCCGCTCGGTGCCCGAGAGCCAGCCGGCCAGCCATGGGGAGGCGGCGATCTTGGCGGCCAGGAAATCGGCGGCGTCGAGCTTGGAGCTCTGCCAGGCGTCGCGGTCCACCACGCAGCCCACGCTGGCGAGTTCGGAGGAGAGGGGGATATGCCAGAACCAGCACCCGTCCCCGAGTACCAGGGTGATGTGGCCGGCGAACTTGCCTTCGTAGCGTTGGCCGCCGCGGAAATGGGCGAAATGGGCCACTTTCTTCAGGTCGGTGGCGGTCTCGCGCAGGCCGAGGCGGCGCGCGAGGTAGGAGCCCTGGCCGGAGGCGTCGATCACCCAGCGGCTGGCGATCTCGAGGTCTCGGCCGCCGCTGCTCCGCACCCGGACGCGGCAGCGTTCTTCGGCGAGCTGGGCTTCGACCACGGCATGCTCTTCGAGCACGTCGGCGCCGCAGCGCTCGGCATGGCGCAAGAGAAGCTCGTCGAAGCGAGAGCGCTCTACCTGGTAGGCGTAGGTGAAGGGGGCGGGGAGAAAGCGCTCGAAGTCCACGTCGGACCAGCAGGAGCCATCGTTCGAGCGGAAGAAGGCGCCGTATTTGGGCGTGAAGCAGGCGCTGTCGATGTGCTCGGCGAGGCCCAGGCGCTCGAGCACGGGGCCCTGGAGGGGTAGCAGAGACTCGCCGACGTGGAAGCGGGGGAAGCGCTCGCGCTCGCAGATCGTGGCGCGGATTCCGGCACGGGCGAGGACGATGGCTGCGGCGGCCCCGGCCGGGCCTCCGCCGATGATCAGCACGTCGCAGTTCTTCTCTTCCATCGGTCTTGGCACCCTCCCCGCGCTCCCGGGCCGCTCAGCGCTCGCGCGCCCAGTCGCGGAGCTTTGCGCGGTCCAGCTTACCGCGCTCGGAGACCGGTAGCTGATCGATCCAGCGAATATCGCGGGACGCGAGGCCATGGGGCAGCCTGGAACGGGGAATCGGGTGCCGGTGTCCGACCAGGAACGCGACCACCCGGTCCCCTCGGACCGGATCCTCGATGCTCACGACGGCGGCGTCGGTGACGCCGGAGACGGCCTTGAGCGAGGTCTCGACGGCGGCGGTGGAGACGCGCCGGCCGGCGACGTTGAGCAGGTCGGCTACCCGGCCGATCAGCCGTAGGCGGCCTTCGGCGGTCCATTCGGCGCGGTCGCCGAGGACGACGGCGCGTGCGGACCTGGGCTCTTTGCCGAGGTAGCGGCTGAAGTTGGCGGCGGAGTCCACGTGGACAACGCCTTCGGCGTCGAGCTGGATGGCGACTCCGGGCAGGGGGTGGCCGACGGTGTCGGCAGCCTCGGGCTCGAGGGGGCGCCGCTCGAAGCTGATGCCACCGGTCTCGGTGGAGCCGTAGAACTGGTGGACCGGCCGGCCGGAGCGAGCGAGGAAGCTCTCGGCGAATTCCCGGGTGAGGGGGCCGCCGGCGGAGATGACCTGGCGCAAGGGAAGGTCCTGGGGCCAATCGCTTTCGACGAGGGCGCGCACCATGGGTGGAACGGCAGGGAAGAAGCTCGCCTCGCTTTCGGCCAGGGCGCGCAGCAGGCTCTGGGGAAAGAAGCTCGGCTCGAGGATCAAGGGAGTTCCGAGCACGGCGAGGGAGAGGACGCCGTTGTCGAAGCCGTAGGAATGGGAGAGGGGGATGGCGACCAGCACGCGGTCGCGGGCGTGGAGCTGCATGCCGGCCCCGATCTGCTGGATGCCAGCGAGCAGAGCCGGCTCGGTGAGACCGAGGCCGAGGCTCTGGCCGGTGGTACCGGAGGTCAGCTTGACGAGGGCGAGATCGGGGGCGTGGGCGGGCGTGTCGTCGAGGTCGATGGAGGCCTGCCAGAGGCCGTCGTCGAGGGGCTCGCCGGGCAGGCTTTCGTCGCAGTGGAGGAGACGGCGGAGGCCGAAGCGTCGAGCCAGGGCCAGTTTCTCCGCCCCAGGCAGGGAGGCGTCGACGGCGACCATGACGGAGCCGCGAGCGCGCAAGGCGAGAAAGAGCTCGACGAAGGCCGCGCGGTTGCCGGTGCCGACCCCCACAAGCTCGCCGGGCTCGCTGTCGAGCCGGCTCGCGCGCTCTCGGGCGCGGTCGGCGAGCTGGGCAAAGCTCAACTTGAGACCTTCTCCCCGCGACCACAGGGCCGGCTGATGGGCGCGGTCGCGGCAGTGGCGCTCGAAGGCTTCGAGGAGGAGGCTCATCCAGAAGTAGGACCTTTGCCCGGATGGGCTGGAGGCCGCGGCTAGGATATCGAATTTGCTACCAAACCGTAAGGAGCGCCCTGGACCTGAAGAGCCGGGGAACAGGCCCTGCGGAGCTCTTGAGGCTCTACCAGCTGTGTCGATCCAGAAAGGCCTCGAGGCGCTCGACGATTCGGGGCCAGGTCTTGGCTCCCGGCGCGAGGAGCTCGTGGTCTCCGGGCAGCTCCTCGAGCTCGCAGGGAGCCTTGAAGCGGGAGAGCAGGAGCCGGGTTCGGCGGGGTGGGCTGATCGGATCGTCGGTGCCCTGGAAGCAGAGCACGGGGACTTCCACCGCCGATGCGGCGCGCAGGGCGGCTCTGCCCGCCAGCTGGAGCTGGTGGAGCACGGCGGTGGGCAGGCTGAGGCTGCGCAGGAAGGCGAGAGTCTCCGGCGCGTTCGGGTCGAGGTGGGGGAGGGAACCGGCCAGGCGGCGGCGCAGCCAGGGTTCGGCTCGGCCGGGGCGGCCCACCTGCTGGGACTGGCCCGGAAGCAGGGTTCGCATCACCGTCGCGAGGAGGCCTTGCACGGGATAGCTCAGCCGGGAGAAGGGAGCGAAAAGCACCAGCGCCGACGGCGCCGAGCGCTGGGCCTCGATCACCGCCAGAGTGGCGCCGATCGAGTAGCCCACCAGCAGTAGAGGCTGGTCTTCGGCTTCGATTTCGCGCCGGGCCTCGGCCACGGCCTCCGCCCATTGACGGTAGTGCAGCTGGCCGATCCGGCCTTCGTCGGCGCCGAATCCCGGCAGCAGCGGTCCGCTCACGGTCCAGCCGCGCTGGTGGAGAATCCGGGCCAGCGGTCGCATCTCGGCGGGAGTGCCGGGAAAACCGTGCAGCAGCAGGGCACGGCCCCGTCCGGCACCGTAGCGCAGAAACGAGTCGTGCTCGGAAGCGGACCACTCGCTGGATGGGAGCATGCTCAACAAAGCAAAGTGCCACGGAAAAGGATTTCGTGTCCAAGGGCTTGCCGCCCCGCCCGAAAGGCGCCGCGTTATCATCCTCGAGCGTAGAGATCCAGGCGTGGAGGGGCTCAGCGGATGATCGCGGCACGGCGGCTTCTGACCAGAGGTTGGAGCTCATGGGCGTGGGTCTTGGTCCTGCTCGTCGCCGCTCCGGCGGCCGCCCAAGGCCCCGAGGTGCCGATCGGCGAGCACTGGCTCCGGGTTCGGACCGAGCACTTCCAGCTGCTCGGCAATGCCGACTCCCGCAAGACCGTGGAGATCGGCCAACGCCTGGAGCGCTTCCGCGAGGTGCTCGCCCGCCTGAAGCCCGGGCTGCGCCTGGCGGCGCCGATCCCCACTTCGATCCTGATCTTCAAGAACGACCGCTCCTTCTCGCCCTACAAGCAGGCGCAGTCTTCGGCCGGCTCCGAGCTGGTGGGCTTCTTCCTCAGCCACTCCTTCGGCAACGTGATCGCGGTCAATGCCTATCCGCCGAGCGGCAATGGCCTCGAGGTGGTGTTCCACGAGTACACCCACTTCTTCGTGCGCCACAACTTCCCGCACCTGCCGCTGTGGGCCAATGAGGGGCTCGCCGAGTACTACTCGAGCTTCGAGCAGCTCGGCTCGGAGATCGTGATCGGGGCGCCGATCGCCCGCCATTTGGAGTCCCTGAGGCGGCAGTCTTTCATCCCGCTCGAGCGGCTCTTCGCGGTCACTTCCGAGTCCCCCGAGTACAACGAGCGGGATCGCAAGGGGCTGTTCTACTCCGAGTCCTGGGCCCTGATGCACCTGCTGATCTCCGGCCTTTCCGAGCGCGAGGCGCCGGCGGCCCGCTTCCTGGCGGAACTGACGGCCGGGCGCCCGGCCGCCGAGGCCGCGGAGAAGGCCTTGGGCTTCTCCCTGGCCGAGCTCGAAGTGCGCCTCCGGGGCTACTTGAACGGCCGGCGGTTTCCCACCGTGAAGCTCGATGCCCAGCTTCTGCCGCCCCTCGCCGAGCCGAGCGTGGAGGAAGCCGCCGAGAGTGAAGCCTGGGTGAGCCTGGGCGACCTCCTGGCTCGAGGCAAGGAGACACCCGAGAACCTCGAGCGGGCGGCGGAGCACTACCGGGCCGCCCTCGCCCGCGACCCGGCGAGCGCCGAGGCCAAGGTGGGTCTGGCCTGGGTGGCCCGGCGCGGGGGCCGCCGCGCCGAGGCCGAGAAGCTGTTGAGCGAAGCGGTCGCCGGCCCGCTCAGGAGCCCCGTGGGCTATGTGCTCTACGCCCAGGCCGTGCTCGAGAGGCTGCGCGAAGAGGGTCCGCCCGAGCCCGATCAGCCGCCCCCTGCCGAGCTCGGACCGGTGCGGCAGGCGCTGGCCAAAGCCCGGGCCCTGGACCCGGACTTCGGCGAGCTCGAGGCCACCCTCGGCCAGAGCTACTTCCTCGAACCGGCCCGCGGTGAGGAAGGAGTCGGGCACCTCGAGCGGGCCTGCGAGCTGCTGCCCGACCGCCCCGACCTTCTCTACAACCTGGCGATGCTCCATCTGAACGCGGGCAAGACCGACCTCGCGGCGCAGGTGATCGACGGCCGCCTGCGGGCCACCGGCCGGGAAGATCTGATCGCGAGCGCCACCGAGGCTCTCACCCGCACACGCTATCTCACCACGGGCAACCGGGCGGTCGAGGCCGGTAAGCTCGACGAGGCCCTCGCGGCCTATCGGGCGGCGATGGCGGCCACCTCGGACCCCCTCGTGCGGAGCCAGATCGAGGAGACCGTGGTGGGGCTCGAGCGGCAGATCGAGACTCAGGACCAGGTGGCAAACTACAACCGGGCGGTGGATCTCGCGAATCGAGGCGAGTCTCGGCAGGCCCTGGAGCTGCTCGAGAAGCTGCAACCGGACGTGACCGACGACCGGCTCTCGGTGGAGATCGAGGTGCTGATCGACCGCCTGCGCGAAGCGGCCGCAAGCCGGCCGCGCTGACCCTCTTTCCCCCTCGCTAGGCGGTGGCGTGGACCCTCACCGTCGCCGCGATGAAGTCGAGCATGCCCCGCAGGCCGTCGTAGCTCGGGTGGCGCAGTCGGAACCAGGTGTTCTCAAGGTAGCCGAGGCGGATCGCCTTGGTGACGCTACCCAGCTTGGGCACGCTCGAGGCGAAGATGTACTCGCCGCATTCGCGGACCACCTCGTGCAGTCCGAAGTAGCGAGCCACACGGCCATCGCGGTCGGGCCGGATCTGCACCGAGCCGGTTGCCAGGCGGCGCGAAGCCTCGCCGGCGGCCTGGCCCGCGGTCACGGCGAGGGCCCATTCGCGGTAGAGGTCGAGGTCGTTGCCCACGCAGTGGAGATCCCAGAGCCGCTCGCCGGGAGGGCGGGCGCCGATCTCGGAGAAGCGCAGCCCCTTGGGCCCGAAGAACCACTCCATGTGGGTCGCCGTGGTGCCGAGACCGAGGATCTCGATCACCCGCCGGCCCATCTGCTTGAGCTCCTCGTAGCCCTCGGCCTTGAGCCGGTTGGTGGCGGCGATCTGCGGCGAGATGCGCCGCTCTTTCATGGCCTCGAGCACGTTCGGGTAGTAGTGGCAGATGAACTCATGACGCACCTCGCCGGCCACGGTGAGGGTGTCGTAGAAGCCCTCGTGGCCTTCCACGAACTCCTCGATGGCGATCGATCGGGTGCCGCCTGCGGTTAGCTCGTCGGTGGACCGGCCGAGCTCCTCGGCGGTCTCCACGCGGTAGGTCTTCTGCGAGCCCAGGCCGTCACGCGGCTTGACGATCAGCGGATAGCCCTCCTTCTCGGCGAAGGCGAGCGCCTCGGCGGTGTTGCTCACTGCGGCCGAGGCGGCGCAGGCGATGCCCTGGGCGCGCAGGGCGTCCTTCATGGCGGTCTTGTCCCGGCAGAGCTGGGCGGTGGCGGTGGAGAGCCCCGGCACGCCGAGGGCCTCGCGCAGGGTGGCCGCCGGCAGCACCAGGAGCTCGTCCACGGCCTCGACGCGGTCGATCGCGAGCAGCCGATCGAGCCTGCGGGCGGCGGCCAGCACCTCTTCGGCGTCGAACAGAGAGCGCACCTGGACGTAGGCGTCCAGCCAGGAGGCGAGCTCGGGGTCGAGACTCCTCTTGCCCTTGTGGCCCAGCCCGGAGACCCGAGCCCCTACGGCCTTCAGGGCCCGGACGAAGTCGCGATGGGGCGCCGGATGCTCAGGAGCCAAAAAGAGAATGTGCAAGGCCGGGTCTCCCTCTCCTAACGGTGTCCGTCGGCTCGAGCTCGGGCTTGGCCGCGGAGCGAGCCAGAGGAGCCCGTGTCGAACGCTGTTCGGCCGATCGGAAGAACGCGGGCGTATTGTAGCGAGATCGTCACCATTCGAGGACTCGAAGCGGGTCGCGCGATTGACGAGGCCTCCGATTCCCCTTTACAGTTACCGCCGGAAACGGGCTCCGGTCATCTCCGAAAGGGTATTCAGGAGGCTCTGACGCGGCTCGTCCATCTTCAGGGAGGCCGAGATGGCTTACGTGATCACAGAGAAGTGCTTGGGCGAGCGCTACTCCACCTGTGCGGCGGTTTGCCCGGTGGACTGCATCCACCCTGGTGAGTATCAAGGGCAGGAGTTCATGGTGATCGACCCGGAAGTGTGCATCGACTGCGGCCTCTGCCTGCCAGAGTGCCCGATCGGCGCCATCGTCGAGAGCCAGGACGAATCCCCCGAGTGGGCGGCGATCAATGCCGAGCTGGCGCCGGAGTTCAACAACAACCCTCCAGCCCCCGAGCGGCCCCGCAACGACCCCCCGCGCAAGCCCGGCAACACCATCGTCAACCCGTAGCACCCCACCTCGAGGCAGCGAAAGCTCGGGCGCGTTCCGGCAGGCTCAAGAATGCGCCCCTACCTCGAGCTGCTGCGCTTCATCCTCGATCACGGCCTCGACAAGCCCGACCGCACAGGTACCGGTACCCGGAGCGTCTTCGGCTACCAGATGCGCTTCGACCTGGCGGAGGGCTTTCCGCTGCTCACCACCAAGAAGGTCCACCTGCGCTCGATTCTCCATGAGCTCTTGTGGTTCGTGGCCGGGGACACCAACCTCGCCTACCTGCACGAGCACGGCGTGACCATCTGGGACGAATGGGCCGACGAGAACGGCGACCTCGGACCGATCTACGGCCACCAATGGCGAGCCTGGGGCACTCGAGAGGGCGGCTCGGTGGACCAGCTGAAAGAGGTGGTGGCGGCGCTCAAGGCCCAGCCGGACTCGCGCCGCCACCTGGTCTCCGCCTGGAACGTGGGCGAGCTGCCGGCCATGCGCTTGCCGCCCTGCCATGTGCTGTTCCAGTTCTACGTCGGCGCGGGCCGCCTGTCCTGCCAGCTCTATCAGCGCAGCGCCGACGTCTTCCTGGGCGTACCCTTCAACATCGCCTCCTACGCCTTGCTCACCTTGATGGTGGCCCAGGTCTGCGACCTGGCCCCGGGCGAGTTCGTCCACACCCTCGGCGACGCCCACCTCTACCACAACCACCTCGAGCAGGCGCAGCTGCAGCTTTCCCGCGAGCCCCGGCCCCTGCCGCGGATGCGGCTCAATCCGGCCGTCCCCTCGCTGTTCGACTTCCGCTACGAGGATTTCGAGCTCGAGGGCTACGACCCCCATCCGGCCATCAAGGCACCGATCGCGGTATGAAGATCTCGCTGATCGCCGCCGTGGCCGAGAACGGAGTGATCGGCCACGGCGGCCAGTTGCCCTGGCACCTCTCGTCCGACCTCCGCCGCTTCAAACGACTCACCCTCGGCCACCACCTGATCGTCGGTCGCAAGACCTTCGAGTCGATCGGCCGCCCTCTGCCGGGCCGGAAGATGATCGTGG
>CALMKX010000371.1 GCA_937867335.1 uncultured Acidobacteriota bacterium
CGACGGCGTGGTCAGGGAGGTCGTGCTGGCCACCAATTTCACCCACGAGGGCGAGGCCACCGCCCACTATCTGGCCGATGCGCTGAAGGCGCGCGGCTTGAAGGTGACCCGCCTGGCGCGCGGGGTGCCGGTGGGTGGTGAACTCGAGTATGTCGACCCGGGTACCATTGCGCACGCGTTTCACGACCGACGCGAGTCATGACAAGCGCGGCCGAATGGCCGTGCAACAGGAGGAAGCAATCCATGAAGCAGCAAATCATCGTGCTGGCAGCGGTCGGCATTCACCCGACCAGGGTTGGGGGAACGCCTTCCCGAATTGATCTGCTCCGCTCCCTCCTGAAGCGCCCCGCGCTTTCCCTGCTCGTCGTTCTCTCCCTCGCTCTCGGCATCGGCTGCAACACGGCGATTTTCAGCTTGGTGAAGGTGGCTCTGTTCGAGGATTTGCCGTACTCGGAGTCCGGGCGGTTGGTGCGGATCTGGGAGACGTTCAAGTACCCGGGCGGGCGGGGGCGGGGGTCGGTTTCGGTGCCGAACCTGGTGGACTGGCAGGCGCAGGCTCGGTCGTTCACCGGGATCGGTGCCTACTCAGTGGGGAGCGCGGCGCTCGCGGGTGGGGGCGAGGCTGTTCAGTTGCCGGCAGCGGCGGTGACGCCGGAGCTCTTCTCCGTGCTGGGGGTTGCGCCTGCGCGCGGACGCGCCTTCGCCGCGGGCGAAAACCGCCCCGGGGCGGACGCCGTGGTGCTGCTTTCCGATGCCCTCTGGAGGAAGAGCTTCGGGGCCCGGCCGGAAGCCGTGGGGCAGACGGTGACGCTCGACGGCCGAACGGTGACGGTGATCGGGGTGATGCCGCCCTCGTTCCGCTTTCCGCCCACGGCCAAGGCCGACCTCTGGACACCCCTCACGTTCAGCCCGGGGCAGGAGAAGTCCCGCGGCTCCCACTGGCTGAGCACGGTGGCACGGCTGGCTCCCGGCCAGAGCCTGGAAGCGGCGCGCTCGGAGATTGAGCTGCTCACCCAGCGGCTGGTGGCCGCCTACCCGGCCGAGATGGCGGACCGCGGGGTGACCCTCCTGCCGCTCGAGGAAGCCACGTTCGGCTCGCTGCGCACGCCGCTCTTGCTGCTCTGGCTCGCGGCCGGCCTGGTGTTCTTGATCAGCTGCGGCAATGTGGCCAACCTGCTACTCACGGCGGCGATCGGCCGGCGCCGGGAGCTCGCCTTGAGGTCGGCGCTGGGAGCTTCGCCTGGCCAGCTCGCCGGTGGCGCCCTGCTCGAGAGCCTGCTGCTGGCCCTGCCGGCCGCGATCTTGGGGCTCCTCCTCGCCCAGCTGCTGCTCGAAGGCGTGGTGCCTCAGGCCAACCTGAACCAGCCTCTGCTCGAAGGGGTGCGGATCGACCTGCGGGTGGCGCTCTTCTGCGTGGCTTCTTCGCTCCTCGCAGCGGTCTTGGCCGGCCTCGCACCGGCCTGGCGGATGCTGCGGAATTCGCCTCAGCTGGACCTTTCCGGCAGCTCCAAGGGTGCCGTGGGGGCCGGCCGGGAGAAAGCGCGGCCGCTGCTGGTCACCGGGCAGATGGCGCTCGCGCAGCTGGTGCTCGCCGGCACCCTGGTGGTGGTGGGCAGCCTGCTCGGCCTGCGGGCGGTGAGCCCCGGCTTTGCCCAGGAGCACGCGCTGTCTTTCCATCTCGCCTTGCCGGATGCCAAGTACCGGGATGCCTCCGCGCTGACCTCCACCTACGACCTCATCCTCTCCCGGCTCGCGGCCCTGCCTGGAGTGGAGGCGGCGGGAATGATCGACCTCCTTCCCGTCCAGAACTTCGGCAACAACGGCAACTTCGGGGTGGAGGGCTACCAGCCACCTCAGCCTGGGATGGACCCTTTCGCCGAGTTCCGCGCCGTGAGCCCGGGGCTCTTTCCGGCCCTGGGAGTGGCGCTCCGGGCCGGGCGGGATTTCAACGCCGGAGACAACGCGAGCGCCCCAGCGGTGGTGATGGTGAACCGGGTGGCCGCCGAGCGCTACTGGCCCGGAAAGAGCCCGGTGGGCCGCCGGGTGAGCTCCGGGGATCCGGCCCAGGGCGGCTCCTGGCTGACGGTGGTCGGGGTGGTGGACAACACACGCAGCGCCGGCCTCAGCCGGGAGCCAGAGCCGGAGCTCTACGCTCCCTTCGCCCAGCAGCCAGGCTCTGAGATGGTGCTGGTGGTGCGCACGGCAGGCTCGCCCACCACGGTGGCAGCGGCGGTGCGCAAGGTGGTGGCCGAGGTAGACCCGCAGGTGCCGATCTTCCAGCTGAAGACGCTCCACCAGGTGGTTTCCGACTCGCTCTCCCGCTGGACCTCGCTCGCCCTGCTGCTGGGCGTGGCCGCGCTGCTCGCCCTACTGCTCGCTCTCGGGGGGCTGTACGGGCTGCTCTCGCATTCGGTGGCCCAGCGTGTCCAGGAATTCGGCATCCGCCTGGCCCTGGGCAGCCAGAAGGGGGAGATCCTCCAGCTGGTGCTCCGCCAGGGCCTACGCCTTTGCCTGGTGGGGGCTCTCGTGGGCGGGGCGCTGGCGGCGGTGTTCTCCAAGACCTTGACCAGCCAGCTCTCCGGGGTGGCCACCGTGCAGCCGCTCGCCTTCGTAGGCGCCACCTTCGCCCTCCTCGCCGTAGCGGCCCTCGCCTGCCTCCTGCCCGCCCGCCGCGCCACCGAGGCAGACCCGATCCGCTCGATCCGGGGAGAGTGAGGCCGGGACTTCTCTTCTCCCCCGGCTCCGGTTAGCCCGAGATCTCAGAGCAACTGAAACCAGATCGAGATCGCGGCTAAACTCCGCTGCGCCGTACAACACGCAGGCCTGGCCGCCCATCAACAGGTGGGCGACTCGATGTCGCCGGATCGTAGAAAGGGCTTTGCGAATCGGGCTCGGGATCAAGGGAGCCTCCCATCGCCAGGTAGTGGTGCCAGAGGCGGGCCGATTCCTCCCAGCGCTCCTGGGGGCTCAGCAGGTACCACGCTACCCACTCCGGCTCCTCGAGATTCGCGATTTCCAACACGGCCTGAACGGTAGCACTTCCCTACCGCCCCCCTCGCAGCAGCTCCTCGCCGAACGGGAAGCCGGCGCCGCGGGCGGCTTCGAGGGCTTCTTCGGCGATCTCTTCGGCTTCTTCGGCCTGGCCGAGGGCGCGGTGGGCCTGGGCGAGGTAGGCGCCCAGCCAGGCGAGCAGCTGTTGCATGCCGGCCTGGCGGAGAGTGGCCGTGGCCTCGCTGAGGCTCACCACCGCCTGGGCCGGCTCGCCGGCGGCGAGCTGGCTGTGGCCGAGAAAGCCCAGGGCCACGGCGCGGTTGAGCGAGTCCTGGGCGCGGGCCACGGCGCGGCGACATTGGGCGAGGCCGGCTGCCACGTCGCCCTGGCTGGTGAGCAGGAAGCCGAGGGACCAGGAAGGGTCCAGCCGGTAGTCGTCGAGCGCCTCGCCGATGCGCTGGGTGCGCAGAAAGGCCTCGCGGGCCTGGCCGAGCTCGCCCAGGCCGAAATGGTTGAAGCCGGCCACCCAATGGGCCTGGCCCTGCCACCAGGCCTCGCCGCCCCTCTCGAGCAGCACCGCCGCCTCCAGGCTGTGCTTGAGGCCCTGGGCGTACTGGCCGGTCCAGAAAGCGTCGCGGCCGAGCACGTAGTGGGCCTTGCCGGCGGTCACCTCGTCGTGCGCCTCCTCGGCCGCCGTGACGGCAATCTGGGCATGCTCGCGGGTGGCGCCGGAGTCCCCCAGGTAGGTGTAGGTGTGGGCCAGCCAGAAATGGTGCTGGGCATGCAAGCGCGGCTCGGCACAGGCCTCGAGATCGGCCCGCCCGGCCTCGAGCACCTCGAGGGTGTCGCGGAAGCGCGTGAGCGGGAAAAGCGACTCCGCGAGCTCCAGGCGGAGCTCGGTGCGCAGCCGGGCGCCTGGCTGCCGGGGCAGGGCAGCGGCCTCCCGGAGTGCCTGCTCGAGGGCCGCGGCGGCCTCCTGGTGGGCGTATTGGGCTGCGGCCCGCTCGGCGAAGAGGCGCAGATAGTGCACCGTGCGGGCGGGCTCGCCCGCACGGGGGAAGTGGTAGATCAGCCGGTCGTAGACCTCCTCGAGGCGCCCGGCGTAGAGGCTTTCGAGGGCCTCGGCCAGGGCGCCGTGAAGGGCGCGGCGACGGCTAGGCAAGAGGCTCTGGTAAGTCACCTCCTTGACCAGCGCATGGTGGAAGCGCAGCATCCCCGGCCCGGCTTCCGGCGAGACCAGCAGCAGCTCCCGGCGCTGCAGCTCCTCGAGCCTCGCTGCCAGGGCGTCGGGCTCCGGGTAGATCCTCTGCAGCAGCTCCACCGAGACTTCCCGGCCGAACACCGAGGAGATCTGCAGCAGCCGCTTCTCCTCGGCGGGCAGGCGGTCGATGCGCGCCGCCAGCAGGCCCTGGAGAGTGTCCGGCACGGCCCCGGCACCAGCGCCCTGGGAAAGGGCGAAGGCCAGCTCTTCGAGGAAGAGGGGGTTGCCTTCCGCTTTGGCTAGGATTTCCCTGCCGAGCTCCCCTCCTCCGTTTGCGGTCGGAAGCAGGCCGGACACCAGCGTCTGGCTCTCCTCGAGGGAGAGGCGGCGCAGGGTGATCTGCGTGGCGTAGGAGCGATCGAGAAAACGGGGCTGGTAGCCGGCACGGTAGGTGAGGAGGAGCAGCACCGGGGCTGCGCCCAGGGCCTCGACCAGGCCCGCGAGGAAGGCGAGAGTGGTTTCGTCGGCCCAGTGCAGGTCTTCCACCTCCATCACCACCGGCGTCCGGCGGCTGGCGGCAAGAATCAGCGCGCGCAGGGCCTGGAAGAGGCGGGCCTGGAGGGCGTGGGGTTCCAGTCGGTCCAGGGCCCCGGCCCCCTCCCGCACTCCCAGCAGGTGGAGCAGGGCTGGCAGGAGGTCCTCCGGCGCGGCCCCCACCGCCTCGACTCTGGTGAGCAGCTTGGCTCGCATCTGGGCGGGCGAGTCGTGACTCGAGAGGTGCGAAGCCCGGCGAACCAGGTCGACCAGCGGCAGATAAGGCACTCCCGAGCCATAGGAGAGGCACTGCCCCGCGAGATGGGTGAGGCCTCGCGCGTGGTAACGCCGGCGCAGCTCCGCCAGCAGCCGGCTCTTGCCCGCGCCGGCGTCGCCGGCGATGCCGACCACCTGGCCGATCATGTCCATGACGCTCGGCGTGCTCTGCTTCTC
>CALMKX010000372.1 GCA_937867335.1 uncultured Acidobacteriota bacterium
GAAGATGAAGAGCGCGGCGCGCCGGGTCGCGGGCTTCCTCCAGCGGCTCTACGACGCGCAGCCGGACCTGCCGAACCGGTTCTTCTACGACTGGTCGCGCGCGCGGCAGGCACCCACCACCGAGTTCGCTGCGGAGAACCGCTTCTGGTACGTCGTGGAGAACCACAGCAACGGGCAGAACGAATACGCGCTCACCGGCGTCCAGGTCGCTCAAGTCAGAGCTGTGTTGCAGAGCTGGCGCGACGGAAGCGGCCAGAGCCGTGGCGTCGGGTCCGGCACGCTCTAGCTCGAGCCACTGGTGTCCCCGCGGCGGCCGCTGGGCGTCGGCCTGGGCGCGCTCGTGCTCGCCTCACTGCTCATTCGCAAGGAGTTCTTCCTCCCGCTGCTCGTCGTGGCGATCTGCCTGGGTGCCTGGGAGATGCGTCGAGCGCTGCAGTCTGCCCGGATCAACGCACCGATCGTGCCGATCCTCCTCGGGGCGGTCAGCATGCTCATGGCTGCCTACGTGCGCGGGGCCGAGGCGTTGGCCATCACCTTCGGCCTGACCGCCACCGGCATCATCGTCTGGCGCGCGGCCGAGGGGGCTCGCGGCGCCTTGCGCGACATCGGCGGCGGACTCTTCGTCGCCTTCTACCCGTGCCTGATCGCGGGCTTCGCCTCGCTCCTGCTGGCCGAGCCCGACGGGCACCTGCGGATTGTCTTCTTCGTCCTCGTCACGGTCTTCTCCGACATCGGGGGGTATGCCGTGGGGGTGCTCTTCGGGAAACACCCCATGGCGCCCTCGGTGAGTCCGAAGAAGTCGTGGGAGGGCTTTGCCGGGTCGGTCGTCGTCTGCACGATCGTCGGGGCCACGTCGATGCATTACATGCTCGGGGG
Organism: uncultured Acidobacteriota bacterium; assembly: GCA_937867335.1. GTDB lineage: Bacteria > Acidobacteriota > Thermoanaerobaculia > Multivoradales > SZUA-115 > JAXLQX01. Next base: position 877 of record CALMKX010000372.1, read on the forward strand.
TCGGTGGTGGGTTGGGGCTGTGATCGGCGCCGTCGCGGCCGCCGTCGCAACGATCGGTGACCTCATCGAGTCGAGCCTGAAGCGCGATCTCGGGGTCAAGGACATGGGCAACCTGCTGCCCGGCCATGGCGGCATCATGGACCGCCTCGACTCCCTCGTCCTCACCCTGCCGGTCATCTGGGGCCTGCTCTGGTGGCTGGCCCCGGCGGCTGGATGAGCCCTGACATGGACATCCCAGCAGGCAACCGCCCCGTTCCCGGTCAGTTGACGATGGTCGCGCCGCGCCGCGGCAAGCCACCGCGTCATCTGGCCGACCTCACCGTGGCCGAGCGACGGGCGGCCGTCGAGGAGTTGGGCCACAAGGCCTTCCGTGCCAACCAACTGTCGACGCACTACTTCGAGCGGATGACCATCGACCCGGGCGACATGACCGACCTCCCGGCGGCCGTGCGCTCGGACCTTGTCGACGCACTTCTGCCGACCCTGCTCACCCCCGTTCGCACCCTCTCCGCGGACGACGGTGCCACCCTCAAATCCGTCTGGCGCCTCCACGACGGTGCCCTCGTCGAGTCGGTGCTCATGCGCTATCCGCGCCGAGTCACCCTCTGCATCTCCTCGCAGGCCGGCTGTGGCATGAACTGCCCGTTCTGTGCCACCGGCCAGGCCGGCCTGACCCGCAACATGTCCACCGCGGAGATCGTCGAGCAGGTCGTCGACGCCAACCGGCGCCTTCGGGAGGGCTTGATGGATCGGGCGACGGTCGCCGACGACGGCCACGCCGAACTCGGTGACGAGTCCGAGATCAAGGACGCCCCGCAGACCGGCCCGCTGCGGGTCTCCAATGTCGTCTTCATGGGCATGGGCGAGGCCCTGGCCAACTACAAGGCTGCCATCGGGGCGATCCGGCGCCTGGTCGACCCGTCGCCGGCCGGGTTGGGAATGAGCGCTCGGGGCCTGACGATGAGCACCGTGGGTCTCGTGCCCGCGATCGACCGACTGGCCACGGAGGGCATCCCGGTCACGCTCGCCCTGTCCCTCCACGCACCCGATGACGAACTGCGTGACACCCTCGTGCCGATCAACACCCGCTTCAAGGTCGACCAAGCCCTCGATGCCGCCCGCCGCTATTTCGAGGTGACCAAGCGGCGGGTGAGCATCGAGTACGCCCTCATCCGGGACATCAACGACCAGGCCTGGCGGGCCGACCTCCTCGGGAAGAAGCTGGCCGCCCGGGGCCGTGGCTGGGTGCACGTCAACCCGATCCCGCTGAACCCGACACCTGGTTCGAAGTGGACTGCCAGTCGCCCCGGCGTCGAGCAGCAGTTCGTCGAGCGGCTGCGCGCCCACGGCATACCGACCACCGTGCGCGACACCAGAGGCTCCGACATCGACGGGGCCTGTGGTCAGCTGGCTGCCGCCTCCGGGTGAGGTGACCTACCCTTCCTCCATGCGCTCCGTGAGGCTGGGTCCGATGGTGGCGGCGGTCACTGTCGGCCTGCTGCTCACGGCCTGCGGTTCCGGGCCGCTGCCGAGCAACCTCGCGGCCAAGGAGGGGCACCAGGTCGAGCACGCGAGTTCCGCGAGTCCCTCGGCGTCGGAGAGCCTGCCCCAGACACCGCTGCGCGCCGGGGAGCACTTCGTGGAGTTGAAGACACCGGCGGACTACCGTCCCACCCCCAAGGCCGGGAGCACCGACGACTACCGATGCTTCCTGCTCGACCCGGGACTCACCGAGCCAGAGCTGGTCAGCGGAGTCAACATCATCCCCGGCAACCCGAACATCGTGCATCACGTGATCGTCTCCCAGGTGCCGGCATCCCAGGTGGCCAGAGCCCAGGCACTCGATGCCGCGGATGCCGGCGACGGGTGGACCTGCTTTGGGGGCACCGGGATCGGAGGCGTCGGAGGTCGCAATCTCGACAAGTCGGATTGGGTCGGCGCCTGGGCCCCGGGCGGTGGCGAGCGCGTGATGTCCGAGGACGTCGGGATCCCGCTTGAGGCCGGCACCCAGGTCGTCGTCCAGATGCACTTCAACACCCTCACGGGTGGGGGCGCCGACACCTCACTGGTGCGGCTGCGACTGTCCCCGGCGGCCGGGTCGGCCAAGAAGGCCCTCAACACCATGCTGCTGCCCGCGCCGGTGGAGTTGCCCTGTCGGCTGGGGCACACCGAGAGCCCGCTGTGCGACCGAGCGGCGGCCATCGACGACGTCAAGACCAGATTCGGGGAGACGGTCGCGACGGCCGACCTCCTCCACGTCCTGTGCGGAGGCGACCCGATCGGCGACACCCAACAGTGCACCCGCTCCGTGCGTGAGCCGATGGTCATTCGTGCGGCCGCCGGCCACATGCACCTGCTCGGCCGGTCGATCACCATCGATGTCGACAAGGGCACCCCGCAGGCCAAGCGGATCCTCGACGTCCCGGTCTACGACTTCGACGACCAGGGCTCGCGCGCGTTGAGTGAGCCCGTGACCCTGCAGAAGGGGCAGACCCTGACGGTCACCTGCACCCACGACCAGTCGTTGCGGGACCAACTCCCCGCCTTCCAGGGAACTCCCGAACGTTATGTCGTCTGGGGTGAAGGAACCACCGACGAGATGTGCTTGGGCATCGTCCTCTGGCACGCCCCCTGATCTCCTTGTGCGCCCACCGTCAGGAGTCGAGCAGGCCCACAACCTCCTCGAGGTCATCGGTGAGGTGCAGCCGTGAGGAGAAGGCCCGGCCCTGCGCCAAGGTGGTGAGCAGCGGCCACACCGGCACCGTGCGGGTCCAGTGCTCGACGCCGACGAGCACCAGGGCGGCGACCGGCGACCTGCCGGTGTCGTAGTAGCGCGGCGTCACCGCCTGAAAGACCTCCTGCACTGTCCCGGCGGCTCCCGGGAGGACGACCACACCACCGGTGGACAGCGCGAGCAGGCCGTCCTCTCGCAGGGCGTTGGAGAAGTACTTGGCGATGCCGTCACAGAAGACATTGGGCGGCTCATGGCCGTAGAACCACGTGGGGATGCCGATGCTGCGGGGGGCGGCCGGCGGTGTCGTGCCGGAGCCGAGGGCCGCGCGCACCTCGAAAGCCACGTCGGCCCACGCGGTGATGTCCGTGAAGGTCGGCACCGCGCCCAGCGCGTCGAGAGCCGTGGTGAGGTCTCGCCCCGCCCCGGCATACGCCCCGAGATTGGCCGCCTCCATGGCACCGGGGCCACCCCCGGTGAGGACGACTCGCCCCGCCGCGGCGAGAGCCTGGCCCAGCCGCGCGGCCGTCGCGAAGTCCTTCGTGCCACGGCGGACCCCGTGCCCACCCATGACCCCGACTGCTGCGCGTCCGTCGAGGGCCTCCCCGAGCGCATCGCTCATCGCGTCGTCGTGCAGTGCCCGCACCGCGGTGACGAGGGCGTCGCTGGCCAGATCGGCGTTCTGGGCCCAGTCGTAGGCGCGGGCGTCGGGCGTCGCGGCATACCCCTCGTCGAGCCCCTTGTAGAGGTCGGCCGGTTGGTAGAGCTCCGCGCGATAGGGGTGGACCGGCGCGTCCGGGACGTCCGGGAAGACGATCGCCCCATGCGCGGTCAGGTGACGCGCGACCTTGGCCTGAAGTGCGCCCCCCAGCACGGCCAGGCCGCGCAGGTCCGTGCGGGCGAGAAACTCGTGCCGGAAGCCGCGCAGATCCATGCCCTGGAGGCGCACGCCGCGGAGCGAAAGCCCTGCGGTCAGGTGTGCCCGCAAGGTGGCCGCATCGTGGATCTCCAGACTCCGATGGTGAGGCCGCCGCATGGTCCGCATCGTAGATCTCTCGGGCTGGATCATTTCGCGGACAACGATGGGGCCTGCGTGATGGACTTCCAGCATGTCGGACAGTGGCTCTGGTGGCGCGCCGCGTCGGGAGGGGGTCAGGCACACGGTGGCCACCCTGCTCGCCCGCACCGACGCCATGTTGCGGGAAGGTCGGGCCCCGGGAGCAACTGTGTGGCCCACCGGTTTCGGCCGCCTCGACGGCGTTCTCGGGGGCGGCGTGCGCTCGGGGGAACTCGCGCTCATCGCCGGGTCACAGGGGCAGGGCAAGACGACGTTCGGACTCCAGATGTTGCGCCAGGTCGCCACGATCGGTCGACCGGCCGTGTTCTTCTCCTTCGAGCACGAGTCCCACACCCTCCTCGAGCGGCTGCTCGCCATGGAAGGTGCGTATGCCGCGGACGCCGACCCGCAGGGTCTGTCACCCGCCGATGTCGGCCGGGTCCGGGCCGTCTTCGAGCAGGTTGACGCGCCAGGAGCCAGCCTGGCCTCGATGATGGGCGTCCTGCCGCGTGGAGCCGCCGCCCTTGCGGCGGTCGAGGCCTACGCGCAGCGCCTGCACCTGCACGAGTCGTCACCGACGACCGACGTCCTGCACATGGCCCGGGTCGTCGAGCAGGTGGCGGGCACCGAGGGAATCGCGCCGCTCGTCCTTGTCGACTACCTGCAGAAGGTGCCGGCCGTGGGGGCGGACGAGGGTGAGCGCACCACGGCGATCGTGGAGGCGCTCAAGGACATGGCGCTCGAGTTCGGTGCCCCGGTGGTGGCGATCTCTGCCGCGGACAAGGAGCGACTCGGCGCCGGGCAACGGATGAGGGCCGAGCACCTGCGCGGGTCCTCGTCGCTGGCCTACGAGTCCGACATCGTCCTCGTGCGCACCGGCTGGTCGGGAAACTACGAAGCGGACAGCGAACTCGGCGCCTGGCTCGTGGAGTGCGCTCGCGGGATGATCGGGCGGGGGCAACGCCGGTCGTTCTATGAGCTGCCGAGCGTGGTGCGAAACCCGCTCATGTCTCCACGGGCACGGTCACGCGAGACGTGCGTCAAGTTCACGGTACTGATCGCAACACCGAAAAGTCCTACCGGGAGCAGCCAAATTCGAAACGCGTACACCAGATACGACATCGGCCCGTCACCGTAGTGAGACGCTACCTGGCTGTCGACCAACGTGTTGATGAACGTGCCGGCGACACCAACGACAGCCGGCCCCATGCGCATCAGGATCTTGCGCGAGGCACCGCCCACCGCGTCGAAGAGGAGCGCGGGCGAGCCTTCGACGAGGACGACACCGTAGAGCTCCCTCTGCCCTCGCTGCCGCCCTCGCCCCAGCTCGAGCTCGCCGGCCGCACCGAGCCACGCGAGCTCTGGCTGCTGCTCTACGCCTCCTTGCTGCTCGAGCAGGCCGCCGTGCGCTCCGCCGGCTCCGCCGAACCGGCGGCCTGGCTGAGCGCGCTGCTGCTGGCCAAGCCGATCGAGGCCACGCTGGTGGACCAGGGGGTGCGCGAGGAAGTGGCCCTGGATTCGGCCCTGGCCCTCGGCTGCTTGCTCGAGGGCCGGGCCCTGCCGGCGGGAGCGAGCGCCGCCGAACTCCGGGCGTGGCTGGGCGAGGAGTCCGTGCGCCTCGCTCTTCACGCCCACCGCTTCGGCGACGCCAACTGGATCGAGCAGGAGGCCTACGAACGGCTTCTCGACCTGGGCGCACTCGCTCGAGTCCGCCCGCTCGGGCTCGAAGCGCCAGCGGCCCTGGCCGTGCTTTCCGAAGTGGCGGCGCTGCGCCGGCTGGGGGTCGAGTGCGAATGGCAGCTCGAGGCCCTGAGCGGCCTCGAGCCGCGGCGCGCTGGAGCCGAGGCCGGTCCCGACGGCGAAGTGTCCGACAGCCTCGCCCCGGGTGTCGGACACTCGAGCTGACACCCTCGCTGACACTCGCCGGCGCTCGGCGCCCCTCTCCAAACCCCGCCTGGAGCGGGTCTGCAGCCAACCCGGAGTTGGTACGAACCTTGCCCTAACAACTGGGCAATCGAGTGGAAATGTGGGGGCCGTTCGCTGGGGGACGGTTCCTGCGGTGAGGCGGGGCGGGCCCCCTCCGGCCCGTCCCGCCTCGCCGGGCAGTTCATCGCGTCACAGCCAGCGACGCACTCGGCGCTGGTACTCTCCGTAGGGCTCGCCAAAGCGTTCGGTCAAGAACACCTCCTCGCGGGCCACGAAGAGCCGATCCAGGATCCCGAAGAAAAGGGGCAACACCACCCACTGCGAGCTGGTGGCCATCAGCACGGAGATGCCCACCAGGGCGATCAGCATGCCCAGGTACATGGGGTTCCGGCTGAAGCGGAACGGCCCCCGGACCACCAGGGTGGTGGCGTCGCTGAAGGGGATCACACCGGTTTCGACCCGGTCGAAGAGGTCCGCCGAATAGGCCGAGAGCACGCCGCCGAGGATGATCGGTACGAGCCCGAACCAGTTCCAGTGGTTGCGGATCAGCCGAGGCCCGGGAATCAGGCGGTGGAGCACCCACATCGAGATCACTGCCAGGGCGAAGTAGTGCGGGGGGAGTAGACGCGGACGTTTCACCGTCGCTTCGGTCATCAGCTGCCTCTAGGCCGCGTCTCGGGCGGCAAGACGCTCCGAGCTCTTCGGAGCGCTTGGCTCTCCAGCCCGCTCCGCAAGGGCGGTGAGCTCCGCCTCGATCGCAGGAGCCGGGTCGAAGCCCACGGCCTTGGTAGTGAGCGCTACGGCAGCCCGTGCCGCGGCGAGGTTGTTGCGCACCTCGAGCCGCGCGAGCTCGCCATGAAACCAGGCGCAGGAAGTGAACATTCGATGGCGGAGCCATTGGGCCTCGAGCAGCTTGCGCAGGCGGCCCAGCCGCGCCGGAGCCAACCTCCGGTCGGCGATTTCGGTAACCAGGGCGCCGAGCTTCTTGCCCGGCCGCGACAGCTCCACGGAGCGCTCGAGCAGCCGATCGCCGTCGCCGAGCCAGCGCTGGCTGTGCTCTTGGTAGAGCTCGTCGAGCCGGGCAGCCAGGCGGCTCAGAAGGTCTCGGAAACCCGACTTCCAGCCGCTTTCGGCAGTACAGGGGCAGTCGCTCTGCCAGCGCGCGACACCGTGCCAGCAGCTCCAGGAGCTGGGCTCGCGGAGCGACACGGTGTGACCGGGAGGGTGCTCGTCGAGGTAGCGCTCGAGAGTGGTGACGGCGAAGCCGGCCTGTGGCGCCGCGTGGCGCAGCAGGTAGGCCAGGAAGTGCTCGCGGTGCTTCTGGTGGTGGCCGTAGAGCTCGCCGTCGGTCGCCACCAGGATCAGCGGCCGGCTGTGCCTGCGGCGGGCCGCCTGCCAGCCCAGGGGCTGGAGAAAGTGGCGAGTGAAGGCGTCGGCGTTGATCGACAGGCCCGGGTCGAAGGAGAGGCGCCCCGAAAGCGGCCCGTGGTAGAAGAACAAGGCGATCCGCCGTCCCGAAGGCAGCTCGGCCCAGCGAGGCTCGAAGGGGTGATGCTCGAAGCGCGCGGCCTGCCACGGGGCGAGAACGGTGAACTCGATACCCTGCTCGGCGAGCACTTCGAGAGTCTCGGTATCGACCGCCGTCTCGGGCAGCCACAGTCCGCGGGGGCGGTGGCCGAAGCGATGCTCGAAGTCCGCGATGCCCCAGGCGACCTGCAGCTCCTTCTCCCGGCGGCTGGCCAGGGGCAAGATGGTGTGGTGGTAGGCCTGGGCGAGGCCGCCACCGAAGCCTCGCTCGCGGTAGCGCTTGCGCTCGGCCTCGCAGATGCTCCGGTGGACTTTGGGCAGGTTCCTCTCGAGCCAGCTGGCCAGGGTGGGCCCGAGGTCGAAGCTCACATGCTCGAAGTTGCCCAGCTCGGCGTTGGGCCGATAGCACTCCGCTGCGATCCGCTGGTTCCAGTTGCTGAACGGCTCCGCCCCGAACTCAGGGGGGATCTGCCCGTTCACCGGATCGTCGCGCAGAGGCTGGTAGAAGTGGGCGTGAACGACCAGAGAAGCCTGCATGCCTGGGCTGGTTATGCCGCGTGGACGCGTACCCTGCGGCCCACCTCCGAGAGCAGCTCGCGCAGCTGGTCGTAGTCCGGGTGACGCAGCCGAACCCAGGCGTTGGCCATATAGCCGGCCTCCACCGGCTGGGTGCGGGCGCCCACCGGGGGGAAGTGGTAGTCGATGATCTGATCCCCGAGAGAACTCACCATCTCATCGACCCCGTCGACGCCGGTGATGGTGCCATCGCGATCCGGGCGCAGGTTGACCAGCCCGGCGGCGTAGCGCTGGCTGGGTCGTTGGGTGGTGCGGCCGAGTACCACGGCCGCCGCCCATTCTCGATACACGCTCATCTCGTTCGAGGCGCAGTAGAGATCCCAGGCTCCCACGCCCGGGGGGCGGCAGCCGATCTCGGAGAACTTCAGCCCCTTGGGCCCATAGAACCACTCCATGTGGGTGGCCGAGGTCTCGATCCCCAGGGCCTCGATCACCTTGCGGCCGAGGGCTTTGACCTCGTCGTAGCCCGGGGCGGCCAGGCGATTGGTGGCCACGAACATGGGCGAGACGTCACGGGTTCGCATCGCCTCGAGGACGCCCGGGTAGTAGTGGGTGATGAAGTGATGGCCGATCTCGCCGCCGATGGTCACGGTGTCGTAGAACCCCTCGTGCCCCTCGATGAACTCCTCGAGAGCGAGCGAGGCGCCCTGGCCCACGCCGTAGGCGGTGAAAGCCTTCTCGAGCTCGGCGTTGCTTTCGACCCGACTGGTCCCGGAAGCCCCGGCGGCGTCTCGCGGCTTGACGATCAGCGGGTAGCCGATCCTGGCCGCGAACTCGAGCCCCGTGGCCAGGTTGTCGGCACCGGTGGAGGCGGCGCAGGGTACGCCGTGCTGGCGCAAGAACTCCTTCATCGCCGGCTTGTCCCGGCAGAGGAAGGTGGTGGCCACCGAGGTGCCCGGGATGCCACAGGCTTCCCGCACGTGGGCGGCGGCCATCACGTGGGCTTCCACGGTGGCCTCGAGGCGATCCACCCAGCTGCGGCGCTGGAGGTTGCGCACCGCCTGGATCATCGACTCCTCGTGGACCACCGAGCGAACCTGCTCGAAATCGGAGAGTACGTGCTTCAACTCGCCCAACATGTCCGGCGTGTATTCCGAGATCGCGCTCACCTTGGCGCCGACTTCCGCCAATCCTTGCAAGAACTTACGTTGGTTGGCAGGGAACGCTGGCTCGACCAGGATGACGTGCATGGAGGCTCTCCCGAGCGGTGTGGTTCTCACCGAGGCGATCTCCTTGGGATAATACAACGCCGATGGCTAAGACAATCGTTCTGCTCGGCCCCCAGCGGCTTCAACCCATTCTCGTTTCGGCCTACGAAGAATTGGGGTTGGATGGGCCCATGGCCGCCGTGACCGCGGGTTGGCAGGAGCGGGAAGCGGAAGTGGAGGAGATGCGCGAGCACCTCGGGCGACCGGTGGCGAACCTCCGGCTCTACGCCCGCGCCGAGCAGCTCTTCGCCCAGGACCGCGAACTCGCGGCCCTCTACCGGGAGCGCCAAGACGTGCTCCGCCAGCTTCAAGACCTCTACCGGGTGCGCCTGGCGCACATCCTGAGGGCGGCCCGGGACCTGGCTTCCCGCCTGACCGAGCCGAGCCTGGTGGAACCCGAGCGAGAGGCGGTGATGACTTCGCTGCGCGCGCTCGACGACCACCACCTCGGAAGGCTGCGTGCGGTGCACGAGGAATTCGACGCCAAGGCCCGGCCGCTCGAGCGACCCGCGTTGCTGCGCCACCGGCATGAAATCGCCAAGCAGCTGGGGGCCTCGGTGGCGCTGGCGATCGCCGGCGGCCATGTCGCCGTGCTGCTCAACCGGCTGCGGCTCTTCGGGGTGGTGGAGCTTGCCGCCCGGCTGCCGATCTTCGCCTGGTCGGCCGGCGCGATGGTGCTGGGCTCGAAGGTGGTGCTGTTCCACGACAGCCCGCCCCAGGGCGCAGGGGACGCCGAAGTGGTGGAGAGCGGCCTCCATCTCTACGACGATCTCATCCCCTTGCCCCACGCCTCCAAGCGCCTGCGCCTGGACGACCCGGTGCGCGTGTCGCTCTTCGCTCGGCGCTTCGCCCCGGCGCGCTGTGTGGCTTTCGAGCCGAAGGTGCAGCTGGTCCGCAAAGGAGGAGCCGCCTGGCGGCCTTCGGCGGGGGTCCAGAAGCTCGGCGAGTCCGGCAACCTCGAGCCGATGAGGAGCGCCTGATGCTAGCGATCCATCGTCTCGAGGAAAGCCGCAAGCGGCTCAGCGGCAAGGCGATCGACGAGTTCCTGGCGAGCCATACCTTTCCCCTGGTGGAAGGGCCGTCGGTGACGTTTGTGTTCCGGGGCGAGGCCGACAACGTGCTGCTCCAGCACTTCATCTACGGCCTGCCGACCTCGCGGCCGTTCCGCAGGATCAAGGGCACGGATCTCTGGTATCTGGTGTTGGAGGTGCCTGGCGAATCGCGGTTCGAGTACAAGCTGAACCTGGTACACGGCAACGCTCATCAGTGGATCCGGGACCCGCTCAACCCGCTCAACGCCCGGGACCCCTTCGGCGCCAACTCGGTCGCCACCACCGCTGGCTATGAGCGTCCGGATTGGACCTACTTCGACCCGGAAGCCCGTACCGGCTCGTTCGAGGAGCGCAGCCTCAAGAGCAAGGCTCTCGGGCGGCGGCAAAGCTTCCAGGTCTACCTGCCGGCTCGCTTCCGCAAGAGCCGGCGCTACCCTCTGCTGGTCTGCCACGATGGCGACGACTACGTGAACTACGCCAGCCTGGGCCTGGTGCTCGACAATCTGATCCACCGCCTGGAAGTGGCGCCGATGGTGGTGGCCCTGGTGAGCTCGCCGCGGCGGCTGGTGGAGTACGCAGCCGACCCGGGCCATGCGAGCTTCGTGGCCGAGGAGCTGGTGCCGTACCTGGAGAAGGAGCTGCCGCTCGACCGGGGGATCGAAGCGCGAGGCCTGATGGGAGCGAGCTTCGGGGGCGTGGCGTCGCTGTCCACCGCCTGGCGCTACCCGGGGCGGTTCGGGCGCCTGCTGCTGCAGTCCGGCTCGTTCGCCTTCACGGATATCGGCCACCACAAGCGGGGGCCCGCCTTCGACCCGGTGGTGGAGTTCGTCAACGCCTTCCGCAACAGCCCGGGCAAGCCCTCCGAGAAGGTGTTCGTCTCTTGCGGCACCTACGAGTCGTTGATCTATGAAAACCGCTCGCTGGTGCCCCTGCTGCAGAACACCGGCATGGAGGTGCGCTACAGCGAAGCGCGCGACGGCCACAACTGGGAGAACTGGCGGGATCGCCTGCGCCAGGGGCTCTCGTGGTTGTTCCCCGGGCCGTTGTGGATGGTCTACGAGTAGCGGGCCGACGCCCACTGATCCAGACCCAGAAAAGAAAAGCCCGGTGGCGGAGAGCCACCGGGCAAGCGGAACACAATCTCGGGGTGTTGGACCAGGCTAGCTCGTAAGCTAGTTCTGGAACGGGTTGTTCTCGGCGAAGTACTCGTGGCTGTCGGCGTTGTCGATGGCGCGGCTGGGGTTGCTGGTGGCGAGGCTGCGGCAGGCAGTCTGGCCGTAGGCCCAGTCGTCCGTGGAAGCCACGACGTAGAAGTGCGAAAGCTCGTGGATCAGCGTTCCGGCGCGGGAGTCGGTGCCGGTGTTCGGGGCCGCCCAGAAGGCGTTGCAGAGGTAGATGGTGTAGGGCGAGCCGGGGAAGACGTAGGCGTAGGAGGAGTCGGTGCAGCTGCAGTTGAAGGTGATGCGCTGGTTCTGGATGGTGGAGAGGATCGTGCTGTAGTGGGTGCGCACGGTGGAGTAGCGCGAGCTGGTGTAGCTGCCGAACCAGGTGGTGTAGCGGGCGCCCACGGTGCCGGCGTTCATGTAGCTCGAGGCGTTCGAGGCGTAGCTCTGGGCCGAGGAGAGAGCGGTCACCAGCGCGGACTGGCGCGACGAGGAGCAGCTGATGTACGAAGGAGTCAAAGCGCGCAGGGCCAGGCTGGGCTGGTCGAGACGGCCCTGCTCCTCGAGCAGGTGGTTGTCGTCCGCCACGGCGCCGACCTCACGCCAGATGGCCACTTCGTTCGAGAGCACGTCTTCCCGGTAGGGCTGGCTGCTACCCAGCTTGGCCGGGCGCAGGGTCTCGCCGAGGTTGATCCGGTACTGGACGGAGTACTCGCCGGCGCGGGCGAAGTCGTAGATCGACGACAGCTCGACGACCTTGCTCAGGGTCTCGCCCGGAGCGACGGCCAGGAAGTCCTTGGCCGTGGGCGCCGCTCGCTTGACCAATTTGCCGTTGTAGGGAACGCGCTCGCCGTCCAGGGCGACCACGAAGAGGTTGCTCTCGACGCCGAAGAGGGGAGTCTGGTAGCGCAGCACATAGGCCGTGCTGGAGCCGTTGTTGGTCAGGGACCAACGCACCAGGATGTCGTCCTGAGCCGCCACCGAGCCGTTGACTGCCTCGAGGCTGCTCACCAGCGAGCCTGCTGCCGAGGCACTCTGTGCCAGGGCGAGGACGGCGAGGCCGCCCACCAGCAGGGCCTTTCCAAAGCTCGAGCACCGCACCATGAAGAACTCCTCCGAATCACAGCCCGATCGCTCCATGCGGAAGGGCCGAAGGTTGCAGGCGGCCAGGCTTTCTGGCTCCCGCGGGATCCCCCTGCAAGGAGTCCGAAGGAGCGGGCAGATGGAACTGCGCGAAAGCCTGAAGCCAAGGTACCGACAACCGTTCTAGTGCTGGTGACGGTGGTATTGAGGACACTGATCTCAGAAAGGAAAAGGGCAGAAATCCAGAAAAAATGCGACTCCTGGATGTCGCAAGCGTGTCGAAAATGCTTCCTGGTGGTGTCTCAGCAAAAGTAGCTGATAGAAGGATGGCGCCTTGTTGGGTGCAGCGATATGCCATCTAAACATGACGGACCGCTGCCGCGTATAGAGCTTCGGGAGCCTGAACGAACCAAGCCAGCCTCCTCGCGGAAAGAACCTCCTCCTCCTTCCCCCGTCCTCGCGGACGGGGTCTTTTTTTAGATCCAGTCCTTCTTGCGGAACCAGAGCATCATGCCCCCGGCGACCGTCACCATGAGGCCCAGGGCCACCGGGTAGCCCCAGGCTTTGTGGAGCTCGGGCATGAACTCGAAGTTCATGCCGTAGATGCCGGCGATCACGGTCATGGGCAGGAGCATGGAGGAGATGATGGTGAGCACCTTCATGACGTCGTTGGTGCGCTGGGAGAGCACGGAGAGGTAGGTGTCGCGCAGGCTGGAGAGCTGCTCGCGCAACATGTCGATGCCGTCGGTGAGGCGTAGGACTTCGTCGTAGACGTCGCGGAAGTAGAAGGCCTCGCGATCGTCGATTTCGTCGGCGCTGCCGGTGGCGAGGTGGTTGAAGACCTGGCGATGGGGCAGCATCACCCGGCGCAGGGTGGTCAGGCGCCGCCGCATCTCGAGCACGGCTTCGAGATGGGACTGGCGTGGGCGCTGGAACATCTCGTCCTCGATCCGCTCGATCTCGAGGCCCAGTTCGTCGACCAGGGGAAAATAGAGGCTGATCAGCTCGTCGAAGAGCATGTAGAGCAGGTGGTCGAGGCCGCCACGGGGGGCTTTGCCGGTCTCCTTGAGACGGGAGTGGACTGCGGCGACGCTGCGCATGGGGGCTCGGTGCACGGTCACCAGGCGCCCCGTCTGGAGGAAACAGGCGAGTTTCAGGGTGTCGAGCTCGTTGTCGGTGGTGTTGAAGTCGATTCCACGGACGATGGTGAAGAGGCAGCCGTCGTACTCCTCGTACTTGGGTTGGTGCTGCAGGGTGAAGGTCTCTTCCACGGCGAGGGGGTGGAAGCCGAGGCTCTGGACGAGTTGCTGGTTCTCGGAGTCGAAGCCCTCGACGTCGACCCAGAGCAGCTCGCCCTCGCCCTGGGGCCGCTCCAGCAGCTCTCGGCCGCCGCAGCAGACGCCGCCCTCGGAGCGAAACAGCACCACAGAGATCTTGGCCATCCGCGTCAGGATATCGAAGATCGAGCTTGGTCAGGGGCTTGTGCTTAAACTCCGTTTCGCCAGCGACGGGGGAGCGGGCGCGGCGGGCCGGGGGCGGGGTTGCGCAGGCGTTGGACGAAGCGCAGGTACTCGGCGAGCTGACCCGCGGTGAGCAGGGGCTTCACCTCGAGAACCAGCTCGACCATCGACTGGTCCAGCTGCTGGACCAGCTGCTGGGTCTCCGCCAGCGCTTGATCCAACCTCGGGCGGTTCGACTCGGGGGCGAGGAGTTCCTCTTGCAGGACCGCCCGGAGCTCGAGGAGGCGCTCGCGCCGGGGGCGGTTCTGTTCGAAGAACTGGCGATGGAACTCGAGGAACTGCTGGCGTTTGGCGGCGTCGAGCCCGAGCCGTTCAGCCATCAGGCGCAACCCTGCTCCCGGAAAAGCAGGCTGCAATGCCGGCGCCGGTGGCGGCGCGGGAGCCGGCTGGAACCGGCGTAGCAGGATGGCGCCGGCGAGGCCGGCGTTGACGCCCACCGAGAGCAGCAGGGCGAGCATCAGGGCCCAGCGCCTCATGGTGTGGCCTCGAAGTCCGAGCCGTCGCCGGCGAGGTCGTCCAGGTAGGTTTCGGCCCAGCTGGGCGAGAAGGCGGCGATTTCTTGCTCCGGCTTGGCCGGGCTCGGGCCGCTCCAGCCCAGGCCGAAGCCGAGGGCGACGCCGCCGGCGAGAGCGGCG
>CALMKX010000373.1 GCA_937867335.1 uncultured Acidobacteriota bacterium
CGGCGCGGCCGGCGGGACCTGCCGCCGGCTCCCCGCTGCAGCCATCTGGAGGTGATCGCCGGCACGCTCTCCGAGCCGGCCCTGCGCGAGCGGGCCGAGGGCGGGTACTGGATCTCCGAGGTCGATCGCGGCCGCCTCGACCCGCGCAGCGGCCGCTTCGAGCTGGCGGTGCCTTTCGCTCGCCGAGTGGTGGCGGGGGAGCTCACCGAAACAGTGGGCCCCTTTCGGCTCCGCAGCTCGGTGGCGAACCTCCTGGGTGCGGTGGTCGGGGTGGGGATGCACCCGCAGCCTGCCGGGGCCGGTTGGTGCGCCAAGGGCGGCAGCCGCCTGCCGGTGTGGGCCACCACTCCGGCCCTCTTGCTCGCAGGGATCGAGGTCCAAGCTTGAGCCGTGGCGATCGCCTGGCCGAGGTGCTTTCGAGCCTGGCTGCCGCCCGCCTCGAGGAGGCCGAGGTCTACGCCAAGACCGGGCGATCTCGCCATGTGGCTCTCTCCGTGGCCGGCGAGCTGGTGGCGATGAACGAAGAGGCCGGCTGGGCGGTGCGGGCGGGAGACCGCAAGGGGAGCTTCTTCTGGGCTGAGAGCGGAGAGCCTCGGCCGCTCGCAGGCTGGCCTCGCCCCGCTGGAGCTCCGCTGGTGCTGGCCGGGCCCGAGCTCGGGTCGCCGTGGACCGAGCCACGGGACTTCGAAGCACCGCTTCTCGCCGAGCGGGAGAGCCTCGCCCTGCTCCATGCTATCGACCGCGAGCTCGCTTCCGAGCTGCCGGGCGCAAGGCTAGTCTCGGCGCGACTGGACGACGGCGCGAGCGAGAGCCAGCTCGCCAACAGCCGGGGCCTGCGGGTCGCCTGGCGGAGCCGCCTCGCCGCGCTCCGCCTCGAAGCGGTCGGGCCGGGAGGGCAGAGCACCACCCTGGCCCTCGCCGAGCGGGAGCCCCGGCGCTTCGCCCCCAAGGCCCTGGCCCGCCGGCTGGCGGACAACCTTTCTCTAGCGGCGAGCGGCCGGCCTCCCGAGCCTGGGCCCGCGGACTCTCTTCTCGCCCCGGCCGTGGTGGCGGTGCTCCTGGCCGCCTGGGTAGCCGGGCCGGCGGGCGAGCTCCGCGGCCCGGTCGCCGATGGGCTCACCCTGGTCGACGACGGTCGCCTCCCCGGCGGCGCCCTGGAGGCGCCTTTCGACGGTGCCGGAGCTCCCACCCGGCGCCGAGTGCTCCTGGAGCGAGGCCAGCCGGTGCTCGCGGCAGGCAGCGGGCCGTTCGGTATCCGCCGGGCCAGCTGGCGAGACGCGCCTCGCCTGGCCCCCAGCCACCTCTACCTCGAGCCGGCGCCGCGGGTGTCGGTGGCCTCGTTGCTGGCTCGATTGCAGCGAGGGCACTATTGGATCGAAGCCACCTCGCCGGTTGCGACCGGAGCCGAGCCCGGCGCCTTCCGAGTGGAGGTCTCCGGCTTCGCGGTCGAGGGCGGCCGCGCGCGGGCTCCGGTAGCAGGCGCTCTGCTCACTGGAACGTTCCAGGGGCTCTTCGAAGGAGCCCTGGCCCTGGCCCGGGATCTGAGCTTCTTCCCTCTCGATGGCATGGTAGGCAGTCCCACCCTCCTGGTGCACGGGCTGCGAGCCAGACCGGCCGGGAACGGTTGACCCGCGCTTCGCCGCCGGTTAGCCTGCCGCTCCGAAGCGGGCCCATCTCCGCTCGACCAACAGCCTCAAGCGCAAGGAAATCACCATGGAGCTCGGCATCGTCGGCTTCCCCAAGGCGGGCAAAACCACCCTTTTCAACACCTTGACGGCGTCCCACCAGGATACCGACAAGTTCTCCTCCTCGCGCAAGACCAACATGGGCGTGGCCTCGGTGCCGGATCGCCGGCTCGAGCAGCTGCGGGATCTCTTCCACCCCCGTCGCTACGTGCCGGCCACGGTGACCTATGTCGACGTGCCGGGAGTCAAGAAGGGCGAGGGCACCGAAGGGCTCGACTTGGCCGAGCTGAAGAACGTCGATGCCCTGGTGCACGTGGTGCGGGCCTTCGAGGACCCGGAGATTCCCCACCCGGAAGGCTCGGTCGATCCTGCTCGCGACGTCGAGATGTTCGACCTCGAGCTGATCCTGGCCGACCACAGCCTGGTCGAGCGCCGGGTGGATCGTCTGGCCAAGGCGGTCAAGCGCGGGCTGACGCCGGAAGAGAAGAAGGAAGAGGAGCTGCTCAAGGCCACCATTCTGCCGGCCCTCGAGGCCGAGAAGCCGCTGCGGGCCCTCGAGCTCTCCGGCGACGATGAGCGCCGCCTGCGTGGCTTCCAGCTGCTCTCGGCCAAGCCCCTGCTGTTGGTGGTGAACCTCGACGAGGCGCGCCTGCCGGAGGCCCAGACGGTGCTCGCCGGCCTGCCGCTCGGCCGCGGCACCACAGCGGTGGCGATCTCCGCTCCGATCGAGGCCGAGATCGCCCAGCTGCCGGCGGCCGAGCAGGCGGATTTCCTCGCCGAGCTCGGCCTCAGCAAGCCCAGCCTCGCTCGGCTGATCCGGGCGAGCTTCGATCTGCTGGGCCTGATGGCCTTCTTCACCGTGGGCGAGGACGAGGTGCGCGCCTGGACGCTGCGCCGGGGCACGCCGGCCCGCCAGGCCGCCGGCACCATCCACTCCGACCTCGAGCGTGGCTTCATCCGCGCCGAAGTGGTGCGCTGGGACGAGCTGCTGCGCGAGAAGACCCTCGCCACCTGCCGGGACAAAGGCCTTCTACGCCTCGAGGGCAAGGACTACATCGTGGAGGATGGCGACGTGCTCCACGTGCGCTTCAACGTCTGAGCCAGAGCCGCGAACCCTACTCGTTTCTGGTGGCGCCAGAAATTATCCCTGCTCGTTTCTGGTAAGTCCGCTCGAGACGAGCCATGGATATGCTCTTTCCGCCTCGAGCTACCTCGACGCCTACCAGCCCGAACAGCTGCTGATCGCGGGCTCGAAACCCTACGCGGACCAGGAGCTGGGCGCTACCCGGGTGCGTTTCGTGCCCCTGGAAGAGCTCGGGCCTGCCGCTTCCGAGCTGGTCGGTGCTGGGTAGAGGGGCTGGGAGAGAGTCGAAACTAGCGCCCGAATTGGTAGATCAGAGGGCGGTACTCGGGCTCAGGGATGGGTTTGGCTTGCTCTCGGGCGGTCTCGAGCCAGGCTTGCTTGGCGCGTTCCACTTCGGCCAACGCTTCTTCCGGAGAGTTGCCGAAAGCCGAGCAGAAGGAGAGATCCGGGACATCCGCCACGTAGCAGCCGTCTTCTTCGCTCCAGAAGATGTTGATGTGGTAGTCCCTCATGGCGAATCCTCCAGCTTGAGATTGTAGCGCTCGACGAGGCGCAGGAACTGCCGAATCTGGTAGGGCTTGGCCTCGCCTCCAAAAGGCTGGAGGTTCACGAGCTCAGGAACCGAGGGGTGGGAGAACGTCTGGTGGCTGCCGCGCGAGCGCCCCGGCTGAAACCCAAAGCCCTCGGCAAGTCGACAGAAGTCCGCGAAGGCGACATTTTGGAGATGACCCTGGAGGAGTCGTCGGAGAAGGCGACGGCGGTCCATGTTCTCCCGAGTCTACTAGCGCTCAGGGCTGCTCTCGAGACCCCACTCGTGACCAGCGCCCTACCGCCGGCGCAGCAGCAGCCAGAGGAAGAACGGGCCGCCGGCGGCGGCGGTGAGCACTCCCACGGGCAGCTCGGCCGGGGCGAGCAGGGTTCGGGCGCCGAGGTCGCAGAGGGCGAGGAAGGCGCCTCCGGCGAGGAGGCTCGCAGGAATCAAATGGAGGTGATCCGGCCCCAGGCGAGAGCGCAGGGCGTTGGGCACGATCAAGCCCACGAAGCCGATCGGCCCCGCCACTGCCACCACCGCGCCCACGGCAAGCGATACCCCGGCGAGCATTAGCAGCCGGGTGCGCCCCACATCGACGCCGCGGGCCGCTGCGGTCTCCTCGCCGGTGAGCAGCAGGTTGAGCTCCCAACGCAGGGCGAGGAGAAGCAGCAGCTCCGCGAGGGCGAACGGCGCCAGCCACAGCACTTCCCGGTAGCCCACCACCGCCAGGCCCCCCATCAGCCAGCGGACGATCTGGAAGGTGCGGTGGGGATCGGCGAAGAACTCGAGGAAGAGGATCAGCGCCGAGCTCGAGACCGAAATCGCCACGCCGGCCAGGAGCAGCGTGGAGGTCTCGAGGCCCTCGCGGCGGAACGACAGGCCCACCACCACGGCGGTCGCCGCGAGCGCTCCCAGGAAAGAGGCGATGCCGACGCCCACCAGCGCTGCCTGGGGGAAGGCGACCAGGGCGAGCACCGCCCCCAGCGCTGCGCCACCGGCCACACCCAGTGTGTAGGGCTCGGCCAAGGGGTTGCGGAAAACCGACTGGAACGACAAGCCTGATAGGGCCAGCACCCCGCCGGCAAGGAGCGCAAGCAGGGCACGAGGCAGCCGAAGCTGCCAGAGGATGGCGGCAGCCGTGGGCTCGCCGGCGAGCGCCGAGCCCAGGCTCAGGGACTGGCCGCCCAGCAGGGTTCCAGCGGCGAGAGCGAGCAGCCAGAGGCCCAGGAGCAGGCCGAGCTTCGCGCCGGGTTTCACGAGGGCAAGGCTAGCAGGGTCACCGGCCGCGGGCCGCCGGCCACCACCGTGAAAGGCGCCTGGAACACTCGGCCGAGGAGCTCGGGAACCAGGATCCGCTCCGGGGTGTCGCAGGCGAGGAGCGTGCCGCAGACCAGAGCCGCGATGCGGTCGGCCAGGGTCGAGGCGAAGTTCAAGTCGTGGGTGGCAAGGACGATGGTCTGCCCGGCCTCGCGGTGGAGCCGGGCGAGCAGGGCACAGACGTCGCGCTGGTGGCCGGCGTCGAGGTAGGTGGTGGGCTCGTCGAGCACCAGCACCGCCGACTGCTGCGCGAGCGCGGCGGCGATGTAGACGGACTGGCGCTCACCGCCCGAGAGGCGATCGACCGGCCGCTCGGCGAGGTGGCCGGTACCGGTGCGCTCGAGCGCTTCCTCGACGGCGGCGATGTCCTCGGTCGAGAGCGCCAGGCGGAACCGCGACAGGTGCGGGTAGCGACCCTGGAGCACCAGCTCGCGCACCGTGAACGGAACCGACGCTGGCCGCAGCTGGGGCACATAGGCCACGCGGCGGGCGAGAGAGCGCCGCTCCAGGCTCGAGTAGGGCGTGCCCTCGAAGGAGAGCTCTCCCTGATCCGGCGAGAGGAGGCCGGCCAAGAGGCGTAGCAGGGTGGTCTTGCCGGCGCCGTTCGGCCCCACCAAGGCCAGGCATTCGCCTCTCCTCACCTCGAGATCGAGAGGCCCGAGCACCTGCCTTCCCTCGGGCTTCCAGCCGACCCCCTGGGCCGCCATCAAGCTCATCGTGCCGTTCCTCGGTCCAGCCCCAGCGCTTCCTGCAGCTGCCGGTAGAGCAGCGGCAGGCGAGGGCCAGGAACCAGCGTATGAGAGCCGGCGAGGATTCTCACCCGCCCTGCCGCCACGGCGGGAATCTCCGGATAGGCCTGCCAGTCGGCGAGCAGCCGCTCGGTCAGTTCTTGTGAGGGCTCTTCCCCCGAGAGCTCGAGGATGAAGTCGGGCTTGCGGGCCAGGATGGTCTCGAGCGAGAGCTTGGGGTAGGCGGATGGAGCATCGGCCACCACGTTGACCACGCCGGCCCGCGCGAGCAGCTCGGCCGGATAGCTTCCCGGCCCGGCGGCCAGCACCTCGGCGATCCGCCCGGGCGAGCGCTCGAAGGTGACCAGCACGCGGGGCGGCGGTCCGGGGCGGGGCGGCAACGGGGCGAGGTCGTGTTCGAAACGAGCCAGCAGACCGTGTCCAGCTTCGGCCACCCCGCAGCGGTCGGCGATGGTCGGGATCGCCGCCGCGATCTCCCGCACGCCGTCGCTGCCCACCACCAAGGAGGGAATGCCGAGCCCCGCCACCTTGGCGGCGAGGTCCCGCTCGCTCACCGCCAGCACCACCAGGTCCGGCCTCAGGGCCACCAGGGCCTCGAGATTGGGGTCGAACAAGCCTCCCAGCTGCGGACGCGAAGAGGTCTCGGGGGGGTAGGTGCAGTAGTTACCCACCCCCACCACCCGCCCCCCGAGGCCCAGTGCGAACAGGATCTCCACATTGCTCGGGGCGAGAGCGACGATCCGCTGAGGCACGCGGGCCGCGGGCTCCACCCGCCCGCACGCGGCGAGCAGGAGGAGGCCGAGGGCCAGGCGGGGCAAGAGGCGGGGGCTCAAAAGCCGAGGCTCGCGCCCAGGGCGAAGGTACGGCCGGCGCTCGGGAAACCCAGGGCTTCCTGGTAACTCCGGTCGCCCAGGTTCTCCACCCGGGCATAGGGCGCCAGGTAGGGCAGGAGTTGCCACTTGATTGCCAGGTCGAAGCGCACACAGCCGCCGTTGTTCACAGTGGCGAAGCTTACCGGGTCGACGTCCGGGCGCGGGCCGACGTAGCGCAGGAAGCCGGTCACACGCAGGGGTGAGAGCTTCGCCGTCGCCTGAAGGCTCGCCGAGCGGCGGGGCCGGCGCAGCAGGGCCGCACGGGTATCGAGGTTTTCGGCTTCCAGGTAGGCGCCCGCGGCGGTGAGGTCGAGCCAGGCGCCCCGCCACGCGAGCGAGAGCTCGGCGCCGCGGCTGCGGGCACGGGTGATGTTGGCGAAGGTGAAGGTGGCCGGATCGAAGTCGATCAGGTCCCGCTGGCGCAGCTCATAGCCCACCAGCTCGGCCGAGAACGCGCCCCGCTTCCAGGCCGCCGCCAGCTCCAGGTTGCGACCCCGCTCCGGCTCGAGGCTCGGGTTGCCGAAGCCCGGGAAGAACAGCTCGCCCAGGGTGGGCGGCCGGAAGGCCTCGCCGTAGCCAGCCCGCAGGCGCAGCCCCCTCACCACCTCGTAGCCCACGCCGCCGCGCAGGCTGGTTTCGGCCCCGTAGGCATCGTTGTCGTCCCGGCGGGCTCCCAGCGAGTAGTCCAGGCCCTCGTAGCGGCCCGAGACTTCCGTGAAGACGGCCCAGGTTCGCTGGTGGGCGCCGTCGAGGTTCACCCCGAAAACCGACTTGTCACTGGCCTCGAGCCGCTCGCCTTCGCTACCGAAGGCTATTTGGAGGTGCTCGTTTCGCCGGTAGGTGGCCACGGCCCGCAGGCGATCGGCGTCCGCGGAAGTATCCGAGCGGGTGTCGCCGAAGGCGTCGTCCGGGTCCCGGAAGTGGTAGTCGGAATCCACGTGCGAGAGCTGGGCCTCGAGCTTCCAGGCCCCCAGGTCGGCCGAGACCGGCAGCGCGTAGGAGCGTTCCTGCCAGGAGATCCGCCGCTTGAGAGCCGGCTCGGCGTTGCCCACGAAGGGGATGCCGGTGTCGGTATCGTCGACTCGAGTCACCAACGAGATCGACAGCTCGGGGCGGACCTGCCAGGCGAGGCGGGTGCTGGCGTCGTCGCTGTCGAAGAAGCTGTTCTCGAACTCGCTCGAGCCGCGCCGGCTAGAGCCGTTGAAGTCCACCTGGAGGTTGCCGAAGGCGTGTCCCACGGAGAGCGAGCCACGGTGGTAGCTGTGATCGCCCCCTTCGAGCTCGAGGCGGGTGCCTTCGATGCGCCCGGAGAGTAGCTGCACCACACCGCCCAGGGCGTTGCCGCCGTAGAGGGCGCTCGCCGGCCCGCGCACCACTTCGATGCGCTCCACGCCGTCGAGCGGCACGAACTGCCAGTTGACCGCCCCGAAGTCCGGGCTGTTGAGGGCCACGCCGTTCCACAGGAGGAGGGTCTGGTTGGAGTCGGTGCCGCGCAAGAACACCGAAGTCGGCTGACCCGGAGGGCCGGAGCTCACCACGGCGGCACCGGCAACCTGGGTGAGCGCCTCGGCCACGGAGGTGATCTGTCGATCCTCGAGCTCCTGGCGAGTGATCACCGTCACCGAACTCGGCTGGTGATCCGCCTCGTGCTCCGAGGCGGAGGCAGTGACCACCACGGAATCCTCATAGACCGTGACGGGAGTCTCGGCGAGAACCGGTGCGACGCCCCCGAGGACACCGGTTGCCGCCAGAACGAAGGAAAGAACGCGCATAGCAAGCTCCTTGCTGGCTGAGCATGCCTGCAGGGGTGGGGTCGGGAGGAAAGAGCGCGGGGACGGAGAAGCTGCGCGTTTCGAGCCCGTCGCCGCGCCCCGCGGCATGGAATCGGACGCAGCTGGCAGGTCTCCTGGCTTCCGGATCAACCTACTCCCGGACCTTCCCGTGCTGCCAACCTCCAGGATCGGAGATCCGCGCAGCTCAGTGGCGTTCGCGTTCCTCGCACAAGGCGGCGAGGCGAGCGCTTTCCGGTTTCGTACCCGGCTACAGTGGCGGGGGCCGCGCCGGCTTTCGACCGGCTTCCCTCTTTCGGGGCCCGCGGCTCGTCATGAGCCGAGGGCCACGCCGCAGCGTCTGGGTTTTCAAAGAAACCGCCCCGAGGCTGGGCCTGGGGGCGGTGGGTCTGCGTGAGCTTAGCGCAGCTTACTGCGCAGCGCCTGCGGGCGGGGTGGTCGACGGCGCCGGGCTCGGCGTGGGTGCGGGAGCGGGCGCCGGGCTGGTGCCACCGCCACCACCGGTGCCGCCACTGGAACCGGAGAACTCATAGCCGGTGCCGTACACCGGGAAGCCGCCCTGGCCGGCTCGGCCCGGCTCCACGAACTGCTGGATGTCGTAGCTGCGAGGAGTGGGAGCTTCCTCGTCCGCTTCGCCGGCCGCGGTGGTGCCATCGTTGGCAGACCAGCCCAGGAAGAGGGTGCGCGAGTCGATGCGCAGCCCGAAGCCGCGGGTCTCGAGGCTGCTGGTCACCTTCTGGATATCGGCCTCGCGCAGCGCGATCCAGTTGCCGGAATCGCCCAGGATCAGCACCACTTGCGGATCCCAGCTCGCCCGCTGAGGCTGGTAGCGAGTGATCATCGAGTTGCCGTTCTTGAGCTGCACCGTGAAGGTCTCGGCGACGGCCGGCAGCACTCCCACCGCAAGCAGGAGCAGGGCGATCCAGAAGGTTTTCTTCACCGCGTACCTCCGATCTAGAGGGCAGATGAGCTGCAGCGGACTACGAGCAAGCCGGCGCCACAGCACAGAAACTTGGGCAAAAGTGTAGCACGGGTGGTTTGTGCGCGCCTTGTGGCCAGCGACAGCAGGCCCTACACTTGGCCCAGAGAGGAGAGGACCCATGACTGCCGTGGCGCTCAGCCAAGAAAGCGAGGAGCTCCAGGAGTTGGTTCGCCGGGCCCAGTCCGAGCCGATTGCGCTCGAGCGGGACGGGCAAGCGGTGGCCGTCGTGCTCTCCGTCGAGGACTACGATCGCCTGGCGAGCCGGGATCAGAATCTCGAACGAGATCGAGCCTATTGGGATGAGCAGGCTCGGCAGATGGAGCGCTCGGTCGCGGAGGTGGAGCTCACTCCAGAGCTCTGGGAGAGCATCACGACGGGTGAGTACGCTGCCATTTCGGCCACTAGCCAGGCAGTTCCACCCGGGTGGAAGCCTGGCGGCCGTTGAAGGCCATCCGTCTTACCCGGCTAGCGCTGCAGGATCTCGCCGAGATCCGCACTTACACTTGAGGTCAGTTCGGCGCAGAGCAGGAGCGCAGGTACCTCGAAGCTCTCCGTCGGCACTTCGAACAACTGCGAGACTTGCCGGGCGAGGGTCGGCTCTACCCCACTTCCACAACGCTTCGGATCTCGATTTTCCGGTCCCATCGCATCTTCTACGAGGCGACCGGCGCGGGGATCGCGATCAAGCGGGTTGTTCACGCGGCTCGCAACCTCGATCTCCTGCTCGGCGATAGCCCCGAGTAGGATCGAGAAGACCTTCAGTCCTTGAACCGATCGTGCATCCACATCCACTGCTCGGGGTGGCGACGGATCTCGGCTTCGGTGGCTTCGAGGTAGCGGCAGGTGAGGGCGGCTATCGCCTGCTCGGACTCCTCCGGCCCGGCAGGCTCGATCGCCGGGCGGGCCACGAAGCGGTAGCGGCCGCCCGGCTCCGGGAAGCAGAAGATCGGCACTACGGGCCGGCCGGTGCGGATCGCCATGCGAGCCAGAATCGGGCTGGTGAAGCTCTCTCGGCCGAAGAAGGGCACCCGGATCCCCTCCTTGGGCTTCACCCTCTGGTCGATCAGGATGCCCACCAAGGCCTTCTTTTCGAGGGCCCGTAGCATCCCCCGCGCGGCGCCGCGCTTGGCGATCATCACGTTGCCGAAGCGCTGCCGCACCTTCTCGAGCTCACGGTCGAGATGCGGGTTGTCGAGCGGCCGGCCCACCACATGGAGCGGACCCGCCCAGGCTCCGGCCACATGGGCGGCGATCTCCCAGGTGCCGAGGTGGGCCGAGAGCACGAACATGCCGCCGGCGCGCCGCTGGGCCTCGACGAGATGCTCCCAGCCCTCGAAGCTCACTCTCCGGCACAGGCCCACCAGGTCGAAGCGGCTCGCCGAGAGGGTGTCGCAGAGGGCGGCCCCCAGGTGGCGGAAACTCCCCAGGGCCATCCGGCGCCGCTCGGCAGGAGCTGCGTCAGGGAAGGCGATTGCGAGGTTCTTGAGGGCCACTTTCCGCCGGCTGGAGAGCAGCCACCAGGCGAGATCTCCCAGCCGAGCGCCGAGCGGGCGGGCGGCGGGATGCGGCAGGAGGCGGAGCAGCCCGCGCACCAGCCGGTAAAGGCCGAACTCCAGCCGGTGGCGGATGGGCGCCTCTTTCACCGGCTCACCTCGAGCCCGAGGCTTGCCAGCCTCTCTTCGAGCCAGGTCCAGAAGGCGGGCTCGGGTCGGCTGCGGACCGGCAGCTCGGCCAGTGGCAGAGGCAAGCGGCCGCGAAGCTTCACCAGGTCCTTGCCGGTGGTGAGCACGAAGCGAGCGCCCGTCTGCCGGAACCCGAGTTCGATGGCGGCAAGGGCTGCATCCGCGTAGGGTTCGTGGTCCGGGAACGCCCGCTCACCCGCCACCACCAGCCCGGCCTGCTCCGCGGCGGGCCGGAAGCGCTCGGGGCGGGCGATGCCCGAAACCAGCAAGCAGGGTGTGCCGGCCGGAATCGGCTCGCCTTCCAGCGTGGCGGGCGCCAGGGCGACCACCGGAGCCGCGAAGGCCTGGCCGGCAAAGCCGAACGGCCGCAGCGCCTGCCCCACCTCCTGGGCCAACGGCGATTCCGCTCCCG
>CALMKX010000374.1 GCA_937867335.1 uncultured Acidobacteriota bacterium
CAGTTCGATCTGACCCAGCTGCTGCGCCGCGTCCGCGGTTGATTCGCCTGGTCATCGCCTATCAGCGGGCCATGGAGGGCCGGCCGTCGCCGTGCCGCTTCACGCCCTCGTGCAGCAGCTATGCCGTCGAGGCCCTCGAGGTCCACGGCACTCTGCGTGGTCTTTGGTTGACGCTGCGTCGTCTTGTGCGCTGCCGGCCGTTCGGCCCCTCTGGCTGGGACCCTGTCCCGTTGCCGGCCTCCCCCGGTCAGCGTGCTGACCGTACCCATCTGTCCACCCATACGTCACACCACGACAAGGGCCTCACCGCATGATCGCCATCGAGAATCTGGGGTTCGACTACCCCGGCGTGCGCGCGCTGGACGACGTCAGCGCGGCAATCCCGGCGGGCAGCATTACCGCCCTGGTCGGGCCGAATGGTGCCGGCAAGACCACGCTGATGCGCTGCATCGCGACCCTCCAGATCCCGACGAGCGGCGCGATCCGCTTCGGCGACCTCGACGTGCTCGCCCAGCCGGACGCGCTGCGCCGGACGCTCGGCTACCTGCCGCAGGATTTCGGCGTCTACCCCAAAATTTCGGCCGAAGAGATGCTGGACCACTTCGCCGTGCTCAAAGGCCTTGTGGAGCCCAAGAGCCGGCGCGAGACGGTCAAGGCCCTGCTCGCCCAGACCAATCTCTATGCCGTCAAGGACCGCAAGCTCGGCACCTTCTCGGGCGGCATGCGCCAGCGTTTCGGCATCGCCCAGGCGCTGCTCGGAGATCCCCGGCTGATCATCGTCGACGAGCCCACGGCCGGGCTCGACCCTGAAGAGCGCAACCGCTTCCTCAACCTGCTGGCCGAGATCGGCGAGAACGTGGTGGTGATTCTCTCCACCCACATCGTGGAGGACGTCACCGACCTCTGCACCCGCATGGCGATCCTCGCCGGCGGGCGAGTGCAGCTCGCCGGCGAGCCCCGAGAGCTGGTGGCGGCGGTGGAGGGGCAGGTGTGGCAGAAGACCATCGCCAAGGAGGAGCTCAGCGGCTACCAGGAGCAGCATGCGGTGCTCTCCAGCCGGCTGGTCGGAGGCCGGCCGATGCTCCATGTCTGGAGCGAGGGCTCGCCCGGCGAGGGCTTCGAGCGGGTGCCGGCCAGCCTGGCGGACGTCTACTTCAAGAGCCTGCGCTCGCTCGAGCAGCGGGCGGCCTAGAGCGAGGACGCCGCCATGATGCGATCGATCTTCGCTTTCGAGGTTCGCTACCACCTGCGGAGCTGGCTGCTGTGGGGAACCGGCGCCGTCTTCGCCCTGATGGTGTTCGGCGCGGTGACTTCCGATGGGGTGCAAATCGGGGGCGCCATCGGCAACGTCCACCGCAATGCTCCGTACGTGATCCTCCAGATGCTCAACATCATGAGCATCCTGGCGCTCTTCGTGGTCACCGCCTTCGTAGCGAGCGGCGCCCTGCGGGACTTCGATCGCGGCAGCCACGAGCTCTTCTTCGCCAAGCCCATCCACAAGCGGGACTACCTCTTCGGCCGCTTCTTCGGTTCGCTTCTGGTGTCGATGGGCCTGATGGTGCTCACCGCCCTGGGAGTCGTGGTGGGCTCCTGGATGCCCTGGCTCGAACCGGAGCGCTTAGGGCCGTTCCAGCTCGGCCCCTATCTCTTCGGCCTGCTGGTGATCGTCCTGCCCAGCCTCTTCTTCGCCGCCTCCCTGTTCTTCGCTCTGGCGGTACTGTCGCGAAACTGGCTCACCACCTACCTCGGGGTGGTGGTCTTCTTCGCCGCCTACAGCCTGGCGGCGGTGTTGATGGGGGATCTCGACTCTCGCTGGGTGGCGGCCCTGCTCGACCCCTTCGGCGGCGCCGCCCTGAATCTCGCCACGCGCTATTGGACGGTCGCCGAGAAGAACTCCGCGCTGCCGCCGATCGGGGGCTGGCTCCTGGCCAATCGCCTGCTCTGGTCCGCTCTGGGGGTGGTCTGCCTGGCGGTCGCCTACTTCGGCTTCAAGCCCACGGCCGTCGGCCGGCAGGGTCGTCGCAAGAGGCTGGCACCTGGGAACGACAAGAGGCTGGCACCTGGGAACGACAAGAGGCTGGCACCTGTCGACGGGCAGGCCGCGATGCCGGCCCTGCGGGTTGGGGAGAGGGCGAAGCGGCGATTCGGAGCCGCCGCCCGGCTGCGCCAGTTCTGGGCCCTGGCCCGATTCGAGACCAAGGCGGTGGTAAAGGGCGTGCCGTTCCTGGTGATCCTGGCCGTGGGCCTGATGAACTTCCTGGTCTCGAGCACTTTCCGGGAGGAGCTCTTCGGCACGGCCGTGATCCCGGTCACCCGATTGATGCTCGACCAGCTCTACGGGACCTTCGCGTTCTTGCTGGTGATCATCGTCACCTTCTATTCCGGGGAGCTGGTGGGGCGGGAACGGGCGGTGAAGGTCGCCGAGGTGAGCGGCTCCTTGCCCATCCCGGACTGGATGCCCTTCCTCGCCAAGCTCGCCGCTCTCATTGCGGTGGTGCTCTCCTTTCTCGCCGCGGGCGGGCTGGCTTCGATGGCTTACCAGCTCGCCACCGGTTATCGCCACCTCGAGCTCGGCCTCTACGCTGAAGGCCTCGCCCTGGTCAGCTTGCCGTTCCTGCTGATGGGACTCTTCGCCTTGATCCTCCAGGTGATCACCCACAACAAATTCGTCGGCTACCTGGTGGTGATCCTGGTAGTCGTCGGCGATGCCATGAGTGGGGCCCTGGGCTGGGAGCACCACCTCTATCGCATCGGCACCGCGCCTCAAACCAACTACTCGGACATGAACGGCTACGGCCATTTCTTGACCGGTACCTTGTGGTTCCGTTTCTACTGGGCGCTCTTCCTGGTGGTAATGGCCTCGGTGGCCCTGCTCTTCTGGACGGGCGGCACCGAGAGCGAATGGCGGCAGCGGCTGCGCCTGGCGAAGCAGCGCTTCCGGGGGCCGCTGCGCTGGGCTTTCGTCGCCAGCTTGGCTGCTTTCGCCGTCACCGGGGGCTTCCTGTTCTACAACACCAACGTGCTGAACCCCTACGTGCCTCGGGTGCTCGCCGAGAAGCGCCAGGCCATGTACGAGGCGCGCTACCGGCGCTACCAGGACCTCGAGATGCCCCGCGTCGTGGCGGTGGAGACCCACGTCGACCTCTACCCTCACGAGCACCGTGCCGACCTTTCTGGCCACTACCGGCTGGTGAACAAGACCGCCCGGCCGATCGACACTCTGCACATCTCCCTGGCACCCGCCGTGAAGGTTCGGCGGCTGGCTTTCCCCGGCGCCGAGCTCAAAGAGCGGGACGCCGAGCTCGGCTATTCGATCTATCGCCTCTCGCCGCCGCTCGCCCCCGGCGCGAGCGGCGATCTCGACTTCGATCTCGCGGTCGAACAGAAAGGTTTCGTCAACAACGATCCAGACACCTCGATCGTCGATAACGGCACCTTCTTCAACAACCGGCAGTACCTGCCGATCCTCGGTTACGACGAATCCAATCAGCTGGTAGACCGCAGCAAGCGACGCAAGAACGGTCTTGCTCCGGTGGTGCGGATGGCCAAGCTGGAAGATACCGCTGCTCGCCGCAACACTTACTTGACCGCCGACTCGGACTGGATCGACTTCAAGACCACGGTTTCGACCAGCGACGACCAGATCGCCCTCGCTCCGGGCTATCTGGTGAAGGAATGGCGCGAGGGCGGGCGGCACTTTTTCCGCTACGAGATGGACAGCCCCATCCTGCACTTCTATTCCTATCTCTCGGCCAAATGGGCCGTGCGCAAGGATTCCTGGCAAGGCGTGGCGATCGAGGTCTACTACCATCCGGATCACGCCTGGAACGTCGATCGGATGGTCGACGGCGTGAAGAAGTCCCTGGCCTATTTCACCCAGAACTTCGGGCCGTACCAGCACCGGCAGGTCCGGATCGTGGAGTTTCCGCGCTTCGCCACCTTCGCCCAGTCTTTCCCCAACACCATTCCGTTCTCGGAGGGAATCGGCTTCATCGCCGACCTTTCGAAGCCGGATGCCATCGACTACGTGTTCTATGTCACGGCCCACGAGGTGGCCCATCAATGGTGGGCGCACCAGGTGATCGGCGGCAACGTGCAGGGCTGCACCATGCTCTCCGAGAGCCTGGCCCAGTACTCGGCGCTGATGGTGATGGAGAAGGAGTACGGCCGGGAGAAGATGCGCCGCTTCTTGAAGTACGAGCTCGATCGCTACCTTGCCGGCCGCTCGGGAGAGCTGGTGGAAGAGCTGCCACTGATGAGGGTGGAAAACCAGCCCTATGTCCACTACAGCAAGGGTAGCCTGGTGTTCTACGCCCTCCGCGAGGCGATCGGCGAAGGCGCCCTCAACCAGGCCCTCGCGCGCTACCTGGCGAGCGTGAAGTTCCAGCAGCCGCCCTACACCTACACGCCGGAGCTCCTGGCCTACCTGCGCGAGGCCACGCCGCCGGAGAAAGCCTCGCTACTCGCCGACCTGTTCGAGAACATCACGCTCTACGACAACCGCGTCGAGGAGGCGAGCTGGCGCCGCACCCCAGAGGGGCGCTACGAAGTGAAGCTCGAGCTGGCCGCCAAGAAGCTCCGGGTGGACGGCAAGGGCGTCGAGACCGAAGTGCCACTCGACGACGAGGTGGAGGTGGGAGTGTTCGGCGAGAAGCTCGAGGGCGGCAAGAAGAGCGAGACGGTGCTGGCGCTCGAAAAGGAGAGGCTCACCCGGGGCGAAACCAGCCTGACGTTGCTGGTAGACCAGGAGCCGACCGAAGTAGGGATCGACCCTTACAACAAACTGGTCGACCGCAACTCTCAAGACAACCGCAAACGCCCGGCACGGGCAGGAAGCTGAGTTACTCGGCCAGCCGCTCCACCCGGACGGCGAGCTCACCGTCGCGGTCTCGACGCACGGTCAGCTGCCAGGGGTGGCAGCAGACTTCGCAGTCGTAGACCAGGGAGCCCGAGACGTCGGCTTCGAGGTGGATCTCGACGGTCTCGAAGCAGTAGGGGCAGGTGACCGAGACTGACTCGAGCACAGGTCCTCAGAGGCGCCGGCGCACCGGGATGAAGCGGCGGCCGCGGGGGCGGGCTTTGCCTTCCACCCAGGGCTCGACGCCGGCTACCGTGCAGCGCGGCAGCTCGAAGCCCAGCGCCTCCTCGATCTCCTTGATCATCGCCTTGTCCTGCCAGGTGGCGATCGAGGAGACCAGACCCTTCAGGCGGCCGCGGGCGGTGCGACCGGCGCGGTGGATGTAGTCCTCGACGGTCTCGGGCAGGTCGTAGTTGATGATGTGCTGGATACGAGGCACGTCGAGCCCGCGGGCGGCGATGTCGGTGGCCACCAGGATGCGATGCTCGCCCTCGCGGAAGCCCTCGAGGGCCTGGATGCGCTCGGTCTGGGAGAGGTCCGAGTGGATGCGCACCACCGGATGCCCCTCGCGCTCGAGGATGCGCGAGAGCCATTCGGCGTCGATCTTCCTGCGGATGAACACCAGCGTGCTGCCGAGCTCTTCGTGGAGCAGCTGCGCGAGGCAGGCCCGCTTGTCTTCTTCTTCCACCAGGTAGAGCCGGTGGGTGATGCCCTCCGCTGCGCGGCCCGGAGGCAGGATGTCGATGCGGATCGGGTCCTGGAGCAGGCGCTGGGCGAGGCGCTCGATGGCCTCGGGCATGGTGGCCGAGAACATCAGGGTCTGCCGCTCGGTGGGCAGATAGGAGAGCACTTCCTGGATCTGCGGCATGAAGCCCAGATCCAGCATGTGGTCGGCTTCGTCGAGCACCAGTTCGGAGACCGCCGAGAGGCTGAGGTTGCGGCGCCGGAGATGGTCGAGCAGACGGCCGGGAGTGGCCACCACGATGTCCGGCTTGCCGCGGAGCTCGGAGATCTGCGGCCCCATGGCCACTCCACCGATCAGGCAGCTGGTTTCGAGGTGATGGTCCTCGCCGAAGAGGTCGAGGAAGGCCTTCGTCTGGAGGGCGATCTCGCGGGTGGGGGAGAGGATCAGCCCGCGCAGGCCTTTGCCGTGGGTGAGGCGCTCGGCCACCGGCAGGCAGAAGGCGGCGGTCTTGCCCGAGCCGGTCTGGGCGAGGCCGATGATGTCCCGGCCGGAGAGAGCCGGGGGAATCACCGCCGCCTGGATCGGCGTCGGGTGCTCGAAGCCCACGTGCCGCACCGCCTTGAGCACCGCTTCGGAGAGCCCGAGCTCGGCGAAGGAGTTCGAGAGGGTCTCGACCGGGTGCTGGGGGATCGCCTGGATCGCCGCCCGGCGGGTGGCGGGCAAGGGCTCCGGCTCGTCCCTCTCTGGCTTCTCGAGGCGTACCGGCGGCAGCTTCTGGACCGGCCGCAGGGGGATCGGCGGCGGCAGCGGCGGCTCGGCCTCCTCCTTCTCCGTCACCGCGGCCGCAGGGGAAGCTGCCGGCGTGGGCTCGGGCAAGGCGACCGGCCGGGGCGGAGGAGGCGGCTCGGGGGCCGGTGGAGCCAGGGCCGGCTTCGGCGGCTCGGGAACCGGTGGGGCGAGGGTGGGTTTCTGCGGCGCGAGCGGTGCCACGGCCGTCGGGCGAACGAGTACTGGTGGCTCCTCCGGCCGAGGCTTGGGGCTCTCTTCGCGGACGGGCTGACCGGTGCGCCAGCGAGCCGTGTAGGCCGGGTTCAGGATGCCGGCGCCGGTGGTCCAGACTCGGCCCGAGATCCGCACTCCCACGAAGCCGTCCTCGCTGCGGTAGGGCTCGGTGAGGATCTCACTCGGACGGTCCACGAAACGGCCCTGGCGCAGAGCCAGGGACTCGCCCAGCTGCGCCCGCCCGTAGCGCACCAGGTAGGCGGCGGCCGGCCCGGCGGCGCTGCCGCAGCCGGGGTCCTCGCCGCTGCCGTCGTTCTCCCAGGTGCGGCCCTCGCGGGCCTCGACGTCGAGCAGGTAGACGAAGCGGGCCTTCACCGTGGCGAGGCGAGCGGCGAAATCGTCCACCTGGATGCGCGCTTGGTCGAGACCCCGGCGCAGGGGAACGATCAGGTAGGGCAGGCCGGTCGAAACGACTTGCAGGGGAAGGTCCGCTGCCAGGTCCTCGGGTGTGAGGCCGAGCGCCGAGAGAAAGAGGGCGTTGCGCTCCGGCGGCACGGCGGGGCTCACCGCCACCCGGCCCTGGTCCAGGGTGACCTGGTAGTGGTCGCCGCGGGCTTCCACCGTGAGGGCGACGGTGCGGCTGCCGAGCTCGAGCTGCCATTCGCTGCGCTGCTCGCTCGCTTCGCTCTCTTCGTGGAGCACGGCGGCGGCGCCGAGCAGGGGATGCCCGGCGAAGGGCAGCTCCTCGGTTTTGTTGAAGATGCGCGCTACGGCACGCCGCGGCGCTTTGCGTTCGGTGAGGAACAGGGTTTCGAGCTGACCGATCTCGCGGGCGAGGGGCAGCAGGGCACCCTCGACGAGGCCCGAGGCCTCGGGGAAAACTGCGAGAGCATTGCCTTTCAGGGGCTCGGCTGCGAAGACGTCGGCAAGGCGGAAACGAAGGCCAACAGGCTGAGATCTCATCAAAGAAGTGGTTCCCGGGGCCGGAAGGAGGGCCGGGAAGCCCCCGACAGGAAACGGCGCCCTTGAAAAAAACGCGGCGGGTTGGATCCCGCACACCAACGGGTGAGTTTAACTCAAGCGACGGGAGCTAGGCGGGAGAGCGGCTCCGGCGCAGCGCGGAGCTCGGCAGCTCGGCTAGAGCGTCGGCATGCGTGCGCCGCTGGCGGGGCGGTTGGTGGGGGGCTGGTTGGGGAGCTCGGGGGTGAAGTCCTCGCCGGGGTTGATGAAGCGATCGCTCTCGAGGTTGTACTGGCGATCGTGGAGCTCCTTGTAGCGGCCACCCAGGGCCATCAGCTCCTGATGGTTGCCGCGCTCGACGATCTTGCCGCCCTCGAGCACCAGGATCTGGTCCGCGCTCCGGATGGTCGAGAGCCGGTGGGCGATGACGAAGGTGGTGCGGCCCTTGCGCAGGCGCTTGAGCCCGTCCTGGATCAGGAACTCGCTCTCCGAGTCGAGGCTCGAGGTGGCTTCGTCGAGGATCAGGATGCGCGGATCGGCGAGGATCGCCCGGGCGATCGCCACCCGCTGGCGCTGGCCGCCCGAGAGCTTCACGCCGCGTTCGCCCACCACGGTGTCGTAGCCGTCCGGGAAGCCGCGCACGAACTCGTCGCAGTTGGCCAGGCGGGCGGCCTCCTCGACCTCCGCGCGGCTGGCCCCCGGCCGGCCGTAGCCGATGTTCTCGGCCACCGTGCCGTCGAACAGGAAGTTGTCCTGGAAGACCACGCCGAGGAAGCCCCGGTAGTCGGCCAGGCGCAGCTCGCCCAGGTCTTGGCCGTCGATCTTGATGCGTCCGGAGGTGGGGCGGGCGAAGGCCATCACCAGGCTGATCAGCGTGCTCTTGCCAGAGCCCGAGGGGCCCACCAGGGCAGTGGTGGTTCCCGCCCGGGCGACCAGGGAGACCTGGTTCAGAACCGGCAGGCCGGCCTTGTACTCGAAGCTCACGTCCTCGAGCTCGACGTTGCCGGCCACCGTGGCGAGGGGCTCCCGGTCGCTTTCCTCCGCCTGCTCGGTGGCCAGCGAACGGATCTCACGAATGCGGTCTAAACCGGCGAAGGCCTCGGTGATCTGGGTGCCAATGGAGGCGATCTGCACCAGCGGCGCCGCCACCATGCCGGTGAACAGCAGGTACATCACGAAGTCGCCGAGCGTCATCTGCCCGGAGAGGATGGCGTGGCCGCCGAGCACCGCGATCAACAGGCCCAGGGCGCCCACCACCAAATTGGAGAAGGCCGAGACGCTGGCGATCGCCACCATGCTGCGCTTGACGTTGCGGAACAACCGGTGGGCGCCGCGGGCGAAGGCGAGGTCCTCCCGCCGCTCGGCGGTGTAGGCCTTCACCAGTCTCACGCCGCCCAGAGTCTCGCCCAGCCGGCCGGTTACTTCGGCGGTGAGCTTGCCGCGCTCGCGGAACACCGGCCGCAGCTTCTTGAAGGTAAAAGCCATGCCGACGGCGAAGAGCAGCAAGCCGCCGAGCACCGAGAGGGTGAGCCACCAGTTGAGGTAGAAGAGCACCAGCAGAGCGATGCCCGCGGTCAAGAAGCCGCCGGCGAGCTCCACCAGGCCGGTGCCCACCAGGTTGCGGATGCCGTCGGCGTCGTTCATCACCCGTGAGATCAGCTCGCCGCTCTTCGCCGAGTCGAAGTAGGAGACCGGCAGCCGTACCACGTGCTGCTCCACTTTCTTGCGCATGTCGGTGATGGAGCGCTGGGCGGTGACGCCCAGAAGCAGGGTGAGCGAGAAGGACGAAGCTGACTGGATCAAGGTGGTGGTGCCGGCCACCAGGGCCAGCAGTAGCAGCAGATCCGCCTGATTGGCGAGTGGGAAGTGGATCACAGCGGCCACCCGCGAGAGCATTTCCGAGTGGCCCTTGCCGATGATGTCGTCGATCAGGACTTTCGAGGAGGCCGGCAACACCAGGCCGGCCAGACGGGAGATGACGATCAGCAGGAAGCCCACAGACAGGCGCTTCCAGCGGCTGAACACCAGCCCCCGGGCCTCCTGCCAGGCCTGGTCGTAGCGGATCTTCTTTTTCTTGGGAGCTTCGGTGGGCTCGGCTGCCGGGGCCGAGCCCTTCTTGCGGGCTTTGCGTTGGCTCATCCAGGCGTTCTAGGCGGAGGAGCGAGACCGATCGCGGCGCCAGTGCCGCTGCCGGCACTCCCGCCGACCGTCAAGCACCCGAACGTGGAGAAGCGGGGGTCTATTCCCGGGCCTCGACTCAGACCCGGGTCGTGAACGCGAGCGCCAGCAGGCTCTTCTGCTCCAGCTGATGGGCCTTGGCCGAGCCGGTCGCCGGGCTGGCCGAGGCCGAGCGCTTGATCGAGCGCAGGGCGGCCTTCTTCCTCACCACGTCTTCGATCCTGGGCATCACGTAGGAAAGGGCTCCCATGTTGCCCGGCTCTTCCTGCACCCACACCACATCGGTCACTTCCGGATGGCGGGCCAGCTCGGCCTCGAGTTCGGCGGTGGGGAAGGGGTAGAGCTGCTCGAGCGAGACGATCGCGGTCACGTGATCCTTGCGGCGGTCCCGCTCCTCGCGCAGTTCATGGCGGATCTTGCCGCTGGTCAGGAGGATCCGCCGGGCGCCGGTGGGCAGGTCGAAGTCGTGCAGCACCGGCTCGAAGGCCGAGTCCGTCAACACCTCGCGGGGCGAGGAGGCGAGCGGATGGCGCAGCATGCTCTTCGGCGTGAGTCCGTTCGACCCGCTCACCTACGCTGGGATCGCGGCCCTGCTCCTCGGCGTCGGCTGGTGCGCGGCGATGGGGCCGACGCGGCGCGCGTTAGGCACCGACCCGGTGGAGGTGCTCCGCCATGACTGAGCGCGCGCCGGGGCCCGGCGAACCGCTCCGGCCGAGGATCTTCGCGATCCTGCTCGCGCTGGCGGAGGGGCCGCGGCACGGCTACGGACTCATGCAGGAACTCCAGGCCGACCCGACCGAACGCTGGCTCCTCGGACCGGCCACGATGTACCGCACCCTCAAGGCGATGCAGCGGGATGGGCTGATCACCTCCGCTGAGGGCCCGGCCGAAGAGTCGGAGGGGCCGCCGCGGCGCTACTACCGGCTCACGGCGGTGGGGAAGCGGGTGGGTGCGGCAGAGGTAGAGCGGATGGAGGCGCTGGTACGAAGGTGGGTGACGGCCACGGCAAGCGCAGCGGCTGCTCCCACGCCTCCGTTCGGGGGAGGAACGAAGAGATCGGTTCCCGGGTTGCCATTGAGATCAAATCCAGTGCGATTGGCGGTGTTCAGAGCCGTCGCCAATCCGGCTGCGAGTTGATCGAGGTTGCCCAGCACGCCGGGAATCGCCGTATCGCGTGTTTGTATCAGGCCGCCCAGCTTGCCGGAATTCAGGGATGCCGTGATGTCGACGGTGCCGGCGAGAACCTGGTGGATCCCGGCCGCGCCGATCTGGGTAGTGAGCTGGAAACTGTGCTGCCCAGCGACGAGCGGCGTGCCATTCGATGTTGTGAGAGCTATGCCGCTTTCCGTCTGGATCACCGAGACGTCAACCAGGGCGGAGAGCTGGCGGATCGCCTCCGTGCGCTGATCGATGAAGAGCCCGGCGTCTTCATGCACATTTTCGAGAGCCGCGACCTGGTTGTTGAGAGCGGCAATCTGCGTGGTGAGAGTGTTGACCTCACCGACAGTCTGCACGACGTTTAAGTCGAGATTGGCGCGCTGCGACACAAGATTGCGCGATTCGGTATTGAAGTTTGTCGCCAGGTTGTTGGCGGCAGTTAATACCGCCTGACGCAGTGAAAGGTCGGTGGGATTGATGGAGAGCTGTTGCAAGCTGTCGAAAAATTTCGTGATGGCGTCGCCGATTCCAGAATTGGTGCCACTGAAGCCCACCTGAAGCTGCTGGAGGGCTCCGAGAGTGGCATCCAGCTGCCCCTGGTGCTGGGTTTCCTGGTTGATGCGGAGCTCGAGAATGGGATCGCGAATGCTCTCGAATTTCTGCAGCGCGACTCCCGTACCGATGCTCAGATTGGCAATGACGACAGGGTCGCCGGGCTTGAGAACTGGGCGTTGGCGCGAATATCCGGGGGTGTTCGCGTTGGCGACATTATTGGCGGAGGTCTGCAGCGCCTGTTGGCTCACGAGCAGCGAGCTTAGGGCGGTGGAGAGGGAACCAAAGAGTCCAGACATACTTTAGCCTCCTGCCAGCGGGCGGGGATCGCGGTTCAGGATGCCGTCGAAGATGACCGCCTGCGTGTCGCCCTCGAAGGGCAGGCTGCCGGTGGCCATCTGGTACAGGACGGCGCCGAGCGAGAAGAGATCCGTGCGCGGATCGGTCAGCTGCCCGCGCGCCTGCTCCGGCGACATGTAGTGCACCGTGCCCAGCA
>CALMKX010000375.1 GCA_937867335.1 uncultured Acidobacteriota bacterium
ACGGTCGGCGGCGGTTGCCACCCCAGGGTGACGCTCGGCGGAGGCCCTAGGGACTAGCTCTGGTGCTCCTTGGTGAACTCCTCGCCCGTCTCCGGGTTGACGGCCGTCTCACCCGGCGGCAGGTTCGACAGGTCCGGCGCGATGACCGTCGGCATGTCGCCGGAGTCGGGCAGGCCGAACATCGGGTCGACCGCGGTGGGCGGCGCCAGCACCAGATCGGCGCTGGAGCGCCGGGACAGCGTGCGGCCCCGGAAGAAGTCCGGCGACAACAGCCACCAGACGATCATCACGACCACGCCGAGCACCAGCGCGCCGATGCCGACCACCGCCACCGCGCCAAAGCCGAAGATCGTGACGTTGTTGCCATCGTCGTCGGTGAGCCAGTCCGGCTTGGCGTACTGGATCAGGCCGTAGATGAAGACCACGAGCAGAATGACGCCGCCCAGCAGTGGTATCACGCCGCGCATCATGAAATCGCGAGCGCTCTTGGTGAGGTCCTTGCGGTAGAACCACACGCAGGCGAACCCGGTCAGCCCGTAGTAGAAGGCGATCATCAGACCGACCGAGCCGATCAGCGCGGTCAGCAGGTTGCTGCTGACCAACGTGAACAGCACGTAGAACAGGATCGAGACCGCGCCCATGGTGATCGTCGACACCGACGGGGTCAGGTAATTGCGGTGGATCTTGGCGAACGACGTCGGCAGCGCCTTGTAGACGCCCATCGACAGGGTGGTGCGCGCGGTCGGCAGGACGGTGGTCTGGGTCGACGCCGAGGCCGAGGTCAGGATCGATGCCGCGAGCAGCAACAGGCCGACCTTGCCGATGAAGCTGTCGCCGAACAAGGTTGCCGTTCCCTCCCCGCGCAGCAGCCACGGCGCTCGGGCGGCCTTCCGATCAGGTGGATCTGCACCGCTTGCTCGAGCTACGGACCGCCTTGCCGGGCGAGCAAGAGGAGGCGCTGAGGGAGATCTTCGACGGTTTCTGTCGCTGGCTACGGTTGCTCAACTCCGCAATCCCCGAGTCGCGCAAGAGTTATCCCGAATCTGGACACGAGCCGCCAAGGGGATCGGGAAAGCCGGGCCAGAGTGATCCCTGAAAGAGAAAAAGGCATCTTGAAGGGCAACTTCTTTCCCTTCGCGATAATTATCCTCGTCACGTAACCTACTGGTGTGCAAAGACTTACGGGTTGCTTGCGGGAACGATTCCTCGTAGAGTAGCGCCATGAGCGAGACGACCGCTTTCGATGGGCTGGGCAAGGCGCTGCGCTGGATCCGCGACAAGCAGGACAAGAAGCAGTACGAAGTGGCGGACGCCGCCGGAGTCACCAAGGCGATGCTCTCCGCCTACGAAACCGGCAAGCAGAAGCCTTCGCTCGACACCCTCGAGAAGATCATGCAGGCGCTTTGCGTCGATCTCGCGGACCTCTACAACGCCATCCAGACCGTGAACGAGCGGCCGGTGCGCTGGCGACTGCCGGATCGCACAGACAGCCGCATCGAGCGCCGTGGCCCGAGCATGCCGATCGAAGCCGACGTCGACGTCTACCGCGCCCTCGGCCTCGACCGTCCGCTCGCCCGCGCCGAAGAGCTCGCCTTCTCGATCATCATCAGTGGGCATAATCAGCTGCTGCGCTACTACCACGAGTCCTTCCAAGAGCTCTTGAGCGCCAGCCGCGGAGGCAGCGGCCGGAGTAGCGGCAAGTCCGGCAACGGCAAGGTCCACGAGGACGACGAAGAGCAGTAGACCGCGCCCCTCGCCAGCTCCGCCCTGCTACACTTCCCGCACTTTTTCCTCGAGCCGGGCGCCATGAAGCCAGCTGCCTTCGACTATCTCGCACCGCAGAGCCTCGACGAGGCTCTCGCCGCGCTCGGCCGCAACGGCAGCGAAGCCAAGGTCCTGGCCGGCGGCCAGAGCTTGATCCCGCTGCTCTCGTTCCGGTTGGCGAAGCCCGCCGTCCTCATCGACTTGAACCGCGTTCCGGGTCTCGACTTCCTGAGCGAGCGAGCCGACGGCGGCCTCTCCGTCGGCGCCCTGGTGCGCCAGCGGCGGCTCGAGAAGGACCCGCTGGTGGCCCGGCGAGCCCCTCTGCTCGCCGAAGCGATGCCGTGGGTCGCCCATCCGCAGATCCGCAACCGTGGCACTTTGGGGGGGAGCCTGGCCCACGCCGACCCGGCCGCCGAGCTGCCGGCCCTGGCCGTGGTGCTGGGGGCGAGACTCCGCTTGCGCAGCGCCGCGGGCGAGCGCTGGGTGACGGCGGCCGACTTCTTCGTGGGCTTGCTCACCACGGCCCTCGAGCCCGAGGAGATGGTGGTGGAGGTGGAGATCCCCCCGCTGCCGGCTCGGACCGGCTGGGCCTTCCTCGAGGTTGCCCGCCGCCACGGGGATTACGCCCAGGCCGGCGTCGCGGCGCTGTTGACTTTGGACAGCGAAGGCCGCTGCCGAGAGGCGCGCTGGGCCTACCTCTCGGCCGGCGATGCCCCGGTGGCGGCCCGCGAGGCTGCGGCGATGCTCGGCGGCGAATTCCCCTCGGAGAGGCTCTTCGACCAGGCGGCGGGCCTGGCGGCCGAGCGGGAGATCGACCCCGCCGGCGATATCCACGCCAGCGCAGAGTTCAAGCGTCACCTCGCCCGCGTGCTCACCCGCCGGGCGCTCACCACCGCCGCCGCTCGGGCCCGAGCGGCGGCCGAGGCTTCGCCGGGAGGCCCGCGTTGAGGTTCAAGGTAGAGGTGGAAGTCAACGGGCGCCGCTACCAGCGGGAGGTCGAGCCGCGCCTCCTGCTCTCGGACTTCCTCCGTCACGACCTGGGGCTCACGGGCACGCATGTGGGCTGCGAGCATGGCGTGTGCGGGGCCTGCACCGTGCTCCTCGACGGCGAGGCGGTGCGCTCTTGCCTGCTGCTGGCCGTGCAAGCCCACGGTCGCTCGCTCACCACGGTCGAAGGCCTGGCGAGCGACCCGGAGCAGCTCGCCCCGCTGCAGCAGGCCTTCCGCGAGGCCCACGGGCTGCAATGCGGCTTCTGCACGCCGGGCATCCTGATGACCCTGGTGCCGTTCCTGGCGGAGAACCCCGACCCCACGGAAGACGAGATCCGCCTCGCCCTTTCGGGCAACCTCTGCCGCTGCACCGGCTATCAGCACATCGTCGACGCCGTGCTGCTCGCGGCCCGTAAGGCGCGGGAGCTCTCCGGGCCATGAGCCAGCGTCCTCTGCCGCCCTTGCCCGAACTCGCCCGCCGCCTGCGTTCGGGCGAGCTTCCTCTCGGCACGCTGTTGGCCGATTGCGCGGCCCGCTTCGCCGAGCTCGAGGGCGAGATCCACGCCTTCGTTCCGGAGCCTCGTCGTTTCGAGCGGCTCGAGGCCGAGGCGAGGGCGCTGGCGGAGCGATTCCCGGATCCCCTCGGCCGCCCGCCCTTGTTCGGCGTGCCGGTGGGAGTGAAGGACATCTTCCACGTCGACGGCTTCGAGACCCGGGCCGGCAGCGAGCTGCCCCCGGAGGCGCTCGCTGGCCCGGAAGCCGAGAGCGTGACCCGCCTGCGAAGCGCCGGCGCCTTGATCCTCGGCAAGACCGTCACCACCGAATTCGCCAGCTTCGCCCCCGGCCCCACGCGCAACCCCCATCGGCCGGGTCACACCCCCGGCGGCTCGAGCAGCGGCTCCGCCGCAGCCGTCGCCGCCGGCCTGGCACCGCTCACCCTGGGCTCTCAGACCATCGGTTCGATCGCCCGGCCGGCCTCCTTCTGCGGCGTGGTGGGCTTCAAACCCAGCTACGACCGCATCTCCCGGGCCGGAGTGATCCCGGTCTCGCCGTTCCTCGACCACGTGGGCTGCTTCACCGCCGATGCCGCCGGCGCCCGCCTCGCCGCGAGCCTTCTGATCGCCGACTGGCAGGAGCGGCCGATCCGCCGCTGGCCGGTGCTGGGTATACCCGAGGGACCCTACCTGGCTCGCGCCGGCGAGGAAGGGCTGGGGCTCTTCCGCGCCGCCTGCGAGCGGCTGGCAGGGGCCGGCTACGAAGTGCACAAGGTGCCCGCCATGGCGGACTTCGAAGCGATCGAGCGCCGCCACCATCGGCTCTTCGACGGCGAGATGGCGCGCACCCACGAAGCCTGGTTCGCCCAGTACCGCGAGCTGTATCGGCCGAAGACGCGGGCCACGATCGAGCGTGGCCGGGAGGTCTCGGAGGCCGAGATGGCCGAAGCGAGAAGGGGCCGGGCGGCTCTGGCCTCGGAGCTTGCCGAGCTGGCCCGGAGCCACGGCGTGGACCTCTGGATCTCGCCCTCCTCGACCGGCCCCGCCCCCGAGGGCCTGGAGGCCACAGGCGACCCGGTGATGAACCTGCCGTGGACGCAGGCCGGCTTCCCCACGCTCACGCTGCCCGCCGGTCGAAGCCAGCTCGGCCTGCCCATGGGACTTCAGCTCGCCGATCTCGCGGGAGGCGACGAGCGCCTGCTCGCCTGGGGGCTCGAGATCGAACAAGCGCTGCGATGAGCGCCCTCTGCTACCAGCTCCGACCGGGGGCCTACTGCGACTCGATCGTGCTGCTCCAGGTGCAGAAAGGGCTCGCGGGGCTTCCCGGCGTGCTCGACGCGAGCGCCGGCATGGCCACGGAAACCAACCTCGAGCTGCTCGCGGCCCAGGGCCTCCTGCCGGCCGGTCTCGGCGAGCTCGCGCCGGACGATTTGCTGGTGGTGGTCCGCGGCGAAAGCGAGCAGGCGGCCCTGGGAGCGCTCGCCGAGCTCGATTCGCTGCTCCACCGGCGGGCCTCGGGCGGCGAGGAGGAGGATTACCGCTTCAAGAGCCTGGCTGCGGCGTCGCGGGCTCAACCCCACGGCCGCTGGGTGCTGATCTCCGTACCGGGACGCCATGCCGCCCGCCTGGCTGCCGAGGCGCTCGAGCTGGGGCGCAACGTCTTCTTGTTCTCGGACAACGTCTCGCTCGCCGAGGAGCTCGAGCTCAAACGCGAGGCGGCGAAGCGCGGCCTCCTGGTGATGGGCCCGGACTGCGGCACAGCGATCGTGGCCGGGGTGGGCTTCGGCTTCGCGAACCGGGTGCCCCGGGGTGGCGTAGGCCTGGTGGCGGCCTCCGGCACCGGCCTGCAGATGGTGGCGAGCCGGCTCGCCGCTCTGGGTTCGGGGGTTTCTCAGGCCCTGGGAACCGGCGGCCGGGACCTCTCGGCCGAGGTGGGCGGAGCCAGCACGCTCCTGGCCCTCGATCTCCTGGCCCGGGACCCGCGCACCCGCGTCATCGTGCTGATCTCCAAGCCTCCGGCGCCGGCCGTGGCCGCCCGGGTGCTCGCCGCCGCGCGGGCCACCGGCAAGCCCACTGTGGTGGCGTTCCTCGGCTACGTTCCGCCCCTGCGCCGCCTGGGGCAGCTCTGGTTCGCCTCGAGCTTGAGCGAGGCCGCCGAGCTCGCGGCCGGGCTCGACTCGGCCGATGAGTCGGCAGTGGCAGCCACGGAACCGGCGCCAGGCTCCCTGCGCGCTCTCTTCTCCGGTGGCACCCTGGCCTACGAGGCGTTGCTCGGCCTCTTGCCTTTCCTTGGCCCGATCAGCTCGAACCTCGAAGTGGAGGGCAGCCTGCCGCTGCCGAGCCTGGCCGAGAGCAGCGGCCATACCTTGCTCGACCTCGGCGAGGACGCTTTCACCGTGGGGCGCCTTCACCCCACGATCGACCAGGATCTGCGCCTGCGCCGCTTCCGCCAGGAGGCCGCGGATCCGGCAACCGGGCTGATCCTGCTCGACTTCGTGCTGGGGGATGCCGCCCATCCCGACCCGGCTGCCGAGTGGGCCCCGGCGATCGAGCAGGTGCGCCAGGGCTCTGGCCCCGAGGTGGTGGCCCTGGTGGTGGGCACCGAAGAGGACCCCCAGCGCCTTTCGAGCCAGGTCGCCCGACTGAGCGAAGCCGGCGCCCGGGTGTTCAGCGACTCGGGCGAAGCTCTCGCCTACCTCGCCGAACGGCTGGCGGCGCCGGCTCAGGGGCCGACCCGCCCGGTGGCGCTCGAAGCTCTCGGAACACCGCTCACCGCCCTCAACCTGGGCCTGGAGACCTTCGCCGAGAGCCTCGCCGCCCAGGGTGCGGACGTTTCTCACGTGGAGTGGCGGCCGCCCGCGGGCGGCAATGCCCGCTTGCTGGCGATTCTGGACCGATTGCGGAGGTAGGACCTTGGCGCTTGAACGCAGCGAGCTCGACCTGGCTAACCGCGCCGCTCTCGAGCGGCTCACTTCCGCCCGACCGATCCTCACCGGCGTGGCGACGGCCCGCGACGTGGTGCCGGGCATGGGGGACCGCCTGCTGCTCCACGCCGGGCCGCCGATCGCCTGGGCCGAGGCCTCCGGGCCGCTGCGTGGAGCCTTGATCGGCGCCGTGCTGTTCGAGGGCTGGGCGGCCGACGAGCGGGAGGCCCGAGCCCAGCTCGAAGCCGGCGAGATCCGCTTCGAGCCCTGCCACCACCACCGATGCGTGGGGCCGATGGCGGGGGTGACCTCGCCGTCGATGGCCGTCTACGTGGTAGAGAACGCGAGCCACGGCAACCGGGCCTTCTCGAACTTCAACGAGGGCTACGGCAAGGTGCTGCGCTACGGTGCCTACAGCCCCGAGGTGCTCGCCAAGCTGGCCTGGATCAACCGCGAGATGGCGCCTCTGGTGGGTGCAGCGCTCGCCGCCGGCGAGGGGCTCGATCTGCGCGCACTGGTGGCGGAGGCCCTCCACATGGGCGATGAAGGGCACAACCGCAACAAGGCAGGGTCGCTGATCTTCACCCGCCTGCTCGCGCCGCGCATCATCCAGGCCACGGAGGATCGCGCTCTCGCCGCCGAGGTGGTGCGTTTCCTGGGCGAGAACGCCCTCTCGGTGCTCAACCCGGTGATGGCCGCCTGCAAGGCTGCGGCGGACGCCGCCCACGGAGTTGCGGGCTCCACGCTGGTCTCCACCATGGCCAGGAACGGCACCGAGTTCGGCATCCGCGTGAGCGGCCTCGGGGACCGCTGGTTCACCGCTGCCTCCTCGACGCCGGACGGCCTCTACTTCGCCGGCTTCTCGGCGGCAGACGCCAATCCCGACATCGGCGATTCCACCAT
Source organism: uncultured Acidobacteriota bacterium (assembly GCA_937867335.1). GTDB lineage: Bacteria > Acidobacteriota > Thermoanaerobaculia > Multivoradales > SZUA-115 > JAXLQX01. The sequence goes on from CALMKX010000375.1 coordinate 7,075, forward strand.
CACCGAAACCGCCGGGCTCGGGGCTTTCGCCATGGCCGCGGCGCCGGCGATCGTCACCTTCATCTCGGGCAAGCCCAAGGACGCCCGCGACGCCACCCTCGAGATGTACGAGATCACCCTCGGCGAGCACCCCCACTTCACCATCCCCGCGCTCGACTTCCGCGGCACACCGGTGGGCATCGAGCTCACCCGGGTGGTGGAGCTCGGCATCCCCCCGCGCATCAACACCGGCATCGCCCACCGAGAGGCCGGAGTCGGCCAGATCGGCGCCGGTCTGGTTCGCCCGTCGCTCAGGGTGTTCGAGGAAGCGCTGGTGGCCTTTGCCGAGGAGTACGGGATCTAGTCCTCGCTCCCCAGGCGACGAACCGCCGATTCCAGTTCGTGCGACAGTGTCGTACACTGTGCGAATGAGTCGCACACTCACGCTCCGAATCGATCCGAAGTGCCGCCAAGCTCTCGAAGACCGTGCGGCAGTGCGGGGAGTGAGCCTCTCCGAAGTGGCCCGACAGATTCTCGACGAGGCCTTGCTCCTCAGCCCACTCTCGGCCCGAATTCGGCCCTTGCGGGGCCGGCTCTCCTTCGAGCTCGGAGAAGAGAGTCCAGGTTCCCTGGAGGACCATCTCCAGAAGACGAACTGGCGCCCGTGAAGGCGCGGCTGGTCGACACCGGTCCTCTGGTGGCCTATCTCAACCAGCGAGACCGTTACCACCTGCCGGTCTGCGAAAGTCTGGAACGGTTCTCGGGGCAGTTGCTCACGACCACGGCGGTGATCGTGGAAGCGATGTTCCTGGTCGCCCGCCAGCAGGGAGGCCCCGGCGCTCTGGCGGAGCTGGTCGCTAGCAGTGGGCTCGAGGTGGTCGACTTTTCGGCTCGCTCACACCTTCAAGCCGCTGCATGGTTGATGGAGAAGTACTCTGATGTCCCCATGGACTTCGCCGACGCCACGCTGGTTCTACTGGCGGAGCAAGTGCAGATTTTCGAGATCTTCACACTCGATCGCCGCGGCTTCAGCGTCTTCCGGACTCGCGACAAGCGGGCCTTCAGCCTGATCCCCCAGCTCGAGCCGAGTACGAGCTGAGCCCTACCCCACCTCCACCTCGAAACCCTCTTGCCGGAAGTGGTCGTCCAGGGCGGCGACTGCCGGCTTGCCCAGACGGCGCAGCAGCACGAAGGACGTGCAATCGGTGAAGGAGTAGCGTTTGTCCGGCCGGGCCTCGAAGAGCTGCCAGGCGGCGGCTTCGTCCTGGCTCTGAACGCGCACCAGGTCGGTGAGCCCGGGGTCGAGCAGCGCCTCGCCGACCTGCCTTGCCACCTCGTGGCCCAGTCGCACCAGGCAGAGGGTGATCGTCTCGTCGAACACGAAGTTGGAAGTGAGCAGCCGGCCCTCGTAGCGCTCGAGCAGGCGCGCCACGGTGTGGTGATCCGGGTCCTTGCGGTTGACGAAGGCGAACCAGGCGCTGGTATCGACGAAGAGCTGCCGCTCGAAGCGATGGCCGAAGCGATCCGCGCTGGCCTTAACGACCGCCATAAAGCAGCTCGTCGTGGCGTCGACCGGAGCTCTCGGCGTCCTCGCCGAGGCCCCGGAGGGAGGAGAGGGGACGCTTGGGCTTGGGCTCGGAGGTGAGGTACTCCGTGACGGCCTCGCGCACGAGGTCCGAAAGGCTGCGCCCTTCGCGCTCGCCGCGCACGACGAGAGCCTCGTACTGCCACTGCTCCAAGTTGAGTTGACTGCGGTGCATGATGTCATACATCTTAGCGGACCTCGCCAAGCCCATGCAAGCCCCTCGGGGGATGCCGGTGGCTTAGAATGGCGGCCTGATCCGTTTCGAAGGGAGGCTTTCGGTGTACGTGCCCTACGACATGAGCAAGGTCAAGGTGCTCGACCTGTCTCAGAACTTCTCGATGAACTCCCCCTCGTTCGCCTTCTACGAGGGTCCTACCGTGAAGTGGGTGAAGCGGCTGGCCTTCGAGGGCGTCAACGCCCAGTTCATCTCCACTACCAACCACATCGCCACCCACCTGGACTCACCGATCCACTTCTACGACCCCGGGCCGGACATCGCCGGCATCCCGATCTCGAAGCTCTTCGGCCCGGCCTGCATCGTCGACCTCACGCAGTTCGGCATCGGCGACTACCAGATCTACGGCCCCGAGCACTTCGAAGCCTGGGAGAAGAAGACCGGCATCACCATCGAGCGGGGCGACATCCTGGTGATCCACACCGGCTACCACCGCTTCTACAACGAGGACTGGCACAAGTCCGCCCCCTGCCCGGTGCGGGGCGTCGTCGAGGCGAGCGCCCACGAGCCCGACCTGCCGCGCTGCTTCCTCAAGCACCCCGGGCCCCAGGGTCGCTTCGCCGAGTGGGTGCTGGACCGCGGCATCCGCTGGCTGGCGGTGGACTGCATCGCCGCCGACCATCCCTTCAACACCAACGTGCGCAAGGCCCGGCCGGACCTGATTCCCGAAGTGGAAGCAGCCATCGGCCGCTCGCTCGCCGAGGCCATGCCCTGGCCCGAGGACTACCAGGTGATGCACATCAAGCTCTTCCCCCACGGCGTCTTCCATGCCGAAAACGTCGGCGGGCAGATCGACGAGGTGCTCAACCAGCGGGTGTGGCTGGGCTGCTTCCCGTTCCGCTTCGCCGGCGGCGAGGCGGCCTTCGCCCGCATCGTGGCCTTCGTGGAAGAGAAGTAGGCGGCACGAGGCGACGATGGCCACCCGCACCTTCGGCGAGCGCATCTCCCGCAACGAGGACCCCCGCCTGCTCACCGGCCGGGCCCTCTTCGTGGACGATCTCAACCCGGCCCGGCTGGCTCATGTGGCCTTCGTGCGCAGCCCCTACGCTCACGCCCGAATCGGCGGCATCGACACCTCCCGAGCCCGGGCCATGCCGGGCGTGGTGGCCGTGCTCACTGCCGAGGACCTCGGCGACTACTGGCGCCCGGGCCCCCTGCTGCTGCCGGCGCCGCCGATCGCCGGGGCGGTGTTCCGCCCCCGCACCCAAGTGCCGCTCGCCCGCAGCAAGGTGCGCCACCTGGGCGAGCCGGTGGCTCTGGTGGTGGCCGAGAGCCGCTACCTGGCCGAGGACGCCGCCGAGGAGGTGCTGGTGGACTACCAGCCCCTGCCGGCGGTGGTGGATCTCGAGGCCGGCCTCGCCGCCGAGGCGCCAAGGATCCATGAGGACCTCGACAGCAACCTGGCCGCCCACGTGGTGCAGCAGAAGGGCGACTACGCGGCGGCCCGAGCCCGGGCGGAGCTGCTGGTGGCCCGGCGCTTCCGCTACGACCGCGGCACGGCCGCCGCCATGGAGAATCGCGGCATCGTCGCCGAGTGGGACGACCGCAGCCAGCGCCTGACGATCTGGGACACCACCCAGGCGCCGATTTCCATCCGCAATGGCCTCGCCGGCATGCTCGGCCTCTCCGAGCACCAGGTGAGGGTGGTCGCCCCGTTCATCGGCGGCGGCTTCGGCCCCAAGATCATGATGTTCTACCCGGAAGAGGTGCTCGTTCCCTGGCTCGCCCGGCGCCTCGACCGGCCCGTCAAGTGGATCGAGGACCGCCAGGAGAACTTCACCGCCACCACCCAGGAGCGCGAGCAGATCCACGACGCCGAGATGGCCCTCTCCCGCGACGGGCGGATCCTCGGCATCCGGGACGTCTTCCTCCACGACGCCGGGGCCTACAACCCCTACGGCCTCACGGTGCCGATCAACAGCCAGTGCACGCTGCTCTCCTGCTACGACGTTCCGGCCTACCAGAGCGAGTTCCGGGCGGTCTACACCAACAAGCCGATCGTTACCCCCTATCGCGGCGCCGGCCGCCAGCACGGCATCTTCGTGATGGAGCGCCTGCTCGACCTGGCCGCGCGCGAGCTCGGTCTCGACCCGGTCGAGATCCGCCGCCGCAACTTCTTGAAGCCGGAGAGCTTCCCCGTCGACCACGAGATCCTCTACCAGGACTTCACCAACCTGCTTTACGACAGCGGCAACTACCAGCCGATCCTCGATCAGGCTCTCGAGCGCATCGACTACGCCCGCTTCCGCGCCGAGCTGCAGCCGGCGGCGCGGGCGGCAGGGCGCAAGCTGGGCATCGGCTTGGTGGCCTACGTGGAGGGCACCGGCATCGGCCCCTACGAGGGCGCCCGGGTGCAGGTGCAGGCGAGCGGCCGGGTGAGCGTGGCGACCGGCGTGGGCACCCAGGGCCAGGGGCATATGACCTCCTACGCCCAGATCGTCGCCGACCAGCTCGGGGTTTCGGTGCGCGACGTCGACGTGGTGACCGGCGACACCGACCAATTCCATTGGGGAGCCGGCACCTTCGCCAGCCGCGGCGCCGTGGTGGCGGGCAACGCTATCCACGCCGCGGCCCTCGACGTGCGGGCGAAGATCCTGCGCCTCGCGGCCGACGAGCTCGAGGCGGCCCCGGAGGATCTCGAACTCGCCGACGGCGCGGTTTCGGTGCGCGGCGTGCCGGGCAGGTCGATCCCGCTCGGCACCCTGGCGCTCAAAGCGAATCCCATGCGCGGAGCCGTACGCCCGGGCACCGAGCCGGGCCTCGAAGCCACCAACTACTTCGGCCCCGAGCGCGGCGCCACCGCCGCCGGGGTGCACGCCATGGTGGTGGAGGTGGATCCGGAGACGCTCCAGGTGGAGATCCAGAAGTACGTGGTGGTGCACGACTGCGGCGAGGTGATCAACCCGCTGATTCTCGACGGACAGATCCACGGCGGCGTGGCCCAGGGGATCGGCAACGCCTTCTACGAGCAGTTGGTGTTCGACGAGGGCGGGCAGCTCCAGAACGCCACCTTCATGGACTACCTGCTGCCTACGTCGCTCGACGTGCCGCGGGTGGAGACCGGCCACCAGACCACCCCTTCCCCGCTCAATCCGCTGGGCGTCAAGGGCGCGGGCGAGGCCGGCGCTATTCCCGTGGGGGCGCTCTTCGCCCAGGCCCTGGAGGATGCGCTCGCCGAGCCCGGCCTCGAGATCCGCGAGATCCCCTTGAAGCCCTGCCGGCTCTGGGAGCTCCTGGCCGAAGCTCGCCGGCGCTGAGCCACCATGGACTTCACGCCCTCTCCTCGCAGCCAGGCCCTGCTCGCTCGGCTCCAGGGCTTCTTGAGCGACGAGGTGCTGCCGGCCGAGGAGGGCTATTTCCGCGAGCTTCGCGCTGCCGAGAGCGGCGGCGATTGGCGCCGCTGGCGAGTACCGGCGGTGCTCGGCACGCTCCAGGCCCGGGCCCGCGAGCTCGGCCTGTGGAACCTCTTCCTGCCGGATGACGAACTCGGAGCGGGCCTTTCGCCGCTCGAATACGCCCCGCTCGCCGAAGCCATGGGCTGGAGCCTGATCGCTCCCGAGGTGACCAACTGCAACGCCCCCGATAGCGGCAACATGGAGGTGCTCTACCACTACGGCAGCCCGGAGCAGAAGCGCCGCTGGCTCGAGCCCCTGCTCGCCGGCGAGATCCGCTCGGTGTTCTGCATGACCGAGCCGGACGTGGCCTCGAGCGACGCCACCAACCTCGAGGCCACCATCCGGCAGGACGGCGACGAGCTGGTGCTCGACGGCAAGAAGTGGTGGGCGACCGGGCTCGGCCACCCCGAGGCTCGCCTCGCCCTCTTCCTCGGCCTCTCCAACCCCGAGGCGGACCGCCACCACCGCCACAGCCTAGTGTTGGCGCCGCTCGACGCGCCGGGCGTCAGCGTGCGCCGCATGCTGACGGTGTTCGGCGACTACGACCCTCCCGCCGGCCACGGCGAGGTGTGGTTCGAGAACGTGCGGGTGCCGCGGGAGAACCTGGTGCTCGGCCTCGGCCGGGGCTTCGAGATCGCCCAAGGCCGCCTGGGGCCGGGCCGTATCCACCATTGCATGAGGGCGATCGGCGCCGCCGAGCGGGCGCTTGAGCTCTTGATCCGCCGCGGCCTCGAGCGCACCGCCTTCGGCAAGCCCTTGATCGAGCTCGACGGCAATCGCGGACGGGTGGCGGAGCTGCGCATGGCGATCGACCAGGCCCGCTTGCTCACCCTCCACGCCGCCTGGAAGCTCGGCGAGCTCGGGCCTCACGGCGCTATGGTGGAAATTTCGGCGATCAAGGTGGTGGCGCCGAACGTGCTCCAGCGGGTGGTGGACGAGGCGATCCAGCTTCACGGCGGCGCGGGCGTCTGCCAGGACGGCCCGCTTGCTGCCCTCTTCGGCCTGGCCCGCTCGCTACGGCTGGCCGACGGGCCGGATGCCGTGCACCGAGCCCTGATCGCTCGCGCCGAGCTCGCCCGCTACCGCCGGGGCTCATGAGCCCGCAGGGCGGCGACGAAGCCGGGCCCATCCGCCCGGGCGAGGAACTGCCACTCGAGCGGCTGGATGCCTGGCTCCAGGCGCGGATCCCCGGTCTCGGCGGCCCTCCCGAGGTGAGCCAATACGCCGGCGGCGCTTCCAACTGGACCTACCGCCTGCGCTACCCCGGAGCGGACCTGGTGCTGCGCCGGCCCCCGGCCGGTACCAAGGCCCGCTCGGCCCACGATGTGGTGCGGGAGCATCGCCTGCAAGGGGCGCTGCGACCCGTCTTCCCGCAGGTGCCCGAGATGGTGGCCTGCTGCGAGGACGAATCGGTGATCGGCGCGCCGTTCTACGTGATGCGCCATCTGGAGGGCCTGGTGCTGCGCCGGAGCTTGCCGCCCGGCCTCGAGCTCTCCCCCGGCATAGCCCGGCGGCTCTGCCTGAACGCCATCGAGCTCTTGGCGGCGCTCCACCGGGTGGACTTCCGCGCCGCCGGCCTTGAATCCCTGGCACCGGGAGCGGGCTACATCCGCCGGCAGATCGAGGGCTGGGCCGAGCGCTACCGGAAAGCTCGCACCTGGAACGTGCCGGCCGGCGAGAAAATCCTCGCCTGGCTCCGCGAACGGATGCCATCGAGCGAGCGCATCTGCTTGATCCACAACGATTTCCGGCTGGACAATCTGGTGCTCGACCGAGCGGATCCGAGCCGCATCCTGGCCGTTCTGGACTGGGAGCTCGCCACCCTGGGAGATCCCTTCATGGACCTCGGCAACGCCCTCGCCTACTGGGTGGAGGCCGAGGACGACTTCCTCGCTCGTTCCACCCGCAGGCAACCCACTCATCTGCCCGGCATGCTCCGGCGCCGGGAGGTGGTGGAGCACTACTGCCGCGCAAGCGGTCTCGAGCTCGAGAATTGGCCGTTCTACGAGGTGTACGGGCTGTTCCGGCTCTCAGTGATCGCCCAGCAGATCTACTACCGCTACCACCACCGCGAGACCCGCAACCCCGCCTTCCGGCGTTTCTGGATCTACGTGCACTACCTGCACTGGCGCTGTCGGCGGGAGATGCGCCGGAGCGGCTAGCCGTTCGTGGGCTGCGCTCCGGCGCCTGGCGTCGAACCCGGAGATTAGCCGTGGGAGCAGTCGCTGGCCTGGGAGTCGAAATCGGCCGCGGCGTAGTCGAGGCTACCGTTCGGCCCTTCGGTCACCCGCCAGCCCATGGCGAAGTTCGAGGTGCCCGGCAGCACGGTATCCGCACGGCCGTCGCCGTTGGTGTCCACCTTCACCGCGCCGGCGAAGCTGATGCCGCCCTGGCCCGGCTGGTTGGCCCATTTGTGATCAGAACCACCCCGGAAAATGGTGCTGCGCACCAGCTCGCGCACCGGCCCATTGCCGGAGACCGGCACGAAGCTCAGGCGGAACTTCACGGTGAACTCGGAGAGGAAGTAGCCGCCGTTCTCGGTCTCGCGCACGATGGTCATGTGGTGCGGCGGGGAGATCTTCTGCTCGCCGGCGAGGGAGACGAACACGTTGTAGCTGCCGCAGCTGGTGCGGATCGGCTTCGAGCTCATCATCGAGAGAGCCCGCATCTGGATCCGCGTGTGGGCGATGCCCTTCTCGTCGAACACCGCGTCGTCCAGGCGCTGGATGATGGTGTCGGCCGCACCGAGAACCCCGGCCGGCTCGGTGGCGAGCGGCACGCCACGGAAGTAGATCTTGCCGGTCACGGCCTTCGAGCCCGGGCAGAAGAAGCCGGCCGGGATGGGGTTGACGTCCAGGTCGGTGAAGCTGCGCTGGACGTGGGTGATGAACGGATCGATACCGGCGCGGATCACCTCGTCGGCTGCCATACAGGGCACAGCCACCAGGCCAAGGACCCCCAAGAGCACGAGCGAACGACGGACCATATCGGGACCTCCATCGAGTTACGGGAGATCAGCCTCCCGGAATCTGGCTTCGACCAGCCGACGGAACCTACGATCTTGCGAGGGACGATCTAGCAATTTGCTTGTAGCACATCTCGCACTCTCGGGCAAGTAGATATAGACGCCGCATCGTTCGTAAACTCACCTACAAGTCCATTCTCTCTGTCGATTCGGATTCAGCGCCTCCAAGCCGAAGCAGCCGAGCAGAGGTCGCTCGGCGGCTCCGTCGAGGAGCTCTAGTAACTGACCTTAGCCGTGAGCGCAGTCTTCCGAAGTGGAGAGGAACTCGAACGGCACGTAGTTCACGCTGCCTCCCAACCCATCCACAGCCTGCCAGCCCATGGCGAAGTTCGAGGTACCCGGCAGCACGGTATCGGCCCGGCCGTCGCCGTTGGTGTCCACCTTCACGCTGCCTGCGTAGCTGATGCCGTTCTGCCCCGGCTGGTTGGCCCATTTGTGGTCTGAGCCGCCGGTGAAGGTGGTGCTACGAACCAGCTCGCGCACCGGCCCGTTGCCGGAAACCGGCACGAAGCTGAGCCGGAAGTTGACGGTGAACTCGGCCAGGAAATAGCCGCCGTTCTCGCTCTTGCGCACGATGGTCATGTGGTAGTCCGGCGAGATCGGCTGCGTGCCGGCAAGCGACACGAACACGTTGTAGCGGCCGCAGCTGGTCTGGATCGGCTTGGCGCTCACCAGCGACAGGGCTCGCATCTGGATCCGGGTGTGGGCGATGCCCTTCTCGTCGAACACGGCGTCGTCCAGGCGCTGGATCACCGTATCCGCCCCGCCGAGCACTCCGGCCGGCTCCGTGGCGAGCGGCACACCGCGGAAGTTGATCTTGCCGGCAAAGGCCTTCGAGCCCTGGCAGAAGAACCCCGCCGGAATCGGGTTCAAGGCCAGATCCGAGTACGTACGCTCAACGTGACTCACGAACGGATCGATGCCGGCGCGAATCACCTCGTCCGCCGCCAGGCAAGGCACGGCGAGCAAACCCAGGACCCCCAAGAGCACAAGCGCGCGATGGACCATATCGGGAACCTCCTTCGAGTTGCGGGAGACCAGTCTCCCGGAATCGGAGCGTTGGCAAACCAACCGAAGCACAGCACCTACCCGAAAGGATCAATGTATTTGCTTATAGCACATCTACAACTTGAAAGCAATACGGCTCGAAGGAGCTTCCCTTCTAACGCGGCACTCCCACGGCGTCCCACGCCCGGTGCACCGCGTTGGACACCGCGTTGTTGCGGGTCAAGTCGAAGGCGGCCCGGGCGGTGGCGTAGCGGGCGGTGCGGAAGGTGGCGTTGGCCGGCAGGTAGCGGGTGAGGGCCCGATACCAGATGCGCGCCGCGAGGTTCATGCCCAGGGCCGGCACCACCACCGGCGAGAGCAACCGCGGGTGACGGCCGCCGGTGACCATCAGCTTGAAGGCCAGGTTGGCGATCCCCGAGTTCCAGTGCACGCCGCCGTTGTCCTGTGCGCCGGTGTAGCGGGTGGGGTACCAGTCTCGCCCGCCGGTGGGCGAGAGGATGGGGTTGTCCATGTAGCGGGCGGCGTCGCCGGCGATCAGCGGGGTGTAGACGTCCTCGCCGATCTTCCACACGTTGGGGCCGATCGCTCCACCTGCCGCCCAGGCCGTGGCCACCGCGGCCATGATGTCCGAAGTGCCCTCGTTCAAGGCGCCGGACTGGCCGCGGTAGATCAGCCCGGCGGTGGTCTGGGTCACGCCGTGGGTGAACTCGTGCACCGTCAAGTCGAAAGCCCGGGCCAGGAACGCCGTGCGCACCCCGTCACCGTCGCCGAAGGTGATCTGCCGGCCATTCCAGAAGGCGTCGTTGTAGCCCACGCCGTAGTGCACGGTGGAGTTGATCGCCGCGCCGCGGCCGTTCCAGGAGTCCCGGCCGAAGAAGTTGCGGTAGAAGCTGTAGGTGCCGCCCAGGTAGTTGAAGTTGGTGTTGACGTCGAAGTCCCGCGCCGGTGCCCACAGCTCCGCCCGCCACAGGGCCCCGGGCAGGAACCAGCCGTTGCCGGCGTGGTAGATGAAGCGGTTGAGCGCCTGGGTGTTCACCGATTGGGACTCGATCACCAGCCCCGAGAAGCCATCCACGTAGTACAGCTCCTCCACCGGCTGGCCGGCATCCGTACCGATCAGGCGGATCTCGAAGGCCAGGTGGAGGCTTTGGTCCGAGGCCACGAAGTACACCAGCCGCGAGAAGCTGGGCAGGGCGCCGTCGAGCGGCCGGGCGGCCATCACCGCCTGGATGGCCTGCTGCGGGTTGATGCTCGGCTGCGGCGGCACGCTCGGGCTGGGGCGAGGGTCCCCGAACACGGCGTAGATGTGCCCGGTTTCGTCCGCGCTCACCGCAACGTCGCCGCCCACCACCTCGAGGCCGTTGGCGAACTGGCGCAGGCGCAGCTGGGAGGCCCCGGCCGAGTCCACCTCGGGCTCGGCCTCCGCCACCAGGGCTCCGGTGGGCAGGCCCAGCAGGCTCTCGGCCGCCTGGGTGTAGCCGGCGCCGGTCACCGCGGAGAGCGTGCCCAGGTTCGAGCCCAGGCGCACGCTGGTGTAGCCGCCCTCGTCCGCGCCGGTGGTCTGCCACTCACTGTCGTCCGCCTCGAGGGCGCCGATGTAGGTGGAGGAATCGTCCGGAACGGTCCAGCTGGTCTCGTCCCCGGGCAGGGTGTCACCCTCCGGAGGTGGGGGTGGAGGAGGAGGCGGGGGTG